>NZ_JBEXYS010000027.1:0-99672 GCF_040631045.1 Streptomyces sp. NPDC005706 | reverse complement strand
CTGTCGCTGCCCGGCTCGCCGATCCTCTACTACGGCGACGAGATCGGCATGGGCGACAACATCTGGCTCGGCGACCGCGACGCCGTCCGCACCCCGATGCAGTGGACCCCAGACCGCAACGCGGGCTTCTCGTCGTCGGATCCGGGGCGCCTGTTCCTGCCCACCATCATGGACCCGGTCTACGGCTACCAGGTCACCAACGTCGAGGCGTCCATGTCGTCGCCCTCGTCGCTGCTGCACTTCACCCGCCGCATGATCGAGATCCGCAAGCAGAACCCCGCCTTCGGGCTCGGGTCCTACACCGAGCTGCAGTCCTCGAACCCGGCGGTGATCGCCTTCCTGCGCGAGTACGAGGACGACCTGGTGCTGTGCGTGCACAACTTCTCGCGATTCGCGCAGCCCACGGAGCTGGACCTCAGGCCGTTCACCGGGCGCCACCCGGTCGAGCTGTTCGGCGGGGTGCGGTTCCCGGCCATCGGTGAACTGCCGTACTTGCTGACCCTCGCGGGCCACGGCTTCTACTGGTTCCGGCTGCGCCGGGACGCGGCGTAGTCCCCACCGGGTGGGGCGGCCGGCGGTTTCCGCCGCCCCACCCTGGGCACGCAACAACCACACCCCGACGATCCGGGGAAAGGAACGTGACGCCCATGGCGGAAACGGTCACCCCCTTCGGCACCGACCGCACGACCGGCCACCTCCTCACATCGCTCGATCCGCTGCTGCGCGAGTGGCTGCCCCGGCAGCGCTGGTTCGCGGGCAAGGGACGCCCGGTCACCGGGTTCACCCAGGTGGCCGTCACCGAACTGCTGCCCCCGGACGGCCGGCTGGGCCTCTACCACCTGCTGCTGCGGGTGCACCAGCCGCCCGTACTGGGCGCGCCGGCGCACCCCGGTGACTGCTACCAGCTGCTGATAGGCGTGCGCGAGGCGCTGCCGCCCCGGCTGGCGCCCGCGCTGATCGGGCATGTGGAGCAGGGTCCGCTCGCCGGACGCACGGTGTACGAGGCCCTGTACGACCCCCGGCCCGCCGAGGTGCTCCTGGAGGCCCTGCGCTCCCGGGCGCGCATCGGCGGGCTGCGGTTCGAACGGGACCCGGACCAGGAGATCAGGAGCGGCCTCGTACCCCGGCTGATGACCGCCGAGCAGTCCAACTCGTCCGTCGTGTACGGCGATACGTTTATCCTGAAGCTGTTGCGCCGGGTGGTCCCGGGGATCAACCCCGACCTGGAGATACCGCTCGCCCTGGCCCGCGAGGGCTGCGACCGGGTGCCGGCGCCGACGGCGTGGCTGCTCGCCGGGCCTGACCCGGAGCCGTACGTCCTGGCCGTGCTCCAGCCGTTCCTGAACGGCGCGGACGACGGCTGGGAGCTGGCGCTGCGCGAACTGGCCAAGGGCGAGGACTTCGTCGCCGAGGCCCGGGCACTCGGCCGGGCGGCCGCCGAGGTGCACACCGCGCTGGCCCGCGCCCTGCCGACGGTCACCCTGGGCCAGGCCCAGCTCCGGCTGCTGGTGGACGGCATGACCGAGCGGCTGGAGGCTGCGGTACGGGCGGTGCCGGCGCTGCTGCCGTACGAGCGCGGGCTGCGTTCCGCCTTCGAGGCGCTGGCGGACCTGGCCGCCGAGGGGCACACCTGGACCGCCCAGCGCGTCCACGGCGATCTGCACCTCGGCCAGTGCCTGCGCTCGCCGTCCGGCACCTGGTCGCTGATCGACTTCGAGGGCGAGCCGGCCCGGCCGCTGGCCGAGCGGCGCATGCCGCAGCCGCCGGTACGGGACATCGCCGGGATGCTGCGCTCCTTCGACTACGCCGCCCACTCGGCGAACCCGCCCGCGCCGGACTGGGCACGGCACTGCCGGTCCGCCTACTGCTCCGGGTACGCGGAGGTCGCGGGCCGCGATCCGCGCACCGACCCGGTGCTGCTGCGCGCCTACGAGACCGACAAGGCCGTCTACGAAGTCGTCTACGAGGCCCGTCACCGCCCCGAGTGGCTGCCCGTGCCGCTCGCCGCGGTCCGCCGCCTCGCCACGTCCGACCCGACCCTCGCCCGGGAGAACCGTCCGTGACGCCCAAGAAGCCAGCCACCTCGAAGAACAAGTCAGGCAAGAGCAAGACGGAGAAGAGCAAGGCGGACCGGCGCACGGTGGACAGGCCCGCGGTGGACAGGCCCACAGGCGACCGGGCCGCGATCCCGGCCGCCCGCAGGCCCGAACCGCCCGACCGGCCGGGCCCGGCGGAGGTGGCGGTCTCCCCGGCGATCGACGCCGGTGACCGCGAGCGGCTGCTGCACGGCACGCACCACGCCCCGCACTCCGTGCTCGGCGCCCACCCGGTCCCCGGCGGTGTCGCCTTCCGGGCCTTCCGCCCCCACGCCCAGGCGGTCACCGTGGTCTCCGGGGACCTGCGGGCGGAGCTGCACGACGACGGCGACGGCTTCTTCTCCGGGCTGCTCCCGCTCACCGACGTCCCCGCCTACCGGCTGCTCGTCACGTACGACGGCACCGTCCACGAGACGGAGGACGCCTACCGGTTCCTGCCCACGCTGGGCGAGCTGGACCTGCACCTGATCGGCGAGGGCCGGCACGAGCAGCTCTGGCGGGCGCTCGGCGCGCACATCACGACGCACCAGGGGGTGACGGGCACCCGGTTCGCGGTGTGGGCGCCGAACGCGCGGGGTGTCCGGGTCGCCGGGACCTTCAACTTCTGGGACGCCGCGGCCTTCCCGATGCGCTCGCTCGGCTCCTCGGGCATCTGGGAGCTGTTCGTGCCGGGCGTCGGCGAGGGCGAGCTGTACAAGTTCGAGATCACCCGCCCGGACGGCTCGCGCACCCTGCGGGCCGACCCGATGGCCCGCCGCACCGAGGTGCCGCCCGCGACCTCCTCCATCGTGCACGCCTCGCACCACGAGTGGGGCGACGCCGACTGGCTGGCCCGGCGGGCCGGCACCCCGGTCCACGAGGCGCCGTTCTCCGTGTACGAGGTCCACCTGCCCTCCTGGCGGCCGGGCCTGACCTACCGGCAGCTCGCCGAACAGCTCCCCGCCTACGTGACGGAGATGGGCTTCACCCATGTGGAGCTGATGCCGGTCGCCGAGCACCCGTTCGGCGGCTCCTGGGGCTACCAGGTCACCGGCTTCTACGCGCCCACGGCGCGCCTCGGCACCCCGGACGACTTCAAGTACCTGGTGGACCGGCTGCACCAGGCGGGCATCGGCGTCCTGATGGACTGGGTGCCGGCGCACTTCCCGCGCGACGCGTGGGCGCTGGCGGAGTTCGACGGACGGCCCCTGTACGAGCACCACGACCCGCTGCGCGCCGCCCACCCCGACTGGGGCACCCTGGAGTTCGACTTCGGCCGCCGCGAGGTGCGCAACTTCCTGGTGGCGAACGCGGTGTACTGGTGCGAGGAGTTCCACATCGACGGGCTGCGGGTGGACGCCGTGGCCTCGATGCTCTACCTGGACTACTCGCGCGAGGCCGGCCAGTGGACGCCGAACGAGCACGGCGGCCGGGAGAACCTGGACGCGGTCGCCTTCCTCCAGGAGATGAACGCCACGGTCTACCGGCGCTGCCCGGGAGTGGTGACCATCGCGGAGGAGTCGACGGCCTGGGACGGCGTCACCCGCCCCACCCACCAGCAGGGCCCGAGCGGCTTCGGCGGCCTGGGCTTCGGGCTGAAGTGGAACATGGGCTGGATGCACGACTCGCTGGAGTACATGAGCCATGAGCCGGTGCACCGCAGCTACCACCACCACGAGATGACCTTCTCGATGGTGTACGCGTACAGCGAGAACTACGTGCTGCCCATCTCCCACGACGAGGTCGTGCACGGCAAGCGGTCGCTGGTGTCGAAGATGCCGGGCGACTGGTGGCAGCAGCGCGCGAACCTGCGGGCCTACCTCGGCTTCATGTGGGCGCACCCGGGCAAACAACTGCTGTTCATGGGGCAGGAGTTCGCCCAGGGCGCCGAGTGGTCCGAGGCGCACGGCCCCGACTGGTGGCTGCTCGACCCGGCCTACGGCGCCGAGGGCGACCACCGGGGCGTGCGGGACCTGGTGCGGGACCTGAACGCAAGCTACCGGACCACACCGGCGCTGTGGCAGCGGGACACCGATCCGGCCGGCTTCCAGTGGGTCACCGGTGACGCGGTGGAAGACAACGTCTTCGCGTTCCTGCGTCTCGACGCCGAGGGGAATCCGCTGCTCGCGGTGTCCCATCTGGCGCCGGTGGTGCGGCACGACTACCGGATCGGTGTGCCGGAGGACGTTCCGGCGTGGGTGGAGGTGCTGAACAGTGACGCGGGGCGGTACGGCGGGAGCGACGTCGTCAATCCGGACGCGGTCAAGCCGGAGCCGCAGGGCGCGCACGGGCGTCCCGCGAGCATCCGGCTGACGCTGCCTCCGCTGGCCACGGTGTGGCTGCGGCCGGCGTAGGGTCTCCGCCCCCAGCCGCCCGTCAGACGCCGGAGGGGCTGGTCCGGTTCAGCCCCGCCGGCAGGTCACCGGTGTGGAGCACGCCGAGGTGCTGGGTGGCGCGGGTGAGGGCCACGTAGAGGTCGCTGGTGCCGTAGCGGGCCGGTTCCACGACCAGGACCGAGTCGAACTCCAGGCCCTTCGACTGGCGGGGGTCGAGGAGGACGACGGTGTGGGTGAGGTCGGGTTCCGCGCCCGCCGTCACGCCGTCGAGCCGGGCGGCCAGCCCCCGGTGCAGCTCGCGCGGGGCGATGACCGCGAGCCGGCCCTCGGCAGGGGTGAGTTCGGCGACCGCCTTGGCGACCGCGCCGGGCAGGTCGCCGCCCGCGTCCCGCACCCAGGGCCGTACTCCCGTCGAGCGCACCGAGCTGGGCGGCTCGAAGTCCGGGTGCTCGGCGCGGACCACGGCCGCGGCCAGGTCCATGATCTCGGCCGGCGTGCGGTAGTTGACGCCGAGCCGGGTGTGTTCCCAGCGGTCCTCGACATAAGGGGCGAGGATGTCCGCCCAGGAGCCGACACCGGCCGCCTCGGCGGTCTGGGCGGGGTCGCCGACGAGGGTCATCGAGCGGGTCGGGCTGCGCCGCATCAGCAGCCGCCAGGCCATCGGCGACAGCTCCTGCGCCTCGTCCACGATGATGTGGCCGAACGCCCAGGTCCGGTCGGCGGCGGCCCGCTCGGCGGCGCTGCGGTGGTCGGCCTCCTCGTGCCGCTCGGCGAACCGCTCGGCGTCGATGATGTCGTGGGCGGACAGGACCTCGCTGGCGTCCGGGTCACCGTCCTCCTTGTCCTCGAACTCGTAGGTGCGGGAGGCGTAGGAGACGTCGAGCACGCCCTGCGCGTAGGCGACCTGTGTCTCCCGCTCGCGTTCGGCGCGGGCCCTGGCGATCCGGTCGTCCTCCCCGAGGAGCTCGGCCGCCTCGTCGAGGAGGGGCACGTCGGCGACGGTCCAGGCCCGGGTCACCGGGCGGCGGATCGCGTCGGCGTCGGCCGGGGGCAGGTAGCCGTCCGGCTCGGCGAGGAAGTCGGCGACCAGCCGCCGCGGGGTGATCCGGGGCCACAGCAGGTCGATGGCGGACCAGACCTCGGGGTTCTCGGCGAGTTCGTCGCGGATCTGGGTGACGTCGGCGGGGTCCAGCAGGCTGCCGCCGTCGTACGGGTCGGTGCCCACGCGCTCGGCGTACAGCTCGGTGAGCGTGTTGAGGATGTGCCCCTCGAAGTACTCGCGGGACGCGTTGTGCGGCAGCCCGGCGGCGCGGGTGCGCTCACGGGCGACGCTCACGAGCCCGTCGTCCAGCATCAGCACCTCGCGGTCGTGCTCGACGGTGACGACCGGATCGGGCAGGGCCTGCCGGTCGTGTACGACGGCGGCGAGCACGTCGGCCATGTCGGCGCGGCCCTTCACGGCGGCCGCCTCGGGCGTGTCGGTGGCGCTGGCCCGTACCCCGGGGAACAGCTCGCCGACGGTGGCCAGCAGCACGCCGGTCTCACCGAGGGAGGGCAGCACCTCGCCGATGTAGCCGAGGAAGGCGGGGTTGGGGCCGACGATGAGCACGGCGCGGCGGGCCAGCAGCTCCCGGTGCTCGTAGAGCAGGTAGGCCGCCCGGTGCAGCGCCACGGCGGTCTTGCCGGTGCCGGGGCCGCCCTCGACCACCAGCACCCCGCGGTGCGGGGCCCGGATGATCTCGTCCTGCTCGGCCTGGATGGTCTGCACGATGTCGCTCATCCGGCCGGTGCGGGCCGAGTTGAGGGCGGCCAACAGGACCGCGTCGCCGCTGGGGTCCTCGTGGCCGGTGCGGGTGGCGTCGCCGAGGTCGAGGATCTCGTCGTGCAGCGAGGTCACGGTCCGGCCCTCGGTGGTGAGGTGCCGGCGGCGGCGCAGTCCCATCGGGGTGTGGCCGGTGGCCAGGTAGAAGGGACGGGCGACGTCGGCCCGCCAGTCGATGAGGACCGGGGTGCGCTCGGCGTCGTCCTCGCGCAGCCCGATCCGGCCGATGTGGTGGCTGACACCGGAGGTCAGGTCGATCCGGCCGAAGCAGAGCGAACCGTCCACCGCGTTCAGCGCGGCGAGCAGCCCGGAGCGCTCGGCGACCAGGATGTCCCGCTCCAGCCGGGCCTGCATGGGCTTGTCGCCCTGCGCGAGGGCGTCCTCGACCGAGGTCTCGGCCTCGCCGCGCAGCTCGTCGACGCGCGCGTACAGTCCGTCGATGAATTCCTGCTCGCGCCGCAATTCACCGTCCGGATATTCGGTGTTTGACAATTCCGCTCCCGCCCGGATATACTCTGCTCAGTGAACTTCACCGCGCCTTCGTCCAAATGAAGTCGCGAATCACTGAATATACGCAGAGAAATCCCCCGAGCGCAATTGCTCAGGGGATTTTTTGGTGTGCGGGGCCGCTTTCAGAGCACGTCGGCCAGCTCCTCCAGCAGCCGCCGCCTGGGCCGGGCCCCCACCATCGCCTTCACCGGCTCACCGCCGCGGAACACCATGAACGTCGGCATCGACAGCACCTTGTACGCGTTCGTGGTCTCGGGGTTGGTGTCCACGTCGAGCTGCACCACCTTCAGCCGGCCGTCCTGCTCGGACGCCAGGGCGCTGAGCACCGGCCCCATCTGGCGGCACGGCGGGCACCAGTCGGCGGTGAACTCCACCAGCACCGGCAGATCCGCCCGGAGCACCTCCGTCCCGAAGTCCGCGTCCCGCACCTCGGCCACACCCGCAGCCTTGATCATTTCTCCCGCCCTCCCAGTTCGCACAGGGGTTCCGGACCGCCCGGAACCAGCGACTCGGCGGCCAGCGCCTCCCGGGCCAGCTCGGCCCGCCCGAGCTGCCCCGCGACCGTCTCCCGCACCGCCGTGAGCTGCCCGATGAGCGCGTCCAGCTCGTCCAGCTTGCGCCGGTAGACCACCAGGGACGCCGGGCAGGAATCGCCCTCCGGGTGCCCGGCCCGCAGGCACTCCACGAACGGCCGCGTCTCCTCCAGGTCGAACCCGCAGTCCTGGAGGGTCCGGATCTGGCGCACCAGCCTGAGGTCGCCCTCGTCGTAGGTGCGGTGTCCCTTGCCGTCGCGCCGGGCGGGCAGCAGCCCCCGCGTCTCGTAGTAGCGCAGGGCACGGGTAGTGGTCCCGGCCCGTGCGGCCAGCTCGCCGATTCGCATGGGTACGACGGTAGGTGTTGACGTCGGCGTCAAGGCAAGGACCGGCCGTGGGCCGCCATTCCGGCCGACTCCTCCACCTCCAGCAGCGAGGCGCTGTGCCGCTCCTCCTCGAACTTCCGGCGTCCGCCGCGCAGGCCGAACAGGCGCTTGGTCAGCGCGATGTAGAGGACCGCGAGGATGTTGAGGACGAGGGTGGCGATCTTCAGCCAGCTGATGTGCTCGGTGAGTTCGTAGATCTCCAGCGGGAGGAAGGCGGCCGTGGCGACCACCGTCAGGTACTCCGCCCAGCGCTTGGCGTACCAGAGGCCCACCGCCTCGACCAGTTCGATCAGCGCGTAGGCCAGCAGCAGTGCCGCCACCAGCAGCAGCGTGGACTGCCGGTAGCCGAAGACCTTCTGCAGGGAGCCGACCACCGGGGAGTGGTCGAGGTCGTAGTGGAAGTGCCGGAACACCGGGCGGAAGACGTTCAGATACTCCTCGAAGAGCCGGCGCACCGCGTTCCGGCTGTTGCTGAACTTCCACACCGCGACCGCGACCAGCACGATGAACACCCCGCGCACGGCCCGCTCGACCGCCAGGAAGCGCAGGACGAACAGATCCCGCAGCACCTTCCCGCGCGGCACCAGCGGTGCGTCCTCGGCCGGCCCCGAGGCGTGCGGCTCGCCGAGCACGAAGTCGCCGCAGCGCAGGCAGCGCCAGACGTCGCCGAGTTCCGTCCGGGCGTGCAGCCGCACCCGCAGCCGGGGGTCGTCCGGCGCGTAGGTGACATGGCCCTTGCGCGCGCAGGTCCGCCGGTCCCAGTCGATCTTCATCCCCCGTGCCCTGCCTTTCGTACCGCGTTCGGGAACGAGCACCGACGTGCCGTTCCGGTCGACCGGAACGGCACGTTAGTGGATGGGAGCCGGGCGGCCGGGTCACGGGGGGAGACCCGGCCGCCCGGGGTCGGCCGGACGCCCGGCCCGGGTTCAGGCGGGGCCGGGCGTCCGGAGTCTCGGATCAGGCCTTGGCCAGCTCCTTCTCGTCGCCCTCGCGGGGCTCGGGCAGCCCGGTGGCGGCGGACCGCTGCTCGTCCAGCAGCGTCGTCTCGTCGAAGGGGAGGTCGCCGGCCAGCACCTGCCGCACCCGGCCGTTGTCGATCTCCTTGGTCCAGGTGCCGATCAGCACGGTGGCCACGGCGTTGCCCGCGAAGTTGGTCAGGGCGCGGGCCTCGCTCATGAACCGGTCGATGCCGACGATCACGCCGACGCCGTCGACCAGCGCGGGCTTGTGCGACTGCAGACCGCCGGCCAGCGTGGCCAGGCCGGCGCCGCTGACGCCCGCCGCGCCCTTGGAGGCCAGCAGCAGGAAGAGCAGCAGCGGGATCTGCTCGCCGACCGACATCGGGGTGCCCAGGGCGTCCGCGATGTACAGCGAGGCCATGGTCATGTAGATCATCGTGCCGTCGAGGTTGAACGAGTAGCCGGTCGGCACGGTGATGCCGACGACCGGCTTGCTGATGCCCAGGTGCTCCATCTTCGCGATGAGCCGCGGCAGCGCGGACTCCGAGGAGGAGGTGGACAGGATCAGCAGGAACTCCCGGGCGAGGTACTTGCACAGGGAGAAGATGTTCACGCCGGCGACGATCCGCAGCACGGCGCCGAGCACGACGAAGACGAACAGGAAGCAGGTCACGTAGAAGCCGAGCATCAGCACGGCGAGGCTCTTCAGCGCGTCCAGGCCGGCCGAGCCGACGACGGCCGCGATGGCGCCGAAGGCGCCGATGGGGGCGGCCCACATGACCATGGACAGGATGCGGAAGACCAGCCGCTGGATGTGCTCGACACCGCGCAGCACCGGCTGCCCCGCCGAGCCCATGGCCTGCAGCGCGAACCCGGTGAGCAGGGCGATCAGCAGGGTCTGCAGGACCTGGCCCTCGGTGAAGGCGGACACGAACGTGACCGGGATGATCGACAGCACGAAGTCGACCGGCGGCAGCGCGTCGGCGGAGACCTGAGCGTGGCCGGTCTGCTTGAGCGCGTCGGTCAGGTGCAGCCCGTCCCCGGGGTGCAGCACGTTGCCGACGACGAGCCCGATGGCGAGGGCGACCAGCGACATCACCAGGAAGTAGCCGAGAGCGATACCGCCGACGGCGCCGACCTTCGCGGCCTTGCGCACCGATCCGATGCCCAGCACGATCGTGCAGAAGATGATCGGCGAGATCATCATCTTGATCAGGTTGACGAAGCCGGTGCCCAGCGGCTTCAGCTCGACCGCGGCATCGGGCCAGATCAGTCCCACGGCGATACCGAGCGCGACCGCCACGATGACGGCGATGTACAGGTAATGGGTCCGGTCCCGCTTGGCGCGGGGTGCGGCAGGTGCCGTATCGGGGGTGCTGGCGGCCACGGCTGCCCTCCTTGACGTCTTCGTCGGCATCACCGGCGTGCGGCTCACGTCCGGGGTGGGGATGCCGTGACTATCTCCCGCCCCTGTGAGGGCGGTCACCCTTCCGTTCATTTAGTTCACGCCTGAATGGAGAGGCACACTGCTGACATGCGCTTCCCGTCCCTCCCCCGGCCCCGCAGCCTGGCGACCCAGCTGTTCGCCGTGCAGGCGGTACTGATCGCGGTGGTGGTGGCCGGGTACGCGCTGTTCACCTACCTCAGCGACGGCCGGCAGGCGGAGGACGCGGCGGCCCGGCACGCGACCGCCGTGGCCCGCTCGATAGCGGACTCCCCGTCGGTCCGCGCGGCGATCCACACCCCCGATCCGACCGCGGAGCTGCAACCGTACGCGGTGCGGGTGATGCGGGACACGAACGTCGACTTCGTGACGATCATGAACCCGTCCGGCATCCGCTGGACCCACCCGGACGAGAAGCAGATCGGCCGGCACTTCCTGGGCCGTATCGCGCCGGCGCGGCAGGGCCGTACCTTCACCGAGACCTACACCGGCACCCTCGGCGCGTCCGTCCGCGCGGTGACCCCGGTGGAGGAGGACGGCCGGGTCATCGGGCTGGTGAGCGCCGGCATCAAGGTGGAGGCGATCAGCGCCCGGGTCCAGGAACAGGTCACCGCCCTGCTGGGGGTGGCCGGCGGGACCCTGCTGCTGGGCGCGGTCGGCACCTACGTGATCAACGCCCGGCTGCGCCGCCACACCCACGGCATGAACGCGACCGAGCTGAGCCGGATGCACGACTACCACCAGGCGGCGCTGCACGCGGTGCGCGAGGGGCTGCTGATGCTGGACGGGCAGTACCGGGTGGCGCTGATCAACGACGGCGGCCGGGAGCTGCTGGGCGTGGGCGACGCGGGTGACGCGGACCTGATCGGCCGCTCGGTGGCGGACCTGGGCCTGCCGGCCCCGCTGACCGGGGCGCTGCTGTCCTCCGAGCCGCGGGTGGACGAGGTGCACCTGACGGCGTCCAGGGTGCTGGTGGTGAACACCTCACCGGTGTCGGGCGGGGAGCGCCGGGGCACGGTGGTGACGCTGCGCGACGTGACCGAGCTGCAGTCCCTGATGGGTGAGCTGGACTCGGAGCGGGGCTTCACCCAGGCCCTGCGCTCGCAGGCGCACGAGGCGGCGAACCGCCTGCACACGGTCGTCTCGCTGATCGAGCTGGGCCGGGCCGAGGAGGCGGTGGAGTTCGCGACGGCGGAACTGGAGCTGGCGCAGGCCCTGACCGACCAGGTGGTCGCCGCGGTGAGCGAGCCGGTGCTGGCCGCGCTGCTGCTGGGCAAGACGGCGCAGGCGAACGAGCGGGGCGTGGAGCTGGTGGTGTCGGCGGACAGCCGGCTGGACGACGGGCTGCTCGAGGGCCTGCCCGCGCGCGACCTGGTGACGATCCTCGGCAACCTCATCGACAACGCGGTGGACGCGGCGCAGGGCACCGGCGGGGCACGGGTGACGGTGACGGCGTACGCGCGGAGCACCGAGCTGGTGCTGCGGGTCTCGGACACGGGGGCCGGTGTCGACCCGGCCCACGCGGACCTGGTATTCCAGCGGGGGTACTCGACGAAACCTGCGGGGCCCGGCGGACGGGGCCTGGGCCTGGCCCTCGTACGGCAGGCGGTCACGCGTCACGAGGGCGCGCTGACGGTGACGGAGGCCGAGGAGGGCGGTGCGGTGTTCGAGGTGCGGTTGCCGCTGCGCACGGCGGTGGGTGGCGGCGCATGACCGGGGAGCGGCAGACGATCCGGGTCCTCGTGGTGGAGGACGATCCCGTCGCCGCCGACGCGCACGTGATGTACGTCGGGCGCGTGCCGGGGTTCGTCGCGGTCGGCAAGGCGCACACGGGCGCGGAGGCACGCCGGTTCCTGGACCGTACGGCGGTCGACCTGCTGCTGCTCGACCTGCATCTGCCGGACGTGCACGGGCTCCAGCTCGCCCGGTCGCTGCGGGCGGCGGGGCATCACACGGACGTCATAGCGGTGACGTCGGCGCGGGATCTGGCCGTGGTCCGGGAGGGCGTCTCGCTGGGTGTCGTGCAGTACGTCCTGAAGCCGTTCACCTTCGCCACGCTGCGCGACCGGCTGGTGCGGTACGCCGAGTTCCACGCGGCGGTGGGCGAGGCCAGCGGGCAGGACGAGGTGGACCGCGCGCTGGCCGTGCTGCGCGCGCCGTCCCCGGCCGCGCTCCCGAAGGGCCTCAGCGGCCCGACGCTGGAGCGTGTGACCGGCGCCCTCCGGGACGCCCGGGAGGGCCTGGCGGCGACCGGCGTCGCGGAGGCCGTGGGCATCTCGCGGATCACCGCCCGCCGCTACCTGGAGCACCTGGTCGACGCCGGAAGGGCCGAGCGGCGTCCGGTGTACGGCCAGGTGGGCCGGCCGGAACTGGTGTACCGCTGGGTTCCGGAGGCAGCGGCACCGGGCCGGTGACCGCCGGTGGCCGTACGGCACGGCCGCCCGCCCGCGCCGCCTCCGGCCGCGTCGCCTCACCCACCGTCGTCTTCCGCCGGGGCCGGGACACCGCCCGGCCCATCCGCCGAACGTCCAAAACCGCGCCCGTCCACCACCCGTGATCCTGTTCGAACCGACCGTAGTCACCCCGGCCGTCGCGGCCCTAGCTTGTGCCGGGTGCGCCCACCTCCGCCTCGTCCCGGTCCCGCCGGCCCGCCCGGTCCCCCGTTCGACGCCCCGGCCGCCCGCCGGCTCCGGGCCGCCCTCGGGATGGGGCCCGAGCACGTCGCCCACGGGATGCGGGTCTCGTACGGGCTGCCGTATGTGACGGCCGGCCTCGTCGTCGCCTGGGAGCGCGGCACCGCTGCCCCGGGCGGCGCCGAACTCACCGCACTCGCCGGGGTGTTGTGGTGTTCTCCGGGAGAGATCGTCAGCCGTCCCCGGACCCTGCGGGAGCACCGCGTCGCCCGTGGGATCGCACCCGAGGACGTCGCCCGAGCGGTCGGTGTGGAGCTGCGCGGGTATCTGCGGATGGAGGAGAGCGGGCAGTGGCGCGGAGACGAGCGCCGGTCGGCCGCCCTCGCGGAGGTGCTGGAGCTGGCCCCGGCCGACTTCGTGGCCGTCACGGGCCGCGAGGCGGGGCTCGCCGGCCTGCTGCGCGGCGCGGTGACGACGCGCTGGCAGGCCCAGGTGCGGCCGGTGACGCGGCTGGTGCCTCTGGACCGGCGTGTGGTGGAGGAGGTGCTGCGGGAGCTGCACCTGGACTATCAGGGGCGCATGGCCGCCACCCTCGGCTGGGGTGGCGGCGGCAGCGGTGCCGGCGAGTCCGGCCGGGAGTTCCTCGACCGGATCGTGGCCAACTTCTGGACGGCGGTGGAGTCCAGGAGTCCGTAGCGGAGTCCGGCGGCCCCTAGAAGACCGACTCCGCCTCGTCCATGCGGTCCTTCGGGACCGTCTTCAGCTCGGTGACGGCCTCCGCGAGCGGCACCATCACGATGTCGGTGCCGCGCAGCGCGGTCATCCGGCCGAACTCGCCGCGGTGCGCGGCCTCCACGGCGTGCCAGCCGAAGCGGGTGGCGAGGACGCGGTCGTAGGCGGTGGGTACGCCACCGCGCTGGACGTGGCCGAGGATGACCGGCTTGGCCTCCTTGCCGAGGCGCCGCTCCAGCTCGTAGGCCAGCGCGGTGCCGATGCCCAGGAAGCGCTCGTGGCCGTACTGGTCGATCTCGCCCTTGCCGTAGTCCATGCTGCCCTCGGCGGGGTGGGCGCCCTCGGCGACGCAGACGACCGCGAACTTCTTGCCGCGGGCGAAGCGCTCCTCGACCATCTTGACCAGGTCGGCCGGGTCGAAGGGGCGTTCCGGCAGGCAGATGCCGTGGGCGCCGGCGGCCATGCCGGACTCCAGGGCGATCCAGCCGGCGTGCCGGCCCATGACCTCGACGACCATCACACGCTGGTGGGACTCGGCCGTGGTCTTCAGGCGGTCCATGGCCTCCGTGGCCACGCCGACGGCGGTGTCGAAGCCGAAGGTGCGGTCGGTGGAGGAGATGTCGTTGTCGATGGTCTTCGGGACGCCGACGACCGGCAGACCGGCGTCGGAGAGCATGCGGGCCGCCGTCAGGGTGCCCTCGCCGCCGATCGGGATCAGCGCGTCGATGCCGAACTCCTCGACCATGTCGGCGGCCCCCTCGCAGGCCTCGCGCAGCCGGTCGCGCTGCAGCCGGGAGGAGCCGAGGATGGTGCCGCCGCGGGCCAGGATGCCGCTGACCGCGTCGAGGTCGAGGGCGCGGTAGTGACGGTCGAGCAGACCCCGGTAGCCGTCCTCGAAGCCGATGACCTCGTCGCCGTACTGCGCCACCGCCCGGTGCACGACCGACCGGATCACGGCGTTCAGGCCGGGGCAGTCGCCGCCTGCGGTGAGAACTCCGATGCGCATCGTGCTGTGTCTCCTGCTCGCTGTCGGTACCTGTGAGCCACTGCCGATTGTTTCACGTCCGCCGACCGGGTGATGTCTTGACGGGCGCCTTAACCCTCATCGGGGGTATTGTCAAGAGGGTTCCGCTCACCTGGGCGGGCGATTTTTGTGCCACGGACTTTGTGCCACGGAAGAGACCGGCGAGACAGAGGAACGGAGTGCACACGTGACGCGCAGCGTGTACGTGACCGGCATCGACCGCGGCGACGGCCGCCAGGTGGTCGAGCTGGGGGTCATGGAGCTGCTGACCCGGCAGGTCGACCGGGTGGGAGTGTTCCGGCCACTCGTCCATGACGGACCCGACCGGATGTTCGAGTTGCTGCGGACGCGGTACCGGCTCTCCCAGGACCCGGCCACCGTCTACGGCATGGACTACGTCGAGGCGTCCGCGCTCCAGGCCGAGCAGGGCACCGACGAACTGGTCTCCACCCTGGTCGACCGCTTCCACCTGGTGGCCCGGGACTACGACGTCGTCCTCGTCCTCGGCACCGACTTCGCCGGCACCCAGCTCCCCGACGAACTCTCCCTGAACGCCCGCCTGGCCAACGAGTTCGGCGCGTCGGTGATCCCGGTGGTGGGCGGCCGCGCACAGCCCGCCGACTCGGTGCGCGCGGAGATCCGCAACGCGTTCCGGGCGTACGACGGGCTCGGCTGCGACGTGCTCGCCATGGTCGCCAACCGGGTGGACCGCGAGGACCGCGACGAGATCGCCCGGCGGCTTGCGGACCGGCTGCCGGTACCCGTGTACGTGCTGCCCGACGAGCCCGCGCTGTCCGCGCCCACGGTCGCGCAGATCGCCCAGACCCTCGGCGCCCGGGTGCTGCTCGGCGACGACTCCGGACTCGCCCGGGACGCGCTGGACTTCGTGTTCGGCGGCGCGATGCTGCCCAACTTCCTGACCGCGCTGACCCCCGGCTGCCTGGTGGTGACCCCGGGCGACCGGGCCGACCTGGTCGTCGGATCACTGGCCGCGCACAGCGCCGGGACCCCGCCGATAGCCGGCGTGCTGCTCACCCTGGACGAGGTGCCGAGCGAGGAGATCCTCACCCTGGCCGCCCGCCTCGCCCCGGGCACCCCGGTGATCTCCGTCGCCGGCAACAGCTTCCCCACCGCCGGGCGGCTCTTCTCCATGGAGGGGAAGATGACCGCGGCCACCCCGCGCAAGGCGGAGACCGCGCTCGGCCTGTTCGAGCGGTACGCCGACTCCGCGGACCTCGCGGACCGGGTCTCGGCCCCGAGCAGCGACCGGGTGACCCCGATGATGTTCGAGCACAAGCTGCTGGAGCAGGCCCGCTCGGACCGGCGCCGGGTCGTCCTGCCGGAGGGTTCCGAGGAGCGGGTGCTGCACGCCGCCGAGGTGCTGCTGCGCCGGGGCGTGTGCGACCTGACCCTGCTCGGCCCGGCCGACCAGATCCGCAAGAAGGCGGCCGACCTGGGCATCGACCTCGGCGACAGCCAGGTGATCGACCCCGCCACCTCCGAGCTGCGCGACGCCTTCGCCGAGCGGTACGCCCAGTTGCGCGCCCACCGCGGTGTGACCGTGGAGCTGGCCTACGACGTCGTGTCGGACGTGAACTACTTCGGCACCCTGATGGTGCAGGAGGGCCTGGCCGACGGCATGGTGTCCGGCTCGGTGCACTCCACGGCCGCCACCATCCGGCCGGCGTTCGAGATCATCAAAACAAGGCCGGACTCCTCGATCGTCTCCTCCGTCTTCTTCATGTGCCTGGCCGACAAGGTGCTGGTCTACGGCGACTGCGCCGTCAACCCGGACCCGAACGCCGAGCAACTGGCGGACATCGCCGTCCAGTCGGCGGTCACGGCCGCGCGGTTCGGGGTGGAGCCGCGGATCGCGATGCTGTCGTACTCCACGGGTACGTCCGGCTCGGGCGCCGACGTGGACAAGGTGCGCCAGGCCACCGAGCTGGCGCGCTCGCGGCGGCCGGACCTGAAGATCGAGGGGCCGATCCAGTACGACGCGGCCGTGGAGCCCTCCGTGGCCGCCACCAAGCTGCCCGGCTCGGAGGTCGCCGGGCAGGCCACGGTGCTGATCTTCCCCGACCTCAACACCGGCAACAACACCTACAAGGCCGTGCAGCGCTCGGCCGGTGCCATCGCCGTCGGCCCGGTGCTGCAGGGCCTGCGCAAGCCGGTCAACGACCTGTCCCGGGGCGCGCTCGTCCAGGACATCGTCAACACCGTCGCCATCACGGCGATCCAGGCCCAGACCCCCAGCGAGAAGGCGGCCGAGCTGTGACCTCCCCCACCCGAGTCCTCGTCCTGAACTCCGGCTCCTCGTCGGTGAAGTACCAGCTGCTGGACATGCGGGACAGCAGCCGGCTGGCGGTGGGGCTGGTCGAGCGGATCGGCGAGCAGACCTCGCGGCTGGAGCACACATGTGTGAGGAGCGGCGAGACCCGGGAGCAGGACGGGCCGATCGCCGACCACGACGCGGCGCTGAAGGCGGTCGCGGAGGAGCTGTCCCGGGACGGCGTGGGCCTGGACTCGCCGGAGCTGGCCGCGATCGGGCACCGGGTGGTGCACGGCGGCATGTTCTTCACCGAGCCGACCGTGATCGACGAGGCGGTGCTCACCGAGATCGAGCGGCTGATCCCGGTCGCGCCGCTGCACAACCCGGCCAACCTGACCGGTATCCGCACCGCGACGGCGCTGCGCCCGGACCTGCCTCAGGTGGCCGTCTTCGACACGGCCTTCCACACGACGATGCCGGAGTCCGCGGCGCGCTACGCGATCGACCCGAGGATCGCGGACCGGCACCGCATCCGCCGCTACGGGTTCCACGGCACCTCGCACGCCTACGTCTCCCGCCGGACCGCGCGGCTGCTGGGCAAGGACCCCTCGGAGGTGAACGTCATCGTGCTGCACCTCGGCAACGGCGCCTCGGCGTCCGCGGTCGAGAAGGGACGGTGCGTGGACACCTCGATGGGCCTGACGCCTTTGGAGGGACTGGTGATGGGTACGCGATCCGGTGATCTGGACCCGGCCGTCATCTTCCATTTGACTCGTGTCGGCGGAATGTCCATGGACGAGATCGACAGTCTTCTCAACAAGAGGAGCGGTCTGTTCGGTCTGTGCGGGGACAATGACATGCGGGAGATCCGCCGCCGGATCGACGAGGGCGACGAAGAGGCCGCCCTCGCCTTCGACATTTACATTCACCGGCTCAAGAAGTACATCGGCGCCTATTTCGCGGTGCTCGGCCGGGTGGACGCGGTCGCGTTCACGGCCGGGGTCGGCGAGAACGCGGCGCCGGTGCGCGAGGCGGCGATCGCCGGCCTGGAGCCGCTGGGCCTGGCGGTCGACGGCGAGCTGAACGCGGTGCGCGGTGGTGAGCCGCGGCTGATCTCGCCCGCGTCCGCACGGGTGGCGGTCGCGGTGGTGCCGACCGACGAGGAACTGGAGATCGCGACACAGACCTACGAGCTGGTCGGAAAGAAGAGCTGAGCAATACACCGGAGTAACACGCCTGAGCGCATGTCCGCCCATTTGTATCTTCCGCCAGACGGAATATTCCGCAGCGAAACAAACCGATAGGATCGCCCCATGCGCCGTTCGAAAATCGTCTGTACTCTCGGCCCCGCGGTCGACTCCCACGAGATGCTCGTCGCCATGATCGAGGCGGGTATGAATGTGGCCCGTTTCAACTTCAGCCACGGCACCCACGCCGAGCACCAGTCGCGGTACGACCGCGTCCGGGCCGCGTCCAAGGAGACCGGCCGGGCCATCGGTGTCCTCGCCGACCTCCAGGGCCCGAAGATCCGCCTGGAGACCTTCGCCGAGGGCCCGGTCGAACTCGAGCGGGGTGACGAGTTCGTCATCACCACCGAGGACGTCCCGGGCGACAAGCAGATCTGCGGGACCACCTACAAGGGCCTGCCGGGCGACGTCTCGCGCGGCGACCAGATCCTGATCAACGACGGCAACGTCGAGCTGAAGGTCCTGGACGTCGAGGGTCCCCGTGTGCGGACGATCGTCATCGAGGGCGGTGTGGTCTCCGACCACAAGGGCATCAACCTGCCCGGCACGGCCGTGAACGTGCCCGCGCTGTCCGAGAAGGACGTGGAGGACCTGCGCTTCGCCCTCCGCATGGGCTGCGACATGGTCGCGCTCTCCTTCGTCCGGGACGCCAAGGACGTCAACGACGTGCACCGGGTGATGGACGAGGAGGGCCGCCGGGTCCCGGTGATCGCCAAGGTGGAGAAGCCGCAGGCGGTCGAGAACATGACGGACGTCGTGATGGCGTTCGACGGTGTGATGGTGGCCCGCGGTGACCTGGCCGTCGAGTACCCGCTCGAGAAGGTCCCGATGGTGCAGAAGCGCCTGATCGAGCTGTGCCGGCGCAACGCCAAGCCGGTGATCGTGGCGACCCAGATGATGGAGTCGATGATCACCAACTCCCGCCCGACCCGCGCCGAGGCCTCCGACGTGGCCAACGCGATCCTGGACGGCGCGGACGCGGTCATGCTGTCGGCGGAGTCCTCGGTGGGCGCCTACCCGGTCGAGACCGTCAAGACGATGTCGAAGATCGTCAGCGCGGCCGAGGAGGAGCTGCTCGCCAAGGGCCTGCAGCCCCTCGTCCCCGGCAAGAAGCCGCGCACACAGGGCGGTTCGGTGGCCCGTGCCGCCGCCGAGATCGCCGACTTCCTCGGCGGCAAGGGCCTGATCGCCTTCACCAAGTCCGGTGACACCGCCCGCCGTCTGTCCCGCTACCGCGCGGCCCAGCCGATCCTGGCCTTCACCACCGACGAGGGCACCCGCAACGAGCTCACACTGAGCTGGGGCGTGGAGTCCCACATCGTGCCCTTCGTCAACAGCACCGACGAGATGGTCGACATGGTGGACCAGGAGCTGGCCAAGCTGGGCCGCTTCAGCCCCGGTGACACGGTGATCATCACCGCCGGCTCGCCTCCCGGCGTCCCCGGCACCACCAACATGGTCCGGGTGCACCACCTGGGCGGCCAGGGCGCCTGACCCGCCCGCCGAGGGTCTCGGCACGCACTGAGGGCGCCCCCCTGTGACAGGGGGCGCCCTCAGCTCTGTGCGCGGCTCCCGAACGGGCTTGTACGCAGGCTCAGTCGGTGCTGTACACGTGCATGCCGGGCACGTGCAGGTTGCCGCCGAACTGGGCCGCCTGGACCACGTGGACCTTGGTCATGTAGATCAGCGGGATGTTCAGCGGCGGCGGGCTGTCCGGGCTGAACGTGACCGGGACCAGCCCCAGCAGGTTGCCGGAGATGCTCTCGGTGTACATCACCGTGTCGCCGCCGGTGATCGTGGACTTCGAGCCCTTGGCCGCCTGCACGTGGTACGTCTTGCCGGCCTGCTTGTCCTTCACCGTCTGGTGCAGGTCGCCGATGTCCGTGCCGCCCGAGATGACGTACTTCAGCACCTTCTTGGTGGTGCCGTTGGCGGTCCTGACCTCGACTATGCCCTTGTAGTCGGCGCCCTTCAGCGTCAGCGAGCTGGCGTCCAGGTACCAGGGGTCGTCCGCCACCGGCACCTTGTTGTCGACGCCGCCCTCGTCGTCCGTGGCGGCCGGGCAGTCGTCGGGGGACGTCGTGGAGCTCGCGGACGGGCTGGGGACGGCCGACTCGGCCGCGTCCTTGACCGCCTGCGTGGTGTCCTCGGCCGTGCTGGAGACCTTGTCGGTGGTGTCCTTGACGGTGTCGGTCGTGTCCTTGACGGTGTCCGTGACGGTGTCCGTGACGGTCTTGGTGGTCTTCTCGACCGTGTCCTTCACCGTGCCGGTGGTGCTGTCCTCGCCGGTGGAACCGGTCGACGGGGACGCGGACGGCTCCGGGCTCGCGGACGTGCCGGAGTCCGTCTTGCCGCCGGTGAGGATGTCACCGAGCGTGTCACCGAGGGTGCCCAGCACACCACCGCTGCTCTTGCTCGCGGACGGCGACGGCGTCGCCGTGTCGCCACCGGATCCGGAGCCCGAATCCGAGCCGGAGGAGCCGGAGGTCGCCGTGGGCTCGGGCGTGGACTTCTCGTCGTCGGAACCTGAATCCGACGAGGAGGTCTTGCCCGGGTCCTGCTTGTCCGTGGCCCCGGCGGACGCCGTGGGGGTCGGCGTCGCCGTGTCCGTGGACTCGCTCGCGGACGGCGAGGGCGAGTCCGAGGCCTTCCCGGAGTCCTTGAGCGCGTCTACGCAGTCCTTGTACTCCGCGGCCTTCTGACTGTTCGACGTCGTCCCGCCGTTGTTGTCGGCGAGGGCGAGCGTCGATGTGAAGCCCATGCCCACGATGACGGCGGTGGGCATCGCCACGGAGGCGATCGCCTTGCCGGCGGGCATGTGGAACCTGGTGAACAGCGGCCGCCTGGGTGCCGCGTGGCGGGGACCGGATCTCGCACGGGACCCGTCCACATCGGCCCCGTGGGTCACCTCGTCAGCCGGCACTGTGCCTCCCGTTCGCCCCGTTGGCGGGGCTCGTTCCCGACAGGTCGTTCGACTCGCTCAGGGTGCCCGCGTCCGATCCCTTGTCCAGCCAGGGCCCGGTAGCGGCCGCCTGTCCCGTGCCGGTCTCCTCCGCGCCCGGTGCCCACGACACGGCCATCGCACCGCCGACGAGGGCGAGCAGGAAGCCGACGATGAAGCCGCCGAAGTTGGACACGGGCAGGGACACCAGTCCGAGCAGGATCGCGGCGACGCCCGCGAAGGTCCGTACGTGCTTCTGGAACCAGAGGCTGACGCCGAGCACGACGAGCAGCACGCCGATGATCAGCGACCCGGCTCCCGCGGTCGTCGACATCGCCAGGGTCAGATGACCGACCTGGAGATGGGCGTACGGGAAGTACATGATCGGAAAGCCGCTGAGCAGGACGAGGAGGCCGGCCCAGAACGGCCGGGTGCCCCGCCAGGCGCGGAACTGCAGCCTCCGGTGGGTGAACTGACCGGGGTCTGCGGCAGGAGTCTCGGCGCTCATGGAAAACAGCTCCCTGGTGCGGCGTTGCTGTGGTGGTGATGTGTGCCGCGTGTGAACACGCGGCCGGAGTGTGGACGGGCGGGGGCGCCACCGGCTCCCCCGCCCGTCAGTGAATGCTTAGTAGCACTCGATGTCCGGGCCACTGCCCTTGTGCAGCGACATGTGCAGACCGCTGAGCTTGAAGGTTCCGGCGGTGGTCGCCCACGCCGTCTGCTTCACGTCGGTCAGGTCCGCCGAGTCCGCCTGCTGGGCGAAGCCGAACGGGTTGGCCTGCTCGCCGTTGCCCTTCATGCCCGGACCCTTGCTGGCGTCCTTGGCGGCAACACCGATGTCGATGTTGTGGAAGACGGCGTCGGCCTGCAGGTCCTCGACGTCGATGTACAGACGGTCGGCCTGGACCTGCTTGTCCTTGTTGGAGCTGTCACCCGCCTCCAGGCGGAGCGTCACATCACCGATGACCGGGAGGTTCGGGGTGACGACCGACTGGCACATCTTCTGGATGGTGGCGCTCTTGAAGGCCGAGACCGCGACCGGGTGAAGCGCCTTCTGGCCGGTCATGGTGTAGCCCTCGTCGAGGGCCCCGTACTGCGCGAAGCCCTCACCGTGGAGCGACTTCGCCGTCACCTTGAACGACTGTCCGGAAACGCTGAACGAAGCAGCGAGAGCACCCTGCGCCAGGGCGACACCTATCGCTGCCGTGGCGGCGACGCTGGGCACCATGACCACAGCGAACCGCTTCCATCTGGTCCCGCCACGCACCTGGGACTCCATATTTCCTCCTTCTCGGACGTACATCTCCTGGCCCGACTCGCCCCAATCGGCGGCTCAGCCAGGCAGGGATGGGAGAAGTGCTACGTCCTCGGAAAGGAGAGCGCCCGTACTCATCAGGCACGAACCGCGCCCGAACCACCGGCGATCACCCCCGAGCGACAACCACTGGTCGCGCCTGACACGCATCACGCACAACCTTCTGGACAGGCTTCGCCGTGCGGCGAAGACCCCCCTGTCCTAGAGCCGGCTCCACTGCCGCCGGCTCTGCTCGGTGGGGACCCAGAGTCTCCCTCGACCCGACCGGCTGCCGGGGGTGCGGGAATGGACCGAGCGTCGCCGATCGTGGTGCATTCTCGGCCTCGGCACAAGGGGGTTCGTTACTCGCTAGTAACGGCCGGATAACCGAACAACGACCCAGTGGTCTCGAAGGGCGACGCTGGGTGTCAGTCAGGGGCAGAGCAAAGCCGTTGATCCTTGGACGAAACCAGACAGATCAACGGCATCGGTTTACTCCGAGTAACAGCGGCCGCAATTGCCAAGTTTTGGCAAAGTGCGGCCGCCCTGACGCCTCGTAGGCAAATTTTTCACTCCGGCATCACATGCCGTGGTGTTTAGCGACTGGTCAGAACAGAGCCCGGGCGAGGGCCCGTCGGGCCGCGACCACCCTGGGGTCCTCCGGCCCCACGACCTCGAACAGCTCCAGCAGCCGGCGCCGTACCGCGTCCCGGTCGTCACCCGCCGTGCGCCGCACGGTGTCGATGAGCCGCCCGAAGGCGTCGTCGACATGACCGCCCACCAGATCCAGGTCGGCGGCCGCGATCTGCGCGTCCACGTCACCCGGCTTGCCGGCGGCCTCCTCGCGCACCCGCTGCGGGTCCATGCCCTGCACCCGCTGCAGCAACTCCGCCTGCCCGAGGCCGAGTTTGGCCTCCGTGTTGCCCGGGTCGTCACTCAGCACGTTCTTGTACGCCTGGACGGCCCCGGCCAGGTCCCCCGCGTCCAGCGCCTGTACGGCGGCCTCGAGGAGGGCGTCGTACGGCCCCGCCGGCATCTCCTGCGGCGCGGCGCCGCCCGGCTCGGCGTCCGGGTCGACGGTGAGGCCGGTCAGCCCGAAGCGCTGCTCGGCGACCTGGACGAGCTGGTCCAAGGTCTCCCGGATCTGCTGTTCGCCGGCCGCGCCCTGGAAGAGGGGCAGCGCCTGCCCCGCGACGACGGCGAAGACGGCCGGGATCCCCTGGACCCCGAACTGCTGCATCAGCATCTGGTTGGCGTCGACGTCGATCTTGGCGAGCACGACGCGCCCGTTGTACTCGACGGCCAGTCGCTCCAGGACCGGGCTCAGCTGCTTGCAGGGCTGACACCACTCGGCCCAGAAGTCGATGACGACCGGTACTTCGGCGGACCGTTGCAGGACATCCCGCTCGAATCCCGCTTCATCGACGTCGATGACGAGGTCGGCCGGGGATACGGCCCCCGCGCCGCCCTGCCGGGCGGCTTCGGCGCGCGTCTGCTCGGCCTTGGCCTTGGCGTCCTGGGCCGCCTTCACCGCGGCGAGGTCGACGACGCCGCTCATGGACATGTTCCGTGGCTGCATGCGTCTATCCTCCCCCGTCTCGGCGCATGAAGAAAAAAAGCGCTGTGTTCGGCGCCGGGTCCCCACCCCACGCCTGTGGTCGTCGCCCGTGTACGTCCCGCACGAGCTTTCGCTACGACCCGTAGCGTAATGCCATGCGGGGGCACCGCGACACCACTCCCCGGTGATCTCCCTCACGACCGCACAGATTTCGCCGGTTATGGTCGACGCATGCACAGCCGCCACCCCGCCAGCCGTACCGGACGCCCGCGCAGCGCCGCCGCGGACGCCGCGATCCTGGCCGCCACACGCGAGGCTCTGGTGGAACTCGGCTGGTCGGGGCTGACCCTGAGCGACGTGGCCACGCGGGCGGGGGTAGCGAAGACGACGCTCTACCGCCGCTGGGCGGGCAAGCACGAACTGGTGGTGGACGCGGTCGCGGAGCTGTTCGACGAGCTCGAACTGCCCGACCGCGGCAGTCTGGCCGCCGACATCGAGGGCGTGGTGCTCCAGTTCGCGGCGATCCTGGCCCGACCGGAGGCCAGAAGTGGCCTGATGGCGGTGGTCGCGGAGGCGACCCGCGACGACGCCCTGCGCGAGCGGATCCGAGCCTCGATCGTGGACCGGCAGATGCGTCTGGTCCTGGAGGGCCGAGCCCGGGCCCAGCGCCGCGGCGAACTCCCGCCGGATCCGGACCCGGCGGAGTCGTCCCGCACGGTGGACCTGATCTTCGACATGGTGGCGGGCGCGGTGGTCCACCGCACCCTGGTGAGCGGCAAGCCGGCGGACGAGGCCTGGGTGCACAGCTTCACCCGGGTACTGCTCCTCGGCCTGACCGCCCAGCCGGGCGGCGGGGCGGCCCAGGACGGGGCTCCAGGGGGCTGAGCCGCCCCCCGGAGACGCCCGCGGCTAGAACCCCGCCGGTTCCGTGTACACCCCCCACTCGTCCCGCAGCACGCCGCAGATCTCGCCCAGGGTCGCCTCGGCCCGTACGGCGTCGAGCATCGGCTCGATCATGTTCGCCCCGGACCGGGCGGCGTTCAGCATGTCGGCGAGGGCGGCGCGCACCGCGGCCTCGTCCCGCGCCGTCTTCCGCTCGCCCAGGACGCGGACCTGCTCCCGCTCCACCTCGTGGCTGACCCGAAGGATCTCCAGGTCCCCGGTCACCGATCCGGTGGCGACGTTGACGCCCACGACCCGCTTCTCGCCCTTCTCCAGGGCCCGCTGGTAGCGGAAGGCGGACTCGGCGATCTCGCCGGTGAACCAGCCGTCCTCGATCCCGCGCAGGATCCCGGAGGTGATCGGCCCGATGGGGTGCTGCCCGTCCGGGTGAGCCCTGAGCCCCCGCTCCTTGATCTGCTCGAAGATCTTCTCCGCGTCCGCCTCGATCCGGTCCGTGAGCTGCTCGATGTACCAGGAGCCGCCCAGCGGGTCCGCCACGTTGGCGACGCCGGTCTCCTCCATCAGCACCTGCTGGGTGCGCAGCGCGATCTCGGCGGCCTGCTCGCTGGGCAGCGCCAGCGTCTCGTCCAGCGCGTTGGTGTGCAGCGAGTTGGTGCCGCCGAGCACGGCGGCCAGCGCCTCCACGGCCGTGCGCACCACGTTGTTGTACGGCTGCTGGGCGGTCAGCGAGACGCCCGCGGTCTGCGTGTGGAAGCGCAGCCACTGCGCCTTCTCGCTCTTCGCGCCGTACACGTCGCGCATCCACCGGGCCCAGATCCGCCGGGCCGCCCGGAACTTGGCGATCTCCTCGAAGAAGTCGACGTGCGCGTCGAAGAAGAAGGACAGGCCCGGCGCGAAGACGTCCACGTCGAGCCCGCGGCTCAGGCCCAGTTCGACGTAGCCGAAGCCGTCGGCGAGCGTGTACGCCAGCTCCTGCGCGGCCGTGGCCCCCGCCTCGCGGATGTGGTAGCCGGAGACGGACAGCGGCTTGTACGCGGGGATGCCGGCCGCGCAGTACTCCATCAGGTCGCCGATCAGCCGCAGATGGGGCTCCGGCTGGAAGAGCCACTCCTTCTGGGCGATGTACTCCTTGAAGATGTCGGTCTGCAGCGTGCCGTTGAGGACCGACGGGGCCACGCCCTGCCGCTCGGCGGCGACCAGGTACATGCAGAAGACGGGCACCGCGGGCCCGCTGATCGTCATGGAGGTGGTCACGTCGCCGAGCGGGATGTCCTTGAACAGGACCTCCATGTCGGCGGCCGAGTCGATGGCCACACCGCAGTGCCCGACCTCACCGAGCGAGCGCGGGTCGTCGGAGTCGCGCCCCATGAGCGTCGGCATGTCGAAGGCCACGGACAGACCGCCGCCGCCCGCGGCGAGGATCATCTTGTACCGCTCGTTGGTCTGCTCGGCGTTGCCGAACCCGGCGAACTGCCGGATCGTCCAGGTGCGGCCGCGGTAGCCGGTCGGGTGGAGCCCGCGGGTGAAGGGGTACTCCCCGGGCCACCCGATCCGCTCGAATCCCTCGTACGTGTCCCCGGGCCGGGGTCCGTACACCGGCTCCACGGGGTCGCCGGAGAGCGTGGTGAAGTCTGCGTCGCGCTTGCGCGCGGCGTCGTAGCGGGCCTGCCAGCGCCGGCGGCCTTCCTCGATGGGGTGAGCGTCCATACCATCGAATTTACTTGGACGTCCTAGTAAATGTCGATGCCAACCGCGTCACGACCACGAGAACACCGCCGTACGGGTGCCGTACGGCGGTGTCACGAGGCTCGGGGTCAGGCCTTGGCGACGGCCGGGGCCCGGTCCGTGACCTTGCCCACCAGCTCGCGGCTGATCCTGCGCTCGACGAAGAAGGCGGCCGTCGGGATCGTGCCCGCGAGCAGCACCCAGAGCTGCTTGCCGACCGGCCACTTCGCCTTGGAACCCAGGTCGAAGGCGAAGATCAGATAGACGACGTACAGCCAGCCGTGCGCGATGGCGACGACCCGGGTGACGTCGGCGGCGCCGTCCATGCCCAGTCCGTACTTCGCGATCATGCTCAGGCACAGCAGGACCAGCAGCACACCGGTGACGTAGGCCAGGACCCGGTAGCGGGTCAGCACGCTCTTCTTCATGCCGTCGAGCGTAACCGCCCGTTCCGGGAGATCTTGCCCCGGGTCACCCCTCGGCGAAGTCGTGTGCCGCGATCCGCAGCGGGCGCAGCATGGCGAAGATCTCCGCGCACTCCTCGGCGTCGTAGGCCCCGAGGCCGAAGTCCATCGCCATCAGGTCACGGGTGGCCGCGTCGACCACCTCACGGCCCTTGTCGGTGATGACGGCGAGCGTGCCGCGGCCGTCGTCGGGGTTGGGGCGCTTGGCCACCAGACCGGACCTGACCAGCCGGTCCACGGTGTTCGTCACCGAGGTGGGATGCACCATGAGCCGCTCACCGATCTTGGACATCGGCAGCGCGCCGGCCTTGGAGAAGGTGAGCAGCACCAGCGCCTCGTAGCGCGCGAAGGTCAGGCCGTACGGCTTGACCACCGCGTCGACCTCGGCCAGCAGGATCTGCTGCGCCCGCATGATCGAGGTGATCGCGGCCATCGCGGGCACGTTTCCCCAGCGCTGCTTCCAGAGCTCGTCGGCGCGTGCGATGGGGTCGAAGGGAAGGCTGAGAGGCTTGGGCACGTCAGCAGACCCTACCGGCCGGTCATATGCCGGTCAGCCCCGTCTCGGCTTTCGGTCACCCGGGGGCCGCGGACGTGGGACGGGTCAGTCCGCGAGGTGCCGTTCCACGGTCTCGACCTTGGAGGTCAGGCCGTCGGTCACGCCGGGCCGGATGTCCGCCTTGAGGACGAGCGAGACGCGCGGCGCCCGCGCCTCCACCGCGGCGACGGCCCGCCGGACGACGTCCATGACCTCGTCCCACTCCCCCTCGACGGAGGTGAACATGGCGTCGGTGCGGTTGGGCAGCCCCGACTCGCGGACCACGCGGACGGCGTCGGCGACGTACTCCCCGACGTCCTCGCCGACGCCGAGGGGCGTCACGGAGAAGGCGACGATCATGCGTTCACGGCCCCTTCCTTGCGGGCCCGGGCGGCGATGACGGCGCTCTCGGCCTCGCGGCGCAGCCTGCGCTCCGCGAAGAAGCCGCCGGTGGGCAGGACGGAGAGGACGAAGTAGAGGGCGGCGGTGCCGAAGCTCCACCTGGCACGGTTCCAGGCGTCCGCCCAGAAGAGGACGTACAGCACGAACAGCACGCCGTGGACCGCCCCCATCACGGGCACCGCGTTGAAGTCCGTGGTCCGCTTCAGCACCGAGCAGAGGAGCAGGACCAGGAAGGACACGGCCTCAGGGGCGGAGACCAGGCGGAGACGGCGGAGGGCGGAGGCGGTCTTGATGTCCACGGATCACCTTCGGTGGAAGTTGCGACGACGGGCCGGCTGCTTTGTGAACACACGCACAAGCTGACCCCATTCTGGCAAACCACACCCCTGGGGGTGCGCTCAGGGTCGTTCTCCACCCACGGGCCCTGTTCCCTCCACCCGGCTCGCCGCTACTTTCCCTCCGTGGCGATGTTCCGACTTCAAGGAAGCAAGGTGCTCGCCGTCGACATGACCGGGGACGCCGTCAAGGCGAAGAACGGCTCGATGGTCGCGTACGACGGGCAGATGACCTTCAAGAAGCTGAGCGGCGGCGGGGAAGGGCTGCGCGGGATGGTGACCCGCCGGCTCACCGGCGAGCAGATGACGGTGATGGAGGTGAGGGGGCAGGGGACCTGCTGGTTCGCGGACCGGGCCTCGGAGATCAACCTGGTCGGCCTGCGGGGGGACAAGCTCTACGTCGAGTCGAGCAACCTGCTCGCGACCGACGCGGGGCTGCGCACGGGCACGACGTTCACCGGGCTGCGCGGCGCCTCGCAGGGCAACGGGCTGTTCACGACGACCGTCGAGGGCCACGGCCAGGCGGCCATCATGTCGGACGGCCCGGCGGTGGTGCTCCGGGTCAGCCCGCAGTACCCGCTGATCGTCGACCCGGGCGCGTACATCGCCCACCAGGGCGATGTACGGCAGACCTTCCAGTCCGGTGTGACGTTCCGCACCCTCTTCGGGGAGGGCGGCGGCGAGGCCTTCCAGATCCGCTTCGAGGGCGACGGGCTGGTGTACGTCCAGCCGAGTGAACGCAACACGATCGCGGGGGACCTGTGAGATGAGCTTCCGGGAGATCAACACCAAGATGGTCGAGGCGACCGTGCTGCCCGGGCAGCGGCTGTTCAGCCAGCGCGGGGCGATGCTCGCCTACCGGGGGGAGGTGTCCTTCACCCCCAACGTCCAGGGCGGCCAGGGCGGGCTGATGTCCATGATCGGGCGCCGGGTGGCCGGCGAGGCGACCCCGCTGATGTCCGTCGAGGGCAGCGGCACGGTCTTCTTCGGGCACGGCGGCCACCACGTCCACGTCATCGGCCTCACCGGGGACACCCTCTACGTCGAGGCCGACCGGCTGCTCGCCTTCGAGGGCACGCTCCGGCAGGGCACGATGTTCATGGGTTCCCAGGGCGGGGTGATGGGCCTGGTGCGCGGCCAGGTCACCGGGCAGGGCCTGTTCACCACCACCCTCCAGGGCCAGGGCTCGGTGGCCGTGATGGCGCACGGCGGCGTCTTCGAGATCCCGATCACCCCGCAGCGCCCGGTGCACGTGGATCCGCAGGCCTACGTCGCCCACCACGGCGACGTGCGCAACAAGCTGTCCACCGCGCTCGGCTGGCGGGACATGGTGGGCCGCGGCTCCGGGGAGGCGTTCCAGCTGGAGCTGAGCGGCAGCGGCACGGTGTACGTCCAGGCCTCGGAGGAGAAGCTGTGAGCGCGTACGGAACCCCCGGCGGCCCAGTAGTGCACGACCCGGTGACCCTGCCCGCCGACGACAACGTGAACAAGTACACGTTCTGCGTCGAGCTCAAGGGCGGGGAGTGGTTCCTGCAGAAGGGGAAGATGATCGCCTACTACGGGGCGATCGAGTTCAACGGCATAGGACACGGCCGACTCGACCGACTTGTCCGTACGTCGTTCCATTCGCCACTGCACGCGAGCGACTGGGTCGTGGCGGCCGGCTCCGGGAAGATGCTGCTGGCCGACCGGGCCTTCGACGTCAACTCCTATGACCTGGACGACGGGAACTTGACCATTCGCGCGGGCAATCTGCTCGCTTTTCAGCCAAGTCTCGCGCTCAAGCAGTCGATCGTGCCAGGTTTTCTGACACTCATCGGAACCGGAAAGTTCGTGGCCGCATCTAACGGTCCGGTGGTGTTCCTGGAACCCCCGATCCGGGTGGACCCCCAGGCGCTGGTCGGGTGGGCCGACTGCCCGTCACCGTGTCATCACTACGACCACGGGTATCTGACGGGTGTCATGGGCGGTCTACGTGCGATGACGGGCCTGGGCGGGGCTTCCGGCGAGGAGCACCAGTTCGAGTTCGTGGGCGCCGGGACGGTCCTGCTGCAGTCGAGTGAGACGCTTATGGCGGAGCAGGCGACAGGGGTGGTTCCGCCCGAACCGGGGGTTCCCGGCGGTGGCGGAGCGGCACCGATTGGACACGGTCCGCAATCGTCGGGCACACCGCGCCTTCCCGGACAGCTCGGGGACCTCCAACGTCGCTTCGGGCTGTGAGCGGTAGTCTGCGGAGTGTGACGGCTCGAACGCGTGCGCACCGTCACACCATCCGAAGTAGTTCGTCATTCAACTTCTTAGGTAGACTTCATTCATGGAGACCGAGACGGCCACGCGCTGGCTGACCGATGCGGAGCAGTGCGCCTGGCGCACCCACCTGGAGGTCAACAGGCTGTTGACGTACCAGCTCGAAAAAGATCTGCAGCCGTTCGGCCTGACGATGAACGACTACGAGATTCTTGTGAATCTGTCCGAGTCGGACGACGTGCGGATGCGCATGAGCGACCTGGCGTCCGCCACGCTGCAGTCGAAGAGCCGGCTCTCGCACCAGATCACGCGGATGGAGAACGCGAACCTGGTCCGGCGCGAGAACTGCGAGTCCGACCGGCGGGGGCTGTACGCCGTGCTGACGGAGCACGGCATGGAGACGATGCGGAAGGTCGCGCCGCATCACGTCTCGTCGGTGCGCAGGCACTTCATAGACCTGCTGTCGCCCGATGCGCTGACCGAGCTGGACAAGGCGCTCAAGCCGATCGCCGAGCACCTGAGGGGGCAGCGGGGGCGCCCCTGACCGCGGTGGTCCCCGGGGCGCGGCCCGCGGCCGCACCCCGGGGACCACAGCCCGGACGCCCGGCGGTCAGCTCTCCGTCAGGCCCGCCACCAGTTCGTCGGCCGCGCGGTAGGGGTCGAGGCCGCCCGCCACGATGCGCTCGGCGAGGGCGCTGAGCCGGCGGTCGCCGTGGAGGTCCCCGATCCGCTCGCGCAGGGCCGTGACCGCGATGGTCTCCACCTCGCGGGCCGCGCGGGCCCTGCGGCGCTCGGCCAGGACGCCGTGCTCCTCCATCCAGGCCCGGTGCTTCTCCAGGGCCTCCACCACCTCGTCGACGCCCTCGGCGCGGGCCGCGACCGTCTTGACGATGGGCGGGCGCCAGTCACCGGGACCGCGGGCCTCGCCCAGGCCCAGCATGTGGTTCAGTTCGCGGGCCGTGGCGTCGGCGCCGTCGCGGTCGGCCTTGTTGACGACGTAGACGTCGCCGATCTCGAGGATTCCGGCCTTCGCCGCCTGGATGCCGTCGCCCATGCCCGGGGCCAGCAGCACCACCGACGTGTCCGCCTGGGAGGCGATCTCCACCTCGGACTGGCCGACGCCGACCGTCTCCACCAGGATCACGTCGCAGCCCGCCGCGTCCAGCACGCGGATCGCCTGGGGCGCCGCCCAGGCCAGACCGCCCAGATGACCCCGGGTGGCCATCGAGCGGATGTAGACACCGGGGTCGGAGGCATGGTCCGACATGCGGACACGGTCACCCAGAAGGGCGCCCCCGGAGAACGGTGACGACGGGTCGACGGCCAGGACGCCGACCCGCCTGCCCTGCTTGCGGTACGCCGTGACGAGGGCGGAGGTGGAGGTCGACTTGCCGACGCCGGGCGAGCCGGTCAGGCCCACCACGTAGGCGTTGCCGGTCAGCGGCGCGAGCGCCGCCATGACCTCCCTGAGTTGCGGGGACGCCCCCTCCACCAAGGAGATCAGCCGGGCCACGGCCCGCGGCCGGCCTTCCCTGGCCTGGGCCACCAGAGAGGAGACGTCCTGCATCAAACAGCTCCGTTCACTTCACCGACTCGACTTCGGACTCAGGCCTTCGGTACCCGCACGATCAGGGCGTCACCCTGACCGCCGCCACCGCACAGCGCGGCCGCGCCGACCCCGCCGCCCCGGCGCTTGAGCTCCAGCGCCAAGTGCAGCACGAGCCGGGCGCCGGACATGCCGATCGGGTGACCCAGCGCGATGGCGCCGCCGTTGACGTTCACCTTTTCCGTGGAAACGCCCAGGTCCTTCATTGACTGGACCGCGACCGCCGCGAAGGCCTCGTTGATCTCGACGAGGTCGAGGTCGGAGACCTCCAGGCCCTCCTTCTTGAGGGCGTGCTGGATGGCGTTGGACGGCTGGGACTGCAGGGAGTTGTCCGGGCCGGCCACATTGCCGTGCGCGCCGATCTCGGCGAGCCACTCCAGGCCCAGTTCCTGCGCCTTGGCCTTGCTCATCACGACCACGGCCGCGGCGCCGTCCGAGATCTGCGAGGAGGACCCGGCGGTGATCGTGCCGTCCTTGGCGAAGGCGGCCCGCAGCTTGCCCAGCGACTCCGCGGTGGTGTCGCCGCGGATGCCCTCGTCCTTGCTGAAGAGGACCGGCTCGCCCTTGCGCTGCGGGATCTCGACCGGGGTGATCTCGGCCTCGAAGATGCCGTTCTTCTGCGCGGCGGCGGCCCGCTGGTGCGACAGGGCGGCGATCTCGTCCTGCTCGGGGCGCTTGATGCCGAGGCGCGTGTTGTGCTTCTCCGTCGACTCGCCCATGGCGACGTTCTCGAAGGAGTCGGTCAGGCCGTCGTGGGCCATGGCGTCGAGCACCTCGACGGCACCGTACTTGTAGCCCTCACGGGACTTCGGCAGCAGGTGCGGGGCGTTGGTCATGGACTCCTGGCCGCCGGCCACCACGATGTCGAACTCACCCGCGCGGATCAGCTGGTCGGCCAGCGCGATCGCGTCCAGGCCCGAGAGGCACACCTTGTTGATGGTGAGCGCGGGAACGTTCATGGGAATGCCGGCCTTGACGGCGGCCTGGCGGGCCGGGATCTGCCCCGCGCCGGCCTGCAGCACCTGACCCATGATCACGTACTGCACCTGGTCGCCGCCGATCCCCGCACGGTCGAGGGCGGCCTTGATCGCGAAGCCGCCGAGGTCGGCTCCCGAGAAGGACTTCAGCGAGCCCAGCAGCCGCCCCATGGGCGTGCGCGCGCCCGCGACGATCACCGAGCTGGTCGTACCGGGTGTTCCAGAAGACATGAGCTGCGATCCCCTTACCGGCCTGCACAGCCGAGGAGTGAACGAGGGTTTACTTCGAATGTACTGAGCGGCACTCCGTGCCGTCATCGGCCCGTCGGTGTGATCGCGCGCACGTTGCGTAACCACGGCGGTGGCGCTGCACTGAATCCATGCTGACGCGAATCGACCACATCGGGATCGCCTGCCACGACCTCGACGCCACTGTCGAGTTCTACCGGGCCACGTACGGCTTCGAGGTGTTCCACACCGAGGTCAACGAAGAACAGGGCGTGCGCGAGGCCATGCTCAAGATCAACGAGACGTCCGACGGCGGCGCCTCCTACCTTCAGCTGCTCGAACCCACCCGCGAGGACTCCGCGGTCGGCAAGTGGCTGGCGAAGAACGGCGAGGGCGTCCACCACATCGCCTTCGGCACGGCGGACGTCGACGCGGACGCCGACTCCATCAGGGGCAAGGGCGTACGCGTTCTGTACGACGAGCCACGACGCGGCTCCATGGGGTCGCGGATCACCTTCCTGCACCCGAAGGATTGCCACGGTGTCCTGACAGAACTGGTCACTTCGGCCCCAGTTGAGTCACCTGAGCACTGACCCTCGTACATATGGGCCGGTAGGGTTGGGGGCGGTCGTCCTCACAACCGGGACGACCGCATGCCGGGGTCCGGGTTTCGGGGGACGAGCGTCGGGGCAGCAGCCCGTGCTCCGCCGTTGATCTGACACCATTCCCCGGGGGCCCCGTCCGGCGGATGGACGGTGCTCGTTGGAGAAGCTCACCAGGGGACGGATGGGACCGCGCAGTGCGGGGCTACGAGAGCCAGGAGCGAGAGCCGGCGGCTGACGTCGACCACCTCTCTCGGTTCGAGGCCGAGATGAAGCGGCTGAGGACCGAGCGGGAAAAGGCGATCCAGCACGCCGAGGACCTCGGCTACCAGGTCGAGGTGCTGCGCGCCAAGCTGCACGAGGCGCGCCGCACCCTGATGACCCGGCCCGCCTATGACGGCGGTGACATCGGCTATCAGGCCGAGCAGTTGCTCCGCAATGCCCAGATGCAGGCCGACCAGCTGCGCCAGGACGCCGAGCGGGAGCTGAGCCAGGCCCGCGCGCAGACCCAGCGCATCCTTCAGGAGCACGCCGAGCAGGCCGCCCGGCTCCAGACCGAGCTGCACCAGGAGGCGGTCACCCGTCGGCAGCAGCTCGACCAGGAGCTGGCCGAACGGCGGCAGACCGTCGAGTCGCACGTCAACGAGAACGTGGCGTGGGCGGAGCAGCTGCGCGCCCGCACCGAGTCGCAGGCCCGCCGGCTGCTGGACGAGTCCCGCGCCGAGGCCGAGCAGGCCATGGCCGCCGCCCGCGCGGAGGCCGAGCGGCTGACCCGGGAGGCCCGCGAGCGGCTGCAGAGCGACGCGGAGGCCGCGCGCGCCGAGGCCGACCAGATCCTGCGCCGTGCCCGCACCGATGCCGAACGGCTGCTGAACGCCGCCTCCACGCAGGCGCAGGAGGCCACCGACCACGCCGAGCAGCTGCGCACCTCCACCGCCAGCGAGTCGGACGCCGCCCGCCGGCAGTCCACCGAGCTGAGCCGGGCCGCCGAGCAGCGCATGGCGGAGGCCGAGGAGGCGCTACGCAAGGCGCAGTCCGAGGCGGAGAAGCTGGTCACCGAGGCCAAGGAGGCGGCCGCCAAGGCGCTGGCCGGCGCCGAGGCCGCCAACGAGACCCGTACCCGTACCGCCAAGGAGCAGGTCGCCCGGCTGGTCGAGGAGGCCACCAAGGAGGCCGAGAACACCAAGTCCGAGGCCGAGCAGCTGGTCGCGGACGCACGTGCCGAGGCCGAGAAGATCGTCGCCGAGGCCGGCGAGAAGGCACGCAGCGTCACCGCCGAGGAGACGGCGACCCAGCTGTCGAAGGCGGCCCGGACCGCCGAGGACGTCCTCGACAAGGCGTCGGAGGACGCCAGGAAGACCATCAAGGCCGCGGCCGAGGAGGCCGAGCGGGTCCGCCGGGAGGCCGAGGCCGAGGCGGACCGGCTGCGCTCCGAGGCGCACGACATCGCCGAGCAGCTCAAGGGCGCGGCGAAGGACGACACCAAGGAGTACCGCGCCAAGACGGTCGAGCTGCAGGAGGAGGCGCGCCGGCTGCGCGGCGAGGCCGAGCAGCTCCGCGCCGACGCGGTCGCGGAGGGCGAGTCCATCCGCGCCGAGGCCCGCCGGGAGGCCGTGGCGCAGATCGAGGAGGCGGCCAAGTCCGCCGAGGAGCTGCTCGCCAAGGCCAAGGCGGACGCCGACGAACTGCGTCAGAAGGCCACCTCGGACAGCGAGAAGGTGCGCACCGAGGCCATCGAGCGGGCCACCACGCTGCGCCGGCAGGCCGAGGAGACCCTGGAGCGCACCCGCAAGGAGGCGGAGCGGCACCGCGCGGAGGTCGTCGAGCAGTCCGACGCGCTCAAGGCGGACGCCGAACGCGCCGCGCGCGAACTGCGCGAGGAGACCGAGCGGGCGGTCGAGGCGCGGCGCGCCGAGGCCGCCGAGGAGCTGACCCGGCTGCAGACCGAGGCCCAGGATCGGCTGGCGTCGGCCGAACAGGCCCTGGGCGAGGCCCGGGAGGAGGCCGCCCGGATCCGCCGGGAGGCCGCCGAGGAGGGCGAGCGGCTGCGCGCCGAGGCCGCCGAGCGGATCCGTACGCTCCAGCAGCAGGCCGAGGCCGAGGCCGAACGGCTGCGCACCGAGGCCGCGTCGGACGCGTCCGCCTCGCGCGCCGAGGGCGAGGCCGTCGCCGTACGGCTGCGCACGGAGGCCGCGACCGAGGCCGAGCGGCTGAAGGTGGAGGCCCAGGACACCGCCGACCGGGTCCGCGCGGAGGCGCAGGCCGCCGCCGAGCGGCTCGGCACCGAGGCGTCCGAGACGCTGGCCGCCGCCCAGGAGGAGGCGGCCCGGCGCCGCCGGGAGGCCGAGGAACTGCTCGGTGCCGCGCGGTCCGAGGCCGACCAGGAGCGCGAGCGGGCCCGCGAGCAGAGCGAGGAACTGCTGGCCTCGGCCCGCAAGCGGGTGGAGGACGCGCAGACCGAGGCGACCCGGCTGGTCGAGGAGGCCGACCGGCGCGCCACCGAGATGGTGTCCGCCGCCGAGCAGCACGCCCAGCAGGTGCGGGACTCCGTCGCCGGGCTGCACGAGCAGGCGCAGGCGGAGATCACCGGGCTGCGCTCGGCCGCCGAGCACGCGGCCGACCGTACGAAGCGGGAGGCCGAGGAGGAGGCGGACCGGGTCCGCTCCGACGCCTACGCCGAGCGGGAGCGGGCCGGCGAGGACGCCTCGCGGCTGCGGCGCGAGGCGAACGAGGAGGCGGAGGCCGCCAAGGCGCTCGCCGAGCGCACGGTCGCGGAGGCGATCGCGGAGTCCGACCGGCTGCGCGCGGACTCGTCCGCGCACGCCCAGCGGGTGCGCACCGAGGCGTCGGACGCGCTCGCCGAGGCCGACCAGGCCGCCGCCCGCACCCGGGCGGACGCCCGGGAGGACGCCAACCGCATCCGTTCGGACGCGGCGGCCCAGGTGGACACGCTCATCACCGAGGCCACCGCCGAGGCGGAGCGGCTGCAGACCGAGACGGCCGCCGAGGCCGAGCGGGTGCGCGCCGAGGCGGTCACGGAGGCGGACCGGGTCCGGGCCGAGGCCGTCGCGAACGCCGAGCAGCTCGTCGGTGACGCCACCGGCGAGGCCGAACGGCTGCGCGCCGAGGCCGCCGAGACGGTCGGCTCGGCGCAGGCGCACGCGGAGCGGCTGCGTGCCGAGGCCGAGCGGCTGCGGACGGACGCGCACGCCGAGGCCGAGCGGCTGACCGGAGCCGCGCGCGAGGAGGCCGAGCGCACCCTGGACGAGGCGCGCAAGGAGGCCAACAAGCGGCGTTCTGAGGCGGCCGAGCAGGTCGACACGCTCATCACGGAGACCACGGCCGAGGCCGACAAGCTGCTCACCGAGGCCCAGCAGCAGGCGCAGAAGACCACGGCGGACGCGGAGTCGCAGGCCGACACGATGGTGGGCGCGGCCCGCAGCGAGGCCGACCGGATCGTGTCCGAGGCGACCGTCGAGGGCAACTCCCGGGTGGAGAAGGCCCGCACGGACGCGGACGAGCTGCTGGTCGGTGCCCGCCGGGACGCGACCGCGATCCGCGAGCGCGCGGAGGAGCTGCGCGAACGCATCACCACGGAGATCGAGGAGCTGCACGAGCGGGCCCGCCGGGAGGCCGCCGAGACGATGAAGTCGACCGGCGACCGCTGCGACGCGCTGATCAAGGCGGCCGAGGAGCAGCTCGCCGAGGCGCAGGCGAAGGCCAAGGAGCTGGTGTCGGAGGCCAGCTCCGAGGCCGGCAAGGTCCGCATCGCCGCCGTCAAGAAGGCGGAGGGACTGCTCAAGGAGGCCGAGCAGAAGAAGGCCTCGCTGGTCCGGGAGGCCGAGCAGCTCAAGGCCGAGGCGGTCGAGGAAGCCCGGCGCACGGTCGAGGAGGGCAAGCGGGAGCTGGAGCTGCTGGTGCGCCGCCGCGAGGACATCAACACCGAGATCTCCCGGGTCCAGGACGTCCTCGAGGCACTGGAGTCCTTCGAGGCCCCGGGGGCCGGCAAGGACAACGGGGTCAAGGCGGGTGCGACGGTCGGTTCCCCCCGATCGGGTGGCAAGTCGTCGGAGGGCTAGCAAACGGGAAGGCTTGAGGTGTCTTCTGGGTGCTTTGCCCAGGTCTTTGGCAAGCCGTCCCGTGATCAGCCACCCGAAAGAGGTGTCATTCTCCAGATCAAACACGTATCCGCTCGATGACACACCGCTTCGGCGCCTAGGATTCCACCTATCACCTCACCGGTCTCATTCGACAGGAACCCCATGAGCGACACTTCCCCCTACGGCTTCGAGCTTGTGCGGCGTGGGTACGACCGCGCTCAGGTGGACGAACGCATCTCCAAGCTCGTCTCCGACCGTGACAGCGCCCTCTCCCGCATCACCGCGCTGGAGAAGCGCATCGAGGAGCTGCACCTCGAGACGCAGAACGCGCAGGCCCAGGTCACCGATGCCGAGCCGTCGTACGCGGGTCTCGGGGCGCGGGTCGAGAAGATCCTGCGTCTGGCCGAGGAAGAGGCCAAGGACCTGCGCGATGAGGCCCGGCGCGCGGCCGAGCAGCACCGCGAGCTGGCCGAGTCGGCGGCCCAGCAGGTCCGCAACGACGCCGAGTCCTTCGCCGCCGAGCGCAAGGCCAAGGCCGAGGACGAGGGCGTCCGGATCGTCGAGAAGGCCAAGGGCGAGGCCTCACAGCTCCGTACCGACGCGCAGAAGGACGCGCAGTCCAAGCGCGAGGAGGCGGACGCCCTCTTCGAGGAGACCCGTGCCAAGGCCGCGCAGGCCGCCGCCGACTTCGAGACGAACCTCGCCAAGCGCCGCGAGCAGTCCGAGCGCGACCTGGCGTCGCGTCAGCAGAAGGCGGAGAAGCGTCTCGCGGAGATCGAGCACCGCGCCGAGCAGCTCCGTCTGGAGGCGGAGAAGCTGCGCACCGACGCCGAGCGCCGCGCCCGCCAGACGGTGGAGACGGCCCAGCGCCAGGCCGAGGACATCGTGGCCGACGCCAACGCCAAGGCCGACCGGATCCGTTCGGAGTCCGAGCGCGAGCTCGCGGCCCTCACCAACCGCCGCGACTCCATCAACGCCCAGCTCACGAACGTCCGCGAGATGCTCGCCACGCTGACCGGTGCCGCGGTGGCCGCCGCCGGTTCGCCGGCCGAGGACGAGTCGGTCTCCCGGGGTGTCCCGGCGCAGCAGACCCGCTAGTCGAGCGACCCGGTGAGGGGCGGTGGGACTTGTCCCGCCGCCCCTTTCCGTGTGCGCGTAGCCTGGCGGAGGAGTGCGGGGCCGGGGCGGACCGGAACCGGGTGCCGGCCGTCCGGCCCGGGCACACGGAAGGGGTCCACCGCATGTCCGACACCGACCGGTCCCTGGAGGACGCCGTCCTCGAACTGCTGGACCGCAGAGCGCCGGGCGCCTCGGTCTGTCCGTCGGACGTGGCCCGCGCGGTCCACCGTTCGGACGACGACGGCTGGCGGGAGCTGATGGAACCCGTCCGCCGGGCCGCGGCCCGGCTCGCGGCCCGGGGACAGGTGGAGATCACCCAGCGCGGCACTCCTGTCGATCCCGCGCGGGCCCGCGGGCCCATCCGGATCCGCCGGCCCTCCCGCTGACCGGCCGCACGGCCGTGGGCCGGGCCGGCCGCCCGAGTGGCAGGGCCCCGGGCCCCGTCCTAGCGTGGCCGCATGATCGAGCTCGAGGGGCTGACCAAGCGGTACGGCGAGAAGGTGGCGGTGGATCACCTCACCTTCACCGTGCGCCCGGGCATCGTGACGGGTTTTCTGGGGCCCAACGGCGCCGGGAAGTCGACGACCATGCGGATGATCCTCGGACTCGACCGGCCCACCGCCGGTGACGTGCGCATCGACGGCCGGCACTACGAACAGCTCAAGGATCCGCTCACCTCGATCGGTGCGCTGCTCGACGCCAAGGCGGTGCACGGCGGCCGCAGCGCCCACAACCACCTGCTCTGTCTGGCGCAGAGCAACGGCATCCCCGCGCGCCGGGTGGCCGAGGTGCTCGACGCCGTCGGGCTCACCGCCGTGGCGCGGAAGAAGGCCAAGGGGTTCTCGTACGGCATGGGCCAGCGGCTGGGCATCGCGGGCGCACTGCTCGGCGACCCGCGGATCCTGATGTTCGACGAGCCGGTCAACGGGCTCGACCCCGAGGGCATCCACTGGATCCGGAACCTGATGAAGTCGCTGGCCACCCAGGGGCGGACGGTGTTCGTCTCCAGCCATCTGATGAGCGAGATGGCGCTGACCGCCGAGCATCTGGTGGTCATCGGGCAGGGGCGGCTGCTCGCCGACACCTCCATGGCCGACTTCATCCGGCAGCACTCCCGGGCCTACGTGCGCATCCGCACGCCACAGCGCGAGCGGCTCCTCGACGTGCTGCACGAGGGCGGTGTCACCGTCGTCGAGGCGGGCGGCGGCACGCTGGAGGTGGAGGGCGGCAAGGCCGAGCGGATCGGGGAGCTGGCCGCCCGGAACGGGATCGTGCTGCACGAGCTGAGCCCGCAGCAGGCCTCGCTGGAGGAGGCGTTCATGCGGCTGACGGCCGAGTCGGTGGAGTACCACGCGCACGCCGAACCCGTCGCCCGGGTCCCGCAGGACTGGGGCGCCGGCTGGAAGGGAGCCTGAGCATGGCCGCCGCACAGGTGATCCGGTCCGAGTGGACCAAGATCCGGTCCGTCTCGTCCACGGTGTGGACACTCTCGCTGGCCGTACTGGTCACGCTGGCCCTCGGGATGCTCATCTCCGCGCTGACGCGCAGCCAGTTCGACAACATGCCGGTGCGCGAGCGGCTCTCCTTCGACGCCACCGTGGTCAGCTTCGCGGGCATGACCCTCGGCCAGCTCGCCATGATCGTGTTCGGGGTGCTCGTCGTCTCCAACGAGTACAGCACCGGCATGATCCGGGTGTCGCTGGCCGCCGTGCCGCAGCGGGGCACCTTCCTGTTCGGCAAGATCGCCGTGGCCACCGCGCTCGCGCTGGTGGTCGGCATGGCCACCAGCTTCGCCGCGTTCTTCCTCGGGCAGGCGATGCTGGGCTCCCTGCGCACCCACCTCGGCGACCCCGGTGTGCTGCGCGCGGTGATCGGCGGCGGCCTCTACATGACCCTGATCGCGATGTTCTCCATGGGCGTCGCCACGATGCTGCGCTCTCCGCTGCTCTCGCTCGGCATCCTCATGCCGTTCTTCTTCCTGGTCTCCAACATCCTCGGCAACGTGGACGCCACCAGGAAGGTCGGCCGCTTCCTGCCCGACCAGGCCGGCAGCCGGATCATGCAGGTGGTGCCGCGGATCGGCGACGACACGCCCTACGGGCCCTGGGGCGGGCTCGGGATCATGGCGCTGTGGGTGGCCGCGGCGCTCGCGGGCGGGTACGCCCTGCTGAAGCGGCGGGACGCCCAGTGAGTCGCTTTGATGACGATGAGTGATGCCCTGGCTTTACTTTTCCTTGGCCGGAACCGTCAGCGCCCGGATATCCTCCTAACCCTTACGGGGGCGTGTGCCCCGCTGTCCTGAACCTTTCGATGGGTGCGGAGCATGATCGAGGCTGTCGGCCTGACCAAGCGCTACGGCGACAAGACCGCCGTGTACAACCTTTCCTTCCAGGTGCGACCGGGAGCGGTGACCGGCTTCCTCGGGCCCAACGGCTCGGGCAAGTCCACCACCATGCGGATGATCCTCGGGCTGGACAATCCGACGTCCGGCACGGTGACCATCGGCGGCTACCCCTACCGCAGGCTGCCCAACGCCCCCCGCCAGGTCGGCGCCCTGCTCGACGCCAAGGCGGTGCACGGCGGCCGGTCCGCCCGCAGCCATCTGCTCAGCCTCGCCCAGCTCTCCGGCATCCCGGCCCGCAGGGTGGACGAGGTGCTCGGGGTCGTCGGCCTCCAGGAAGTGGCGAAGAAGCGGTCCAAGGGCTTCTCGCTGGGCATGGGCCAGCGGCTCGGCATCGCCGCCGCCCTGCTCGGCGATCCCCAGGTGCTGCTCTTCGACGAGCCGGTCAACGGCCTCGACCCCGAGGGCATCCTCTGGGTGCGCAACCTGATGAAGGCGCTGGCCGCCGAGGGCCGTACCGTCTTCGTCTCCTCGCACCTGATGAGCGAGATGGCGCTGACCGCCGACCACCTCATCGTCATCGGGCGCGGCCAGCTCCTCGCGGACATGAGCGTGACGGAGTTCATCTCCGCCAACTCCGCCGACTTCGCCCGCGTCCGCACCCCCGACACCGAGCCGCAGCTCCGCGAGAAGCTGTCCTCCGCGCTCACCGAGGCGGGCGGCCATGTGCTGCCGGAGCAGGACGGCGCGCTGCGCGTAACCGGGCTGCCGCTGCCCCGCATCAGCGACCTCGCGCACGAGGCGGACGTACGGCTGTGGGAACTGTCGCCGCACCAGGCCTCGCTGGAGGAGGCGTACATGCGGATGACACAGGGCGCCGTCGACTACCGCTCCACCATCGACCAGAAGGCGGGGCTGCAGCAGCCGCTGCCGCCCGGCGCCCAGCCGCCCGTGCCGGTTCCCGGTCAGGGCCAGCCCGGCTGGTACGCCCCGCCGCCGCCGCAGGCGGGCGGCCACCCGTTCGCGATGCAGGCGCCCCCGGGGCCGTACGGCGGTGCGCCCTCGGGCGCCTACGGGGCACCCGGCGCGGGCGCACCCAACCCGTACGCCGCCCCCGCCGCGCAGGCGCCCCAGACCCCGCCGGTCCCGCAGCCGCAGCCGCAGCCGCAGCCGCAGCCGCCGGTGGCCGCTCCCCCGGCCCCGGCCGCCGAACCGTCCCAGTCCGCACCCGCGGCCCCGGCCGCCGACCCGACCCAGCCCGAGGACGCCCGATGAGCACCCACCAGCCCCCGATGCCGCAGGCCCCCGCCGCGCCCGAATGGCAGGCGGCACCCGGCGGGAACCACCCCGGCTACAGCTCGCCGATCCCCGTCGTGCGCACCCACCTCGGGCACGCGCTGGCCTCCGAATGGACGAAGATCAAGTCGGTGCGCTCGACGATGTGGACGCTCGGCGTCTTCGTCGTGCTAGTGGTCGGCATCGGCCTGCTGGCCGGTGTGGCGGTCCGGGGCTCCGGCGACCTGGGCGGCCAGAGCCCGCTGACCCTCGGCTTCTTTGGCCTGCTGATCGGCATGATGTGCATCATCACGCTCGGCGTGCTGACCACGGCGTCCGAGTACGGCACGGGCATGATCCGTACGACGATGACCGCGTGCCCGAGCCGGGGCCGGGTGCTGGCGGCCAAGGCGATCGTGTTCTTCGTGCTCGCCTTCGTGGTGACGCTGGCGGTGGTGTCCTTCGTGGCGATGCTCCAGGCGTCCATGCTGGACGGCCAGGGCGCGAAGAGCCCGTCCACCGGGGAATGGCTGAAGGCGACGTTCGGCATCAGCCTCTACATCGCGCTGCTCGGGCTGCTGTCGCTGCTCGTCGGCTCGATGATCCGGCACTCGGCGGGCGCCATCACCATCATGATCGGCGCGGTGCTCGTCCCGCTGGTGATGGCGCTGTTCATGAACGCGTCGTCGCTGGAGAAGGTGCAGACGGCGCTGCTGGAGTACTCGATCCCGAGCCAGATGGGCGTGTTCTACGACAACACCCTGAGCCACTCCGGCCCGTCGGGCTGGGACCCGCTGTGGATCATGCTGGGCGTGACCGCCGCCGCCTACGCGGGCGCCTACGCGCTGCTGCAGAGCCGGGACGTCTGAGTCCCGGGGTCAGAACCTCGGCGCGTTACGGGACCGCTGCACCCTCGTGGTGCGGCGGTCCTTCGCGTTCCAGCACGCCTTGTGCCAGTGGCGGCGGTCGTCCACGCCCGCGTGCTCGGGCCAGGCCACCACGTGCGGGACGGCGGAGGGGATGAGCTGGTCGCAGCCCGGGCAGCGGTAGGTCTTGCCCTCGGCGCTCGCCCCCGCGACATGGCGCACGCTCCACTCCTCGCCCCGCCAGCTCTCCGAGGACTGCCATCCGCCGTACCGGCCGGCCTGATCGTCCTCGGCGATCCGGCCGGACGATCCGGCTGCCTTCGGTCGGTTGCGACGCGGGGACACGGGACACCTCTCGGAGCTATACAGGAAGCACGGGCCGCGTCCAGCGTACGCGGCGCCGGTACGGGTACGCGTAGCGCTCCGAACCGCACAAGTGCCCCCGCCAAGGGGCGCATTCTGCAGACAATCCGCAAATCTCCCCGCCAGGCCGTGTCCTCGGCACGTGTCAGACGGTTATGCCGGGTGGGGGAGCTCCGGTCGGAGCCAAGGAAGCAGGAAGAGCGATGCGCGTAGGAAGCTTTGTGCTGGCGGCCCAGTTCCCGGGCCAGGGTCCCGGGGAGGCACTGCACCGTGCGGTCCGCTCGGCGGAGGTCGCCGAGCAGGCCGGACTCGACACAGTGTGGCTGGCCGAGCACCACTTCGTGCCGTACGGCACATGTCCCTCCGCGGTCACCCTGGCCGCCATGCTGCTCGGGCGCACCGAGCGCGTCCGGGTCGGCACCGCGGTCAGCGTGCTGCCCACCGCGCACCCGGTCGCCCTCGGCGAACAGGCCGCGCTGCTGCACCTGACGAGCGGCGGGCGGTTCACGCTGGGCGTGGGACGCGGCGGGCCGTGGGTGGACCTGGAGGTGTTCGGCGCGAGTCTGGAGGCGTACGAGCGAGGGTTCCCGGAATCACTCGATCTGCTGGTGCGCTGGCTGCGCGAACCGTCCGTCGCGGCTTCGGGTGAACGCTTCTCCTTCCGGGAGGTGCCCGTCGTGCCCCGCCCCTCGGACGGGCTGACGGAGACCCCCGGCCCGGAGGTCGTCGTCGCCTGCACCTCACCGGCCACGGTGCGGCTGGCGGCCGAACGCGGACTGCCGATGCTGCTCGGGATGCACATCGGCGACGAGGAAAAGGCCGAGATGGTCGCCCTGTGGCGGCGGTCCGCGCGGGCCGCGGGCCGGCCGCCCGAGGAGATCGCGGGCGCGGCCCATGTCTCGGCGGGCGTCTGCCAGCTCGCGGACCGGCGCACGGACGCGGTGGAGACCCTGCTGAAGGCGATGCCGGGCTGGCTGAAACAGGGCCTTGAGGCCCATGTGACGGTGGACGGCCGGACACGTTCGATGCGCGACCCGCTCGCCTACACCGAACTGCTCTGCGGGCTGCACCCGGTGGGCACCCCGCGGCTGGCCGCCGACCGGCTCGCGGCCACCTCGGAGCGCACCGGGATCTCCCGTTTCGCCCTGCTCGTCGAGGGTTCGGGTGATCTCGCGGCGACGGAGGAGAACGTGCGGCGAATGGGCGCCGAGGTGCTGCCCCAGCTTCGCTGACGGGCCGCCGGGTCCCTGGCGCCCCGGGGTGCTTGCCGCCCCAGTACGTATGCACCTCCCCCGGGTGGAGCGGCAAGCGAGCGGCTCACTGTGTCAGCAGCCGGGTGTCGTCGCGTCAGCAGTCCCGGAGCTCCGGCGACTGGTTCAGCAACTGGTTGCGCACCGAGGTGAAGCGGGCCAGCGTCTCGTTCACCGAGTCGTCCGGCGGGAACACCGCCACCCGGTGGCAGTTCTGGAAGGCCAGCCGTACACCGAAGTGCCGCTGCAGTGCACCGCGTATGGCGTCACTCGCGAGCGCACGCAGCAGCTGACCCCGCGCCTGCTCGTCCGGCGGGGGCGTCTGGTTGTCGGCGAAGGGTCCGCCGTCCACCTTCAGCTGAGCCACCAGGGAGCTGATCATCTCCCACGCATAGGGCAGGGAGGTCCGGACGCAGTCGACGAATGCTGCTTCGTCGACCTCGCCTCGCTCGGCCTGTTCGAGTAGGGCCGGTGAGACGTCGAGCGACATGGGTTCTCCTCTCGCACCCCCGCCGAGCAGGGGTTGCCGGACAGACGAGGGAGTTCGCGATATCGAACACGCTGGGTACACGGACCGCGACCTCCCGTTCTCTACGGTAGGCAACGGTCGGTGACCACACCAGCAGATTGCGTATATGGAACGGTCCCTTTGGGCGCACAATCGGCCAGAGTTGAACAGGAGTTTCCAGGGATAAAAGGGGTGGTTCCCCGGACCCGCGGTGCCGGTGGGGTCGGCGGAAGGAGGGCGAATCGCGTGCACCACCGGGTGTCGAGTAGCGTTGCCGACCATGCGTCTCGTCATTGCCCGATGCTCGGTCGACTACGCCGGCCGGCTCACCGCCCACCTGCCCTCGGCCCCCCGCCTGATCCTGGTCAAGGCGGACGGCAGCGTCTCCATCCACGCGGACGACCGGGCGTACAAGCCCCTCAACTGGATGTCGCCGCCCTGCACGCTCAAGGAGGGCGCGGGCGAGGACGAGGGCGTGTGGACGGTGATCAACAAAGCGGGCGAGAAACTGATCATCACGATGGAGGAGATCCTCCACGACTCCTCGCACGAACTCGGTGTGGACCCCGGTCTGATCAAGGACGGCGTGGAGGCGCACCTTCAGGAGCTGCTCGCCGACCGCATCGATACGCTCGGCGAGGGCTACACGCTCATCCGCCGCGAGTACATGACCGCGATCGGCCCGGTGGACATCCTGTGCCGGGACGCGGACGGCCGAACGGTCGCCGTCGAGATCAAGCGGCGCGGCGAGATCGACGGCGTCGAGCAGCTCACCCGCTACCTCGAACTGCTGAACCGCGACCCGCATCTGGCCCCGGTCCGCGGTGTCTTCGCCGCCCAGGAGATCAAGCCGCAGGCACGGGTCCTCGCCACGGACCGCGGCATCAACTGCCAGATCCTGGACTACAACGCCATGCGCGGCATCGAGGACGACAAGCTGCGGCTGTTCTGAGCCGCGGCGACACCGACCCGGCCGAGGGCAGGTTCCCCGGGGGAACCGGCCCTCGCGCGCAGGGCGGGAAGGGTCACACCACGGCGCCCTGGCCACCGGCCCGCGGTGCGCTCGCCGCGCCGCCCGACACCGCCGGGGCACCGGACGCCGGGCCGCTCGCCGAGGTGGACGTCCCCGGCGACGAGGACGGGCTGGTGGACGGGGACGGGGACCCCGGCGCGGTGGAGCTGGGCGGCGGGCTGCTCGACGGGGTGGTCCTGGTCGGCGTGGGCGTCGGCGAGCCCGGCCCGGGCGTGCTCCTGGTCGGCTTCGGCGTCGTGCCTCCGCCGTCCGAACCCTTGGTGGTGCTCGGACGGGACGACGGGCCGGAGCTCTCCTCCGGCGGGGCCGGGTCGTCCGAGGTGCCGTAGGTGCCGTCGGGGCCGGGGTTGGTCGGGCTGCTGGAGACCGTTCCGGGGCCGGCGTCGCCGTCGTCGTTCTTCTCCGGGGCGGCGCCCAGTCCGCCGTCGTCGATGTCCTGGCTCACCGACGGGTTGACGTCGACCGTGCCGGCCGGGTTCCGGTCGGCGTTCTGCTCGGAGGTCATGCCGAGCGTGACGACCGTGCCGAGCACGGCGACGAGCAGCGCCCCGGAACCGGCCGCGACCAGATTGCGGCGGGCCAGCCGGCGGATGCCGCCGCCGGTCGCGGCGGCCGGGGACCGGCGGGTGATCAGGGGTTCGCCGGCCGGGCCGGACGGCGCCGTACGGACGGCGGGCACTCCGCCGGGCGGTGACACGGACTCCTCGTGGCGCCCGTCGGGCACCTCCTCGCCGGCCATGGCCGCCGGCCCGGGCGCCTCGCCGGCGAGGTCGGCGACCAGCGCCAGCGCGCGGCGCCCGGCGACGGCGCCCCGCTTGTCGGCCAGCGCTCCACGCAGGCCGCCCGAGGCCTCCAACTCGGCACGGGCCCGGTCGAGCTGCCCGCCGCAGAGCGCGAGGACGCCCAACTCGTGGTGGAAGTAGACCTGTTCGGCGACATCGCCGGCGAGCCGGGAGGCCTCGGTGCCGGAGCGCAGCGAGCGTTCCCAGGCGCTCCAGTGCAGTCCGGCGGCGAAGGCGGGCGCGGCGGTGCGGGCGAGCCGTACCGCGACGCTCTCCTGGCCCTCGGCGGCGGGCTCCGTGGCCGGCACCACCATGGCGAGCGCGGCCAGGACCGCGTCGGCCTCGGCGCACACCCGCTCGGGAGTGACCGAGGGGTGACCGGCCCACCAGGCGTAGTGCTCGGCGGCCGTGCGGGCCTCGGCGGGGACGTCGGCGTCGTACCCGGCGGCCTCGAGCTGGGCCTGCACACCGGCCGCGAGCCGGTAGCGGGAACCGACCGCGGAGACCAGTCCGCAGCCCGCGAGTTCACCGAGCGCGGCGTCGGCGTGGGTGTCACCGACCAGGGCCGGCAGATGCGCCTGGTGCGGCACCTCACCGCCGAGCGCCACCGCGAGGCGGAGGGTGGCGCGGGCGGAGGCGCTCAGCCGGGCGGCGAGCAGCGGGGCGGGCGCGGCGGCCTCGCCGAGGGACGGCAGGGCCACCTGTTCGCCCTCGCCGGCGTCGAACTCCTCCTCGACCGGGGGCCGCAGATCCTCGAAGACGCCGTACTCGTCCACCGCGCCGGTGCTGGCGCGGAGCTGGTCGCGCTGCCGGAGCAGGGCGCCGGCCTGTACGAAGCGCAGCGGCAGGCCCTCGGACTCGAACCAGAGGTCACCGGCCCAGTTGGCCTCCTCCTCGGTGAGGACACGGCCGACGGCCCGCTCCAGGATCTCCACGCCGGCCGCGCGGTCCAGACCGCCGAGGAAGACCTCCTCGACCTCGGAGCCGGCGCCGGGCCCGGGCACGTCCGGGGTGGCGGCGAGCAGGAAGGCGCACTCGGGGGTGGCGTCGAGCAGTTCGTCCAGGGCGGTGCCGCCGAACTCCAGGTCGTCCACGACGACGACCGCGCCGATCTCCCGGACCAGAGCGACCAGTTCGTCCTGTTCCGGGCGGTGTGCCGGGGCCTCGTGAACGGCGTGGAACAGGTCGTGGAGGAGGTCGGCGGCGGTGCGGTGGAAGCCGGTGAGCCGGACCACGCCGTCGGGCGCGAGGTCCGCGCAGTCCTCGGCGACGAGGTCGAGCAGGGCGGTGCGGCCGGAGCCGCCGGGGCCGGTGAGCCGCACCGAGCGGCCACGGGCGAGCAGCCGGACCAGGCGTTCGCGTTCGTCCTGACGCTCCAGCAGGGAGAGCGCGGGCAGCGCGGGGCCGGGCGGCACGGGCGGCCGGGCGGCACGTTCGGTCTCGGCGCGTTCGACGGGCGTGCGCTTGCGGGGCCGTTCGGGCCTCTGGTGCGGCGGGCAGGGTTCTATCTCGCTGCCGTCCACCGGGTTGACGGTGAGCAGGAATTCGCCGGAGACGACCTGCGCCGTGCGGACGATCGCGGGCGCGCTCTGGCCGAAGTCGGAGGTGAGGGATTCCCGGGGCGGACGGCGGCTGAGAGCCTGTCCGTGCTCCTCGGGTCCCGGAGTGATCGGGTCCATGGGTTCAAGCCCCCCAAAAGCGTCGTGTGCTCTCAAGTACCGGCCCCTCCCGGCCTGCCGCACACCGCGCTGTCGCTTCTGGTCCGGGCCCGCTCGAGGGTTGCTTCAGGCAGCGGGCACCGAACCCTAAACCTTCGCACAGTATCCACGACAGGGCGGGGTGCCGCGCGGCCCGAGACGTCACGGTCCGGTGAGGATTGCCCTCGAGGTGCGGTACGGGAGCTGCGCCCGGGTCTCCCCCGTCGCCCCGTTCACCCCTGATCGCGTGTTACACCCGGGGCAGGGACTCGACCCCGATGCCGCCCTCGATGGCGAGGATGCGGTGCAGCCGGGTGGCGACCAGCAGCCGCTGCATCTGCGGCGGGACACGGCGCAGCACCAGACGGCGCCCGCAGCGGCCGGCCCGCCGGTGGGCTCCCATGATGACGCCGAGTCCGGTGGCGTCCCAGGAGTCCAGTTCGGACAGGTCGAGCACCAGGTCGCCGACTCCGCCGTCGACGGCCGAGTGCAGGGCCGTACGGGCGTCCGCCGCGCTGCGGACGTCGAGGCGGCCCCCGACGACCAGCTCGGCGTGGTCGCCCCTGATGTACATATGCGCTCCCCGTTGAGTGCGGTGTGGCGTACTCCGTGACGGTGTTGATGCTCTGACGGTGCGAATGCTGTGCAACGTCTGACTGCCTGAGTGGCTAAGCGGTTGCTGCTTGTAAGCGAACCGATACCGAATTCACCCCCGGGAGTGATGCTCCCGGGGCGTGAGTCCGGATTCGTACGGATCCGTACGGTCAGTACTTGTAGAAGCCCTGCCCGCTCTTGCGGCCGATGTCACCGGCGTCCACCATCCGGCGCATCAGCTCCGGCGGGGCGAACTTCTCGTCCTGCGACTCGGTGTAGATGTTGCCGGTGGCGTGCAGCAGGATGTCGACGCCGGTGAGGTCCGCGGTGGCCAGCGGGCCCATGGCGTGACCGAAGCCCAGCTTGCAGGCGAGGTCGATGTCCTCGGCCGTGGCGACGCCCGACTCGTAGAGCTTCGTCGCCTCGACGACGAGGGCCGAGATGAGGCGGGTGGTGACGAAGCCCGCCACGTCCCGGTTGACGACGATGCAGGTCTTGCCGACCGACTCGGCGAACTCCCGCGCGGTGGCGAGGGTTTCGTCGCTCGTCTTGTAACCGCGGACCAGCTCGACGAGCTGCATCATCGGCACCGGCGAGAAGAAGTGCACACCGACGACCCGCTCGGGGTGCTCGGTGGCCGCCGCGATCTTGGTGATCGGGATGGCGGAGGTGTTGGACGCGAGCACGGTGTCCGGCCGCACGATCTTGTCGAGCGCGCGGAAGATCTCGTGCTTCACCTCGAGCTTCTCGAAGACTGCCTCGACGACGATGTCGGCGTCGGCGGCGGCGTCCAGGTCGGTGGTCGCGGTGATGCGGCCGAGGGCGGTGTCGGCGTCGTGCGCCTCCAGCTTGCCCTTGCTCACGAACTTGTCGTACGAGGCCTTGATGCCGTCGGTGCCACGCTTGAGGGCCTCGTCGGTGACGTCCCGCAGGACGACGTCCCAGCCCGCCTGCGCGGCGACCTGAGCGATTCCGGACCCCATGAGGCCGGCCCCGATGACGGCGAGCTTCCGTGCCACTGTGCGACTCCCCTGATACGCGCTGTCGTCAGGCCCTGGCGTCGCCTTCCCCTGGTCCGCTCGCGGTTCTGATCCCGGCGTCCTGGGGCAGTTGCTTCACCGGACGCCGCCGGGCAGGCGAAAAGGTCACGCCGGGGCCTATCTCTCGGCCGGACACTAGCGCCCGTGAGGGGCGCAGCGGCGGAGTTAGTAACGCGTTTCACGTCTCACGGGGTGAGATGCCGGTCACGTCCGCTGCCCGCCGCACGGCCCGCCCGTCGATATCGATGTCAGTACCGCCTCCTACGCTGGCCCATCACTGACCGAGGAGCCGAGGGAAGAGGCATCGACATGGGCGGCAACGGCTGGACGCACACGGGCCCTTACCAGCAGGACCTGGCGGCGGCGTTCCGCCGGGCCCAGGAGGCGGAACTGGCGAAGGACGACCACGGATTCCCGGGCCGGACCGTTGAGGAGCTGTGGCGGGACCCGGCCTGGCACGAGTACATCTTCACCGGCGGCACGGGCACGGTCCTCGACCAGCCCGAGCTGATCGACGCCACCGATCCCGAAGACGGCCCCTTCATGCACCCGCTGACGGCGGAGGAGATCCGCGTCTGGGCCCCGACGGCCGCCCCACCCACGCCGACTGGGACGCGGCCCTGCACTCGGACCGGCTGGACTTCCCGGGCCGGGCGCAGGGCAGATGCACGGTGCTGTACGAGAACGGTGAGCCGGACCGGATCGGGTACTGGGGAGTGACGGCGGATTACGGCTTTGTCGGCAGTTGATGTTGAGGCGTGCTGGCCCGGGGGTTCGGCTGGTAGGTGATACAGCAGGCCATCGGGCTGACGGGCACGAGTTCGGTGCTCGGCTTGTGCCGGGTGGGCCGCTGGGCGGCGCGGTCCGAGATCAGGCTGGCGACGGCCCGGTGGGTGGCTGCGTAGTGTTCGCGGCGTCTGGTCGTGCATTCTTCCGGGCCGGTCGGCGCCGGACCACAGGGTGCGGCCCTGGTGGTCGCTGATCGTGATGGTCTTGATGGTGTTCTGCTTCTTCTTGCCGGAGACGAACGCACAGCGGCCGGGGTGGTGGGCCTTCGGGCGCCGGACCTGGGTCTCGGTGCCATCGATCCGCAGCTTCACGCCCTCAGCGTCGGCATAGGCGAACCCATCCGCGAGAGTGCGCAGCCGCAGACCGGGCCGGTCGGGGACGGCGAAGCCCCGGTCGGCGAGCAGAGGACGGATCTCTCCGATGGCCTCGGTGACGGTGGAACGGCCCAGCGAGTACAGCTCGGCGAGCGCGGCATGCGGGAGCTGTGCGCGCAGATGGACCAGCGTGACCAGGACCCGGTCGGTGAAGACCAGCTCGTGCTTGCGCCCGGCCCCGGTGGCACGGCGCCGCTCGCCGCCCCGACGCTCACGCAGTGCGGACTCCCGACGGGCCCGCCAGGCAGGAGCCAACTCCTCGATCAAACCGCCGAGATGTGCACGGGAGATGCCGGTGAAGACAGGATGGGACAAGGCCGCACGGGCCCACTTCGTACTCACACCCGAAGAACCCGTGCGGCTGTCTCCACGTCACGGCCTGTCACTGTGCGTCCTTGGTCGGCGGGCATGGGCGGCGTTCCTGCTCCGTCAGCAGGAACGCTGAAATCGCTTCCAAGAACGCCTCCGGCGCCGCGCGGTGGATCAGGTGGCCAACCGGGATGGTGACCGTGTGCCCGCCGGGGATACGCCGGGCCAGCTCGGCGATACCGTCCTGGGGCACATGGCTGCGTGGGCCGCCGGCCACCACCAGGGTCTCGGCGGTGATTTCGCGGAGTCGCTCCAGCCACCTGGGGTCAGGCATGTCGATTTGGCGCCTGATGGCCAGCACCATCGCCCAGTCGAAGGTCAGGTCCCCGTCCGGCCTGGTCGGGGTGGTCTGCTCCCGGGGGCGCGGGATCGGAACGTCCTCCAGGACGAGCCGGCTCACCCGCTGCGGATGGTCCTCCGCGAGCATGTAGGCCACGATCCCGCCCATGGAGTGCCCAATCAGTTCCACTTGACCAAGCCCCAGCGTGTTGAGGAACCGAAGCACGTCGGCCAGCATGAGTTCGAGCGAGTAGTCCCCCGGCCAGTCGCTTCGGCCATGACCGCGAAGATCGAGGGCGTACACCCGTCGGCTGCGGGCGAGGACGGGCACCACCGTCTCCCAGTCGGTGGCATCCTCGCCCAGCGCGTGCAACAGGACGAGCGGCGGAACATCCGACGGACCCGACACCTGATAGGCCAGCCGGACCCCTCCCACGTCGACCGAGCGTTGATCAACCATGTCCCGGACGATATGCGGAACAGTCCTGCCGGAGTTCCGACGTTCACCAACGGCCGAAAACACCAACCACGGTGAGACCTCGGGGGACTGAGCCGCATGGCCCGGCCCCCGGTCTTCAATAGCCGACCACGTCGTTAGCGTCGCCCTCGCCCGGCCCCCGGGACGCCGGGCCGGGCGCCGTGTCCGGGCCGGCCGGCGGCCGCCGTCACGTCGCGTCGGCGGGCAGGGCCACGCGTCCGGTGAACACGCCCCGGTTGTCGGCCCGTACCTCCTGGCTCACCGTGATGTCGCCGCCCTGGAACGGGACGAGGAAGGTGAACGCGTAACGGTGTGACGCGAGCCGGTATCCGTGCGCCGCGTCCAGGTCCCACGTCTCGGTGAAGCTCTTGAGGGTGATTTGGCCGTCGGCCGCCGTCACCCCGGCCTTGCGCAGCTGAGCCAGGGTGGGCTCCGCCTCCCGCACCGCGCGCTTCAGCGCGGGACGGCCGCGGGCGGCGGACAACTGCCAGCCGGACGCGTCGACCTGGAGCCGCACGAGACCGCCGCCCGCCCCCGTGCGGCGGCTCACCTTCGCGCTCTTGGCGTACGCCTCGAACGCGTCCAGCTCCGCGAGGGGATCCTCGACGTCATTGGCGATGCCGGGGTCGGACAGCGGCCCCTTCTTCCAGGCGCCGGCGCCGTCCTTGACGTAACCCGTGCCGCCGACGACGTACACCACCTCGGACTTGCGCTCCCCCTTGCCGGTGGTGACCGTGCCGGTCTGCTGGAGCGCCTCGGGGCCGGTGGTGCGGTGCACCGTCGCGGTGTACGTGGCGCTGGACGGCGCCTGTCCCCGCATGACGGCGGACTCACTGCCGCGCAGGACGAACGTCCACCCCCGCTCATCCTTCATGGCCCGCCGGGCACGGGCGACGAACTGCGCGGCGGTCCTCGGGTCCGGCGCGGCACTCGCCGCGGAACGGGGCGTACCGGTCGCCCCGGATCCGGCCCGCGCGGTCTTCGGAGCATGCTGCTTCCGCGCCGGCTTCGGCTCGCCTCCGAGGGGGGAACAGCCGGTCACGGCCACGGCGGCCACGACCAGGGCGACGCCGAGAGAGCGGTGTCCAACGCGGCTGGGACGTATTCCGGACAGCACGAACGGACCCTTCGGAAGGGGCGGGAGGTTCTTGGGCGGCCCGTTTATACAGCAGCCGCCGACGCGATCGCCAACGCCCGGGCGAACCGGGGCAAACCATCGCCACCGGGGTCCCGGGGCGATGGCTCCTCCCATGCGTTCGGAGCTCGGGCGACCGTCAGTCGCTCAGGCCCAGCACCTCCGGGTGGTCGCGGGGGAAGTTCCGGGGCATGCCCGGCACATCGATGGTGCGCCCGTACACGCCGGTCAGGAACTCGACGGCGCCGACCGGGAACTCGATCCAGTCGGCGTTGTCCGTGCGGACGACCACCGGCCAGGCGTCCGGGTCCGCGGGGCCCGTCCTCCAGTAGAAGTCGTCGCCGGAGTTGGACGACGCCCAGCCGATCAGGCCTCCCGGCCGCGGGAAGGGGACGTAGTCCTCGGTGTCGCCCATCTCGTACAGGTCCTGGAGGATCTCGTCGTCCCGGCTCGCGGAAGCCCACGACACCTCACCCCCGGGCCGGGGAAGGGACACCATCAGGAAGTCGTCGACGACCAGGACCGGATACGCCTCCGCCAGCGAGCGGAAGTCCGAGGGCAGCGCCGTCCCGAGGGCCGCCTCGAGAGCGGCCCAGTCCACAGCGCGGCCTCCTGGCACACGCCACCGTGTCATCGCCGGAAGCACGACCTCCAGCTCTTCGATCCTCAGCATGCCGTCCATGGTCCTCCTCGCCGGTTCACGGCATCGCCGAGCCGGCACATCGCCACCGCCGGCACCAGGAAGGCGGACGCCACCGACAGCAGGACACACCCGGACAGCCGTACGTTTGACAGAGCCGCTATCGGCCGGAGTCGGGATCGGCAGAGTTACGTCTGTAGTGACATGGGTAGGCATAGGAATCCCCCCCGTTCGCCTCGACACTCCCGTTCATACGCAGCTTCCCGTGATCCAAAGTGAAGGTGAGAAGCTTGCTGTCCTTCTGATTCTCGAAATTGAGCATCACATAGGGGGGCAGGCCAGGGTCTTCGCTGACCGCATGCCATTTCCCGCCGACTGAACGACGCGTCACCTGTGCGTCCGGCACGGGGCCGTCCCACTCGAGCGGAAATTCCTTGACGGAAAAGGTGTAATCGTCGCGCAGTCGAATGACCGGAAGCGGCGATCCACATTCCCGCTCTCCGTCCCATCGGCCGACCAATTCGGAATGACGTAGGGACTCCGGGACGACGTGGGCGGGCTCGCTTGTCCCGCAAGCGGTCGAGGCAAGTACCGTCAAGGTAGCAGTCGCAAGGCCTGCACTGATGCGAAATATGTCGAATTTCACGCCATCTACTTCCAGTCGTTACGGGCGGCGAGGTTGCTCCCAGGGTTCCCTGGGAGCAACCTCGCCGTTTTTCAAGGCGCGTCCCGACCGGTCGACCGGCGGTGGCTAGCGCGTCAGCCTGCCGTCAGAAGAGGCTGGAGACCCAACTTGTGATGCTGTCCAGCAGGCCGCCGGACGACGAGTCCGATGACCCTGACGACCCCGATGAACCCGATGAACCCGACGACCCAGATGACGCCGACGGAGCCTTGGGGTCGTTGAGGTCGACCGTCTCCATCCACGTTATGCTCTGCGTTTTCGTGCTGAAACGCCCCGTATCGTAGTACGAATTGAGGGGCTTGGCGATGTGTTCACTCCACCACTCACTGTACCCGCCGAGCTCCGGGGCGATATGCGTCCCGGAATTCATGGTGCTGTCGTTTGCCACATGGAACTGAATGGTCGCCGTTCCCGCCTTCTTGTCGACCGACTTGACCGTGTAGTCCATGGTGTAGGAACCCAGGAACGCCGCGGACATGTTCGACGTGAAGTCCATGAAGACGGTCTTGGAGTTCAGCGAGTGATTCAAGCCGTTGTTGTATGTGACACCCGTGTCCTTGTCCGTGTACTGGGCGACCTTGGCGCCCAGATTGTAGTTTCCGCCGTTGATGTTGTCAGCCGCGATCTCCCGCACCCGCTGGACGTGGTAGTGGTCCATGAGCGACTGCGTGAAGGCGTCGTTTCCGCCGAAGTCCCGATGCTTGGGGCCGCGGCCCGAGACCCATTCGAATCCCAGATCCACTCCATTGGGATCACCGGGAGTTCCGAAGCACCCAGGGCACTTCTCCCGAAGAATCGGCTCTGCGGCGATCACGGGGCTGGCAAGCGTGTCGGCGACAGTCTCGACGGTGCCGACCCAGGCAGAGGCGAAGTTGTCGTCCCAGGGGCAGAGGGCGCCCCCTTCGCACCAGTTGTGTCCGTCGAGCTCGACGCTGCTGATCGGGTTGCCGCCGGTGAAGGCGTAGCGGTTCCCGGTGAAGGGATCCGATCCCAGCTGCATGTCGGCCAGGGCGCCGTTGTACATGTCCCGGCTGGTGAAGCGGTTCAGGCCGGGGCTGTAGTCACGGAAGCCCATGTCGTACGTGCCGCTGGCGGCGTCCCAGCGCTTGGCGTTGAAGCGGTAGGGGTTGTACGCCTCCTTGTCCGGCTGGGCGGTGTCGGGCTTGTCGATGCCGGTGAAGTCGGCGTCGTTGTTGGTGCCGTAGGCCGTGTAGCCGTAGGTGGACTTGGTGTCACCGCTGCTGTCGGTGAGGGTTTCGACGTCGGTGTGGCCGTTGTAGCCGTAGACGCCGAGCTCCTCGGAGCCGTCGGTGTTGTGCTTCAGCTGTGTCAGGCGTTCGCCCCACGGGCTGTACTGGTAGGACTTGGTGACCTCGCCGGCAACGGCCTCGTTGAGAACCTCGCTGGAGGTACCGAGGTAGTTGAAGTCGGTGGTCTTGCCGGCCTCCGTCTTGGATGCCGTGCGGTCCAGGGGGTCGAAGACATAGGTGGTGGTCTTCGTCGTGACCCCGTCGGTCTGCAGCTTGGCGTTCTTGACCACGTGGTCGAAGCCGTCGTAGTCCCGGTCCTCGACGACCTTGCCGCCCGCGACGACCGTGTCCAGTCGGCCGAACGGGTCGTAGTTGTAGTTGTTGGTGGCGGCTCCGATGCTCGAGCTGAGGAGCCGGTTGCGGTCGTAGGTGTAGTTGGTCGTGACGTTCTTGATCGTCTGGGTGACGACGTTGGCGTTGGCGTCGTGGACGTAGGTCTCGGTGCCCGCGCCGGTTCCCGTCTTCACGGACTGGGCGAGCCGGTTGACCGGGTCGTACGTGTAGTCCGTGGTGGAGTTCAGGTACGCGCCGTGGTTGTCGGCGTTCATCTTGGACGCGACGTCCTGCGCCTGGTTGCCGTTGGCGTCGTAGGCGTAGGTGTGCGAGGAGACCAGGGTGCCGTTGGGCTTCTTCTCGGTCTGGCTCTTCAGCGCCGCGTTCAGGTAGTAGGTGTAGTCGACCGTGTTGCCGTTGGCCTTGGTCTCCTTCAGCCGCAGGCCGCGGTCGGTGTAGGTGTAATCGGTGGTCTTCGGCGAGGCGTCCGAGGCGGACTTGCCGACCTTCACCGTCTTGACCAGGTCGCGCACGTCGTAGAAGTACTGCGCGTACTGGTCCGGGTGGCTCGTCGTCTCCTTCTGGCCGTTGGCGTCGTAGGTGAACGACGTGGCCTTCTTCTCGGTGCCGGACAGCGACTCGCTGACCTTCTGGACCTGGTTCAGCCCGGTGTAGGTCATCGTGTACTTGTCGATCTTGGCACCCGAGGAGGCGTCCGCGATCGAGGCGAGGTTGCCGTTGAGGTCGTACGAGTAGGTGAAGTCCTTCTTCTCGTTGTCCGTCTCGGTGACGGTGCGGACGATCTTCACCGCGTCGGCGACGACCTTGCCGGAGGCGTCGGGCGCCAGGGTGATCTTGGACGTGTTCCCCTGCTTGAAGGTGAACGAGCCCAGGGAGACCCAGGTGCCGCCGCCGGTGGTCTGGTTGACGGTCTTGTCGGTGGTACCGCCGTCGTGGGTGACGGTGTACTTCGCCGCCGTGGAGGCGCCCGAGGTCGTCGGGTACTTCGCATAGGCGGTGTAGCTGCCGTCCTGCGGAACGTTCAGAGTCCAGGTGAACGTGTCCGTCGACGTCCCCGCCGCGTGGGTACGGTGGTCGTAACCCTGCTGGCCGGTGGCCGAAGCCGTGGCCCAGGTGCCGGTCGCCGAAGTGGTCTGGGTGTCGGAGTTGTCGGCCACCACCACGTGGGCGCCGACCGGCACGCCGTCATCGGAACGGGCCTGGAGGCTGCCGTCGGGGTAGTACGCCCAGCCCTGGGTCCGCGAGCTCGAGCCGCCGGCGGAGGTGAGGGTGCGCGAGACCTGCTGGCCGGTCTGGTTGTAGCCGTAGGAGGTGACGATGTCCCACGGGTCGGTGGACGTCCTGGTCCAACCGTTGTCGAAGTAGGTGTAGTCGGTGTCGTTGCGGACCGTCTGACCCGCCGACGGCGGCGCGGAGACCCGCGAGACGCGGCCGACCTCGTCGTACGTCGTCTGGGTGTAGACGTTGGGGTCGTTGTAGCGGGAGTCCGCCGGGTCGTAGGGCTGGTACTGCTTGGCCGGACGGTTGAGCTTGTCGTACTCGGTGCGGCTGGTGAAGTCGTCCGCGGCCGCGGTGGCGGTGCCGCGCGGGCTGATCACCTTGGTGGTGTTGCCCATCTGGTCGTACTCGAACTTCGTGGTGCGAAGAGTGGTGCCCGAGTACGGGACCCGCTGCTCGATCGTCTTGCCGCGCTCGTCGTAGACGACCTCGCTGGTGTTGCCCTCCTTGTCGGTGCTCCTGACCATCAGCGAGTCCTTGTCGTACTCGCGCGTGGCGTACTTGCCCGCCGCGTCGGTGACCTTGGTGACTCGGTGGTTGAGGTCGTAGGCGCTCTTGCTGGTGTAGTCGGTGGTGTCGGCGGTGGCGTTCTTCTTCGGGTCGATGACCGTGACCGCGTTGCCGACGTTGTCGTACTCGTAGGAGACCTTGTCGCCCTGGGCGTTCACCACCGACATGAGCTGGTAGATCTCGTTGTAGTTGTTGGTGGTGACGTAGTCGTCCGGTACGGAGGTCGTCGCCACACCCTTGGGCTCGGTCGTGGTCTTGAGATTGCCGACCTTGTCGTAGGTGTAGCGCGTCGTGCGACCGCTCAGGTTGTTGTCCGGGCCGGTCGTCTCGGTCACCTGGTCCGCGGAGTCATAGACCGCGGTGGACACCACGCCGTCCGCGGCGGTGCTGGTGGTGACGTTGTCGTTGGCGTCGTACACCGGGGCCGGAGTGGTGATGAACACCCCCTTTGCCTGCTCCTTGGGCAGCTTGTTGGCCAGCGGACGCTTGAAGATGTCGTAGGTCTGGGTGGTGGTGGTACCCAGCGCGTCGGTCACCGACGTGACCTCACCGCGCTCGTCGTAGACGAACGAGGTGGCGTGGCTCTCCGCGTCGGTGATCGTCTTGGGGTAGCCGACGACGTCGAAGTCGGAGTTGACGGTGGCATTGCCATTGGCGTCGGTGGCCCTGGTCAGCTGCCCGTAGCTGTCGTAGTCGTACTTGGTCGTGTAGTCGTCAGGCACCGACGTCGTTGCGACACCCTTCGGGTCCGTGACCGTCTTCATGTTGCCGAACGAGTCGTAGCCGAACTGCCAGGCGCGGCCCTCCGGTGACGTCTTGCGGAACAGGTCCGCCGAGAAGCCGTCCGCACGCGTCTGGTACTCGTACTTCGACGCGTTCGCCGGCCACTTGGAGCTGTCCGTCACGCAGGTGGTCGTCTGGTCCGGTACGCCCGCCTTGTTGTTCTCCGCGTCGCGCTGCCAGAGCGGGTAGCCCGTCTTCTGGTCGTAGCAGTACGCGGTCTTGGCGCCGTTGTCCTCCTCCAGGTAGGTGACGTTGTTGTCCGCGTCCCAGCTCATCTTCGACGTCTGCGACTTGGCGTTGGTCGTCTGGACCGGGCGCCCGAAGTCGTCGGTCACATACTTCGTGGCGTGCGTCTCGGCGTCGGTGACGGTGGTGTCGGTGAACTTGGTGTTCGCCGTGTCGGCCGCGTAGGCGAAGCCGCTGTCGCCGCCGAGGCGGTCGGTGACGGTCTTCGTCCACCAGTGGTACTTCGGGTCGTCACCCGCCTTCGGCTCGAAGTACGCGAGCTGGGTGCCGTGGCCGCGCGGGTCGGTGGCCTTGACCAGCTTGACGTTCTTGTTGCCCTGGGTGGCGTCGTAGGTGAACTTGAAGTCCTTCGGCTGGGCGGAGCCGTCGCCGTCGGTGAACTGACCGAGCAGGCCCTTCGTCGTGTAGAAGAAGGAGATCTTCCGGCCCGAGATGTCCGTCATGGACTTCACGTGGTCGTAGATCTTGGAGTTGGTCAGGTTGGTGTCGCTGACCTTGGCGCCCGTGTCGTCGATGTAGTCGTACGACGCGTCGCCCTTCTCGTAGTAGTCGACCGTCAGCGACTGCCGGCCCGCCGGGTCGGTGATGTACGTGAGGAACTTGGTCGGCTTGTTGTTGGACTTGCGTTCCTCGTACGTGTACGTCTGCGTGTTGCCGTTCTTGTCGACAGCAGACGTCAGATAGCCGTCGCAGCCGAACAGGAAACGGGTACCGTCCGGGCGCAGCAGGGTCCAGGCGTCGGGTATCGGGTCCTTGTTCGGCGTGCAGTCCAGGCCCGCCTTCATCGTGATGCGGTAGTGGACGCCCGCCGGGGCCTTCCAGGTGCCGTCCGCCTGCTTGGTGAAGACGTGCGTGGTGCCGTCACCGTCGGGCAGACGGATCTCGGTGGCGTTCTGCACCGGGTTGGGGTGGAAGTCCAGCGCCGCACCGAGGCGGATCGGCCCGGCGAGCTGCGCGGACCAGCCCGCACCCGACACCGTGTCGGACGTGTCCAGCGAGTTGTACGAGACGCGGGCGAACGTGGTCAGACCCCGGCCGGGGTTGGTGAACGCGTTGTACGACCACACGCTGTTGCCGGAGCCGAGGTTGTTCATCACGGTCGAACCGGCACCGGTGTTCTTGCCGGTGTAGGAGTAGAACTTCTCCAGGCCCAGCGCGTTGGAGGTGGGGTCCTCCACGGCCACGTTCTGCTTCAGCGGCGGTATGCCACCCGTGCCTGCCGACAGCCAGGTGCCGTCGGAGACCTTCTTGACGTCCCAGCCGAGCACGTAGTCCGTGCGCTTGTTGCCGGAGTCGGAGTTGATCGGCGTCTTCACCGTCGCCTTGATCGTCGCCGACTGACCGGGGCTGAGCGCCGGGATCGCGGTCGCCGCCTGGTTGCCGCCCGTCGTCACGTCCGTGCCGTCGGGGAGCTGCCAGGTGTAGGACAGCTGTCGCTCACCGGCCGCCCACGCGCTCGACGTGGTGTTGGTGACCGTGAAGTCCACCGTGTACGTGGAGTTCGGGGTCATCCGGGCCGGGGTCTGCGGCGCGTAGTACGTGTCCGCGGTCGTGGAGTCGACGTAGATCACGCGGAGCAGCGGGCCGAGCTGCGGGTCGGGCGCCTCCGAGGACAGGAACAGCGACCGCTCCTGCGGCCCGGTCGTCGTCTCGTCCTTCAGCTTGACCAGGGCGCCGTGGTTCGAGGCCGGGGTCTTGATCCAGCCCTGGGTCAGTGAGGTCGCGTCCCACCAGTGCCGGCCGACCTCGGAGACCTGCGCCACCGTGTCGGAGACGGTGCCGGAGTAGTCGCCGCCGGCGGTCGTCCACGCGGTGGTGGAGGTGGCGTTGTTCCAGGTGGCCTGGGTCTCGTTGAAGTCCTTGTTCAGGCCGTGCAGCTCGTAGATCGCGCCGTTCGTGTCGGTCGTCGTCTCCGCGCCCCACATGAACAGCCGCGACTCGAGAACCGTGGCGGACGTCGGAATGCTGGACGTGGTGAACTTCATGGCCGCGCGGGCCTTGCCGTAGGTGGTGGAGTTGTTGCCCACCTCCAGCCACTTCTGACCCACACCAAACGAGGAGATCGTGTCCTCGTTGGTGGTCGGCTGACCGGACGACAACGTGGTGTCGGTGACCCCGGAGGTGCCCTGGATCAGCCGCATGGTGCGGCCGGCCTTCGGCACACCCACGATGCGGGTCGGGGAACCCAGCAGCTGGCCGTTCTTCGTCTTCACGGCGAGCTGGTAGTAGTACGACCGGCCGATCTCGTCCGACGACGTGTCCGGCGTCGGGGTGGCGGTGGTGTCCGTGTACGCGGTCGTCGACTTGCCGATCGGCGCGACCAGGGTCGCCGCGGACGGCGTGAACGTCTGCTGCGTGGAGCGGTGGAGCTGGTACTCCACGATGTCCAGACCGCTGTCACCGGTGGTGTTGGAGTACGCCTTCCAGGACAGCTCCGGGCCCGTGCCATGGACGACCGTCGGCGAGTTCAGCGAGGTGCCGACCTTGCCGTAGGTCACCGTCAGCCGCGGGATCGTCGCCGTCTCGCCGCCGTAGTCACCGTCACCCGACTCATACCGCGGACCGCCGGTCGGCGCGGTCGCCGACTCGTCGGTGGCCTTGAGCACGAAGCCGTTGTTGGTGGACGTGCCGTCCACCCACTGCTGCACGGTGTCCGTCACCGGGAACTTGTGCCACTGGTTGTACTCACCGGTGTTCTTCACGATCGACGCCGGGTTCACGAAGCGCATCGCGTCCGCGATCACCGCATGCGTGGCGTCGGTGTCCTTCAGTACGACCTTGCCCGCGGTGCCCTTGGCGAAGTTGATCTGCGAGCCGCCCTTGAGGGATGCCCACACACCGGCCGTGCCGGCCGTCTGGTCCAACGTGTAGGTCGCGGTGGGGTCGCTGCTGGTCACCGTGAACGGAGCGGCCGTGGACCGGTCGGCGGCCTGCACGTAGTGCGCGTCCACCCGGTACGAGGCGGCCTCCGGCAGGTTCGGCTGCCAGGTGTAGGTGTCCCCGAGGACCGCGTCCTTGTTGTACAGGTAGTCGCCGTCGATGCCGTACGTCGTCGACCCCGGCTTCCACGAGCCCACCGCGGCCGTCGTCCCGGCGTCCCCGTCGTCCACCTGGACGCTGGTGCCGGACAGCTCGCCCACCAGGGAGCTGGTGTTGGACCAGGTCGCCGTCGACTCGTTCCACGCCCCGGTTGCCCGGTAGGCACCGATGGTGACGTCGTTGGCGTTGGTGGTGTGCGCCTGGTCGAAGTACATCTCCAGGCGCGCCGTGTCGATACTCGTACCCGACGGGATCTCGCTCAACGGGAACTTGATCAGTGAACGCGAGATGCCCGTGTCGGTCTTGCCCGCCGACAGCTTCCACGTGGTGTTGAAGTTCGTCGACGCCTGATCCGACAGGACCATCGTGTCCTGCGAGTCCATCGGCGACGGCGCGATCGTGATCGTCGGGTCGATGACGACCGGGTACTGGCGCTCCTTGGCGGCCAGCCACTTCGCGTCCGGCGTCACCGTCAGTGCCCAGGACTTGCCGTCCTTGGTGAGCTTCTGCGAGACGCGCGTGCTGTAGGTCTTGCCGAAGACCGACTTGTCGGCCTTCTTCGCGTCCGTCATGAACGGCGCCGGGATCACCATCACCGGCGTGTGCGGCAGCTCGCCGTACAGCGCGATCGAGCCGTCCTTGCGCGCCTTGGGCGTAAGTCCGTCGGTGTCCAGCGTGAATGTGAACCGCACCGGCCCGCTCGGGCGCTTCGCCAGGGTGATGTTCTCCTTCACCCGGCCCCGGCCCACCCCGTACTCCAGATCCGCGCCTTGCACGGCGTCCTTGTACGTGACCGTCGAGCCCTTCGCCACCGGCCTCAAGGCGTCGGCGTCCTTGAGGCCGAGGGTGACGGAACGGCCGTCCGGCGACTGGAACTTCACCAGCCGGCCGGCGTGCGAGCCGAACCAGCTCCGGCCCTCGTTGGCCGTGTTGGCGAAGTCGAAGCCCTTCGCGTCCGTCGTGTGGACGGCGGTGTCGATCGGCTTCCAGGAGGCCTTCTTCCCCGAGCCCGAGCGGTACGACGTCGGCACCGCCGACAGCTCCGCCTGCACCCGGCCGTCCGACATCCGCCAGAACCGCGCACTCGACGTACGCCGGCTCTTCAGCTCCGCGACCCGCTTCGCCTTGGCCGCCCGCTTGCCCCTCGGCAGCTTCTGCCGGTCGGCGACCTCCAGCTCGTCGTGCGACGGGGGCGCCGCGAGCTCGTGCTCGTCGTCGTCATCGGCACCGAACCATCCCTTTACGGTGTCGACTACCCCCTTTCCGCCACCATCGTCGGAATCCGTTGCCGCATATGCGGCCTGCGGCAACGCGGTACTGACCACCGCGGAGACCACAAGGCACGCGGCAAGCCTGCCCAATTTGGGTTTCACCGCAACCCTTTCTTCGTGTTTGACGTCGTAAAAACCGGCAACGTGCCAACCAGACTGCAAAGAAGAGCCAGGTCAGACGTAGCGGCGCCGCGGTTCTAATCACCCGGGTGATGCCGTGTCAAGTGACCTCTCAAGTCCGACACTTCGGCACTCGCGGGTTTTCTCCGCCCGGTTTGTCCGCCCACTTGCGACCGTCGCGCGCCATCACGTATAAGGAGCCGGTTGCGGAGCTGAAAGGGATTGTTCATGGGCGCGGAAAAGCCGTCGGCGGAGTCTGCCGAGGAGAATTCGGAAACCGTTGAGGAAAGCGCGGAATCCGCGAGCACACCGGAAAAGGACCAGGTGCCGGCCGCCGGTGCCGGCCGCCGTCCGGACCGGGCCGGCCTGCTCGTCGCCGGTGGCGTGCTGGCCGCGTGCGGCGGGCTCGTGCTGTACGGCGTCCTCGGTGGCGACGGGGACGACACCCCGGCCCAGCATCGGACCCCCACCGCCTCCGTCACCTACGAGGTGACCGGCACCGGCACCGCCGACCTCACCTTCCAGGCCCGCAGCGAGTCCGGGACGGCCACCGTGGTCCGGGCCGCCCGGCTGCCCTGGCACCGGACCGTCGAGGTCCCGGTCGGCCGGGACCCGCTCATCAACATCGTGCTCGGCGAGGGCGGCGGCACCGCGCACTGCGCACTCGCCGTCCGCGGCCACCACGTCCAGAGCGCCACCGCCAGCGGGAACTTCGGCCGGGCCACCTGCTCCGGCGCCCTGCCCGCCCCGGAGGGCCCGAAGCAGGGCTGAGCCCCTCGCGCCGGCCGCCCGCCACGCTTCCCGCCTCCCCCGTCCTCCCACCCTCACCTCGATGAAGGATCACCTCGTGCTGTCCGAAACATCCGCTCCGCTCATCTCCCGGCCCGCCCCCTCCCGCCCCCGCAGGCTCCTCGCCACGGCCGCGGCGGGCGGTGCGCTGCTCCTCGTGTCGGGCTGCGGAAGCGGCGATGCCGGCGCCGACCCCGCCGAGCAGGTCGCCGCCGAGGCCACCGTCGAGTCCGGTGCCTCGGCCACCGGGTCCGCGAGCGCGTCCGCGTCCGCGTCGACGTCGGCGTCCGCGTCCGCCTCGGCCTCGGCCTCCGCATCGTCGTCCGCGTCGGCCGAGCCGAGTGCCGGCGCCTCTTCGAAGGAGACGGCGTCCGCCTCCGGCGCCCACGCCCGTTCCGGCGGCGGTTCAGGCGCGGGCGCGGGGAGTTCGGGCACCGGGAGCGCACCCGACTTCCCCGTCCCGGTCGAGGTCGGCGACGCCACTCAGGTCATCACCGTCAAGGCGAGCGGCTCCTACGCCACGGTCACGGCCTGGGCCAAGGAAACCGCCGGCTGGAAGGCGCAGTTCAGCACGGGTGCCGGGCGGGTCGGGTCGAACGGCGTGACGAACGGGGCGACCCGGCGGCAGAGCACGTACACCACGCCGTCCGGGACCTACACCATCACCGAGGGGTTCGGCGTCCAGGCGGGCGGCACGAGCATGCCGTACCACGTGGTCGGGTCCGACGACTGGTGGGTGGAGGACCCGCAGTCGAAGTACTACAACTCGATGCACGGCGAGGCGGGCGCCGACTTCCCGCTCACGGAGTCCGGCGACCGGGGCAGCGAGCACCTGGTCAACTACCCGACGCAGTACGCCAAGGCCCTCGTCATCAACTTCAACCGGTGGCCGGCCACCCCGGGCCGGGGAGCGGGGATCTTCCTGCACGTCAACGGATCGGGGGCGACGGCCGGCTGTGTGTCGGTGCCACGCGCCACGATGGACGGCATCATGTCCTGGATCCGGCCCGCCGCCCACCCGCGCATCGCCATCGGCTGACGCGGGCCGGCCCTGGCCGGCCGCCGGATGCAAGCCCGTGGCCAGATCCTTCAGGCCTTTCAGGCCCCGGCGCGCACCGCGTACGTGAGGACCTGCTCGCTCAGCAGGTCCTCGATGTCGTCGAGGAGGGCGAGCACCTCCCGCGAGACATCGCGCGGATCGCGCCCCCTGACCATCTCGCGGCCGATGACCGCCATGACCGTACTGTGCGCCCAGGCGATCTGGCCGGCCATCAGATGCGGCAGGTCGTCGTCGTCCGCGGCGCCGGTCTCCTCGCGCAGCTCCCGCTCCAGGGTGGACTGCACCTCCTGGCCGATGCCCCACAGCCGGGAGCGCAGCGCGGGAGCCTCCTCGATGACCCTCATGAACGCCGCGTACCCGGGGATGAGCCCCACCCGCGGGGACACCGCCTCGACCTCCTCGCGCAGTTCGCGCAGCACGGCGGCGACCGCCGACTCACCGGCCGGGCGGCCGCGCACCCAGCGGGCGAGCCGGTCGACCATGCCGGCGGAGCGGTCGAAGAACAGGTCCTCCTTGGCGGGGAAGTAGTTGTAGACGGTGTTGACGGAGACGTCGGCCGCCTCGGCGATCTCCGCGACCGTCACCGCGTCGAACCCGCGCTCGACGAACAGTCCCGTGGCGACATCCGAGATGTACTGCCTGGTCTGCCGTTTCTTCCGCTCCCTGAGCCCCTCAGCCATGCCCGCATCCTAGCTTCGCTGGGTCCGATGAAAACTTGGGGTCATTGCAAAATTTAAGAGACTCTGTTTTTCTGTACGCCATGGCAGCAGTCATCAGCGCGGCCGGCCTGGCCCGCACCTTCCAGACGAAAGCCGGCCCGGTGGAGGCCGTACGGTGTGTCGACCTCGCCGTCCGGGAGGGCGAGATCCTCGGCCTCCTCGGGCCCAACGGCGCCGGCAAGACCACCACCCTCCGGATGCTCAACACCCTGCTGAAGCCCACCGGCGGCGCGGCGACCGTCGCCGGGTACGACCTGGCCACCGAGCCGGGCGGAGTGCGCCGGGTCTCCGGATACGTCGCCCAGTCAGGCGGGGTCGACCCGCGGGTCACCGTCCGGGAGGAGCTGGTCACCCAGGCCCGGATGTACCGCCTGCCGAAGGCCGAGGCGGTCAGGCGCACCGCCGAACTCGCCCGCGAGCTGGACCTCACCGAGCTGCTCGACCGCAGGACGGCCGCGCTCTCCGGCGGCCAGCGGCGCCGTCTGGACATCGCGATGGCGCTCACCCACCGCCCGAAGGTGCTGTTCCTCGACGAGCCGACGACCGGCCTCGACCCCGGCAGCCGCGCCGACCTGTGGGACCTGGTCCGCGGGCTCCGTGACCGGCACGGCACGACCGTCTGCCTGACCACCCACTACCTGGACGAGGCCGACGCCCTCGCCGACCGCCTGGTCGTCGTCGACCGGGGTGTCGTGGTGGCCGACGGCACGCCGAGCGCGCTCAAGCTGGCGCACGGCGGCTCGATCGACGCCACCCTCCAGGACACCTTCCTCGCCATCACCGGCCGCGGTCCCGCCCCGGCCGACGCCGCCCCCCTCGCCGTATAGGACGCCCGCATGCTGCTGCACGACACGGCCCTCGTCTACGGCCGCTATCTCCGTCAGTCCCTGCGCTCGCGTTTCGCCCTGCTCTTCGGTGTGCTGACGCCCCTGCTGTACCTCCTCTTCTTCGGGCCGCTGCTCACCGGCCTGCCACTGGGCGGCGACGGCAGCTCCTGGCAGGTGCTGGTGCCCGGACTGCTGCTCCAACTGGGTCTGTTCGGCGCTCTGTTCGCTGGCTTCACCATCATCATGGAGAACGCCCAGGGGGTGCTGGAGCGAATGCGGGTGACCCCCGTCAGCCGTCTCGCCCTGCTCCTCGGCCGGGTCCTGCGGGACGCCACGGTCTTCGTCCTCCAGGCGGTGCTGCTGGTGCTGGCCGCACTCGTGATGGGCCTGCGCGCACCGCTGCCGGGCATCCTCATCGGCTTCGCCTTCGTCGCCCTGCTCACGGTGTCGCTGGCCTCGCTGTCGTACGCGCTGGCGATGAAGGTGCGCACCCCGCAGGAGTTCGGGCCGCTGATCAACGCGGTGTCGATGCCGTCGATGCTGCTGTCCGGCCTGATGCTCCCGATGACCCTCGGGCCGGCCTGGCTGAACCTGCTCTCGCACTGCGTGCCGTTCCGCTATCTGGTGGACGCGGTCCGCGACGCCTACGTCGGCCGGTACACGAGCGCGCACATGCTGTACGGCGGTCTCGTGGCGGTCGGTTTCGCCGTGCTGACCGTGACAGTGGGCACACGCGTGTTCCGGACGGCCGGAGCGTAACTACGCTGGTCACATGGTCAATCTGACGCGCATCTACACCAGGACCGGCGACAAGGGCACCACCGCCCTCGGCGACATGAGCAGGGTCGCCAAGACGGACCTCAGGATCTCGGCGTACGCCGACGCCAACGAGGCGAACGCGGTGCTCGGCACGGCGATCGCGCTGGGCGGCCTGGACGCGGAGATCGTCGAGGTCCTCACCCGTGTCCAAAACGACCTGTTCGACGTGGGCGCGGACCTGTCGACGCCGGTCAAGGAGAACCCGGAGTTCCCGCCGCTGCGGGTCGAGCAGTTCTACATCGACCGGCTGGAGGCGGACTGCGACCGCTTCAACGAGCGGCTGGAGAAGCTGCGCTCCTTCATCCTCCCGGGCGGCACCGCCGGCGCCGCCCTGCTGCACCAGGCGTGCACCGTGGTCCGCCGGGCCGAGCGCTCCACCTGGGCGGCGCTTGAGGCGCACGGCGAGGTGATGAACCCGCTGACCGCGACCTACCTCAACCGCCTGTCCGACCTGCTGTTCATCCTGGCCCGGACGGCGAACAAGGACACCGGCGACGTGCTGTGGGTGCCGGGCGGGGAGCGCTAGCCGGACGGCCGGGGCGACCGGCGAGGCCAGGATCCGGCGGCCCGCGACCTTCCACTTGCGGAGGGCGCGGGCCGTGCCGTTTCCCGGGGCCGCCAGGGCGGCGGCGAGGGGCCGCCCTACACGGAGATCGTGCGGCGTCAGGAGGCGGCGGAGGGCGCGGCGAAGGCGCATGTCAGCCGTCCGCCGGGGAGGCCGGAGCCGCGCGGCCGGGGGCAAACGGGTGCCCGGGAGCAGGAGTTGGGGATCCGGCCGGAGCCGAGGAACAAGTGGTCCAGACCTATTGACCATGTGGTCCAGACCTTTCTATTCTCGCGGCACTGTGGGCGTGAAGGCTCAGTCATGCCCCTGACACCCCCGATGAAGAGGGAGGCGCAGCATGCGCTTCAGACACAGAGCCGCGGCAGGGTTCGCGACCCTGTTGCTCCCCCTGGCCGGCCTGGTCGGTCTCGCGAGCCCCGCCCAGGCCGCGGCGAACGCGACGGCGAGCTTCACCAAGACCAGCGACTGGGGCACCGGCTTCGGCGGTCAGTGGACCGTGAAGAACACCGGCACCAGCGCCATCAGTTCCTGGACCGTCGAGTGGGACTTCCCCTCCGGTACGTCCGTCACCTCCGCGTGGGACGCGGACGTCACGAACTCCGGCACCCACTGGACCGCCAAGAACAAGTCCTACAACGGCAGCATCGCCCCCGGTGCCACCGTCTCCTTCGGCTTCAACGGCGCGGGTCCCGGCTCGCCGTCCAACTGCAAGCTGAACGGCGACAGCTGCGACGGCACCACGGTCCCCGGTGACGCGGCACCCTCCGCCCCCGGCAACCCGACCGCATCCGGCATCACCGACACCTCGGTGAAGCTCTCCTGGGGTGCGGCCACCGACGACAAGGGCGTCAAGAACTACGACGTCCTGCGCGACGGCAAGGTCGTCTCCACGGTGACGGCCACCTCGTACACCGACACCGGTCTGACCGCGGGCACCGACTACTCCTACACCGTGCGGGCCCGCGACACCGCCGACCAGACCGGACCGGTCAGCGGCGCGGTCGCCGTGCACACCACCGGCGGCGGCACCACTCCCCCGCCCACCGGCGACAAGGTCAAGCTCGGCTACTTCACCGAGTGGGGCATCTACGGACGCAACTACAACGTCAAGAACCTGGTGACGTCCGGCTCCGCCGCCAAGATCACGCACATCAACTACGCCTTCGGCAACGTCACCGGCGGCAAGTGCGCGATCGGCGACTCCTACGCCGACTACGACAAGGCGTTCACCGCCGACCAGTCCGTCAGCGGCACCGCCGACACCTGGGACCAGCCGCTGCGCGGCAACTTCAACCAGCTCCGTCAGCTCAAGGCCAAGTACCCGAACATCAAGGTGCTGTGGTCCTTCGGCGGGTGGACCTGGTCCGGCGGCTTCGGCGAGGCAGCGAAGAACCCGGCCGCCTTCGCGCAGTCCTGCTACGACCTGGTCGAGGACCCGCGCTGGGCCGACGTCTTCGACGGCATCGACATCGACTGGGAGTACCCGAACGCCTGCGGGCTGAGCTGTGACACCAGCGGGGCGGCGGCCTTCAAGAACGTGATGGCCGCGCTGCGCGCCAAGTTCGGCTCGAACAACCTGGTCACCGCGGCCACCACCGCCGACGGCTCGAACGGCGGCAAGATCGAGGCCGCCGACTACGCCGGCGCCGCGAGCTCCGTCGACTGGTACAACGTGATGACGTACGACTTCTTCGGCGCCTGGGACGCCAAGGGCCCGACCGCCCCGCACTCCCCGCTCACCTCGTACTCCGGCATCCCGAAGGACGGCTTCACCACCGCCGACGCGATGGCCAAGTTCAAGGCGATCGGTGTTCCGGCGAAGAAGCTGCTCATCGGCATCGGCTTCTACGGCCGCGGCTGGACCGGTGTCACCCAGGACGCCCCGGGCGGCACGGCCACGGGCCCGGCGGCGGGCACCTACGAGCAGGGCATCGAGGACTACAAGGTGCTCAAGACGTCCTGCCCGGCCACCGGCACCGTCGCGGGCACCGCGTACGCGCACTGCGGCGGCAACTGGTGGTCCTACGACACCCCGGCCACCATCGCCGGCAAGATGACCTGGGCCAAGAACCAGGGCCTGGGCGGCGCGTTCTTCTGGGAGTTCAGCGGAGACACCAGCAACGGCGAGCTGGTGAGCGCGATCAGCAACAACCTGTAGGCGAGCGTCACCCGCTCAGAGCCGCATTCGCTCCCCTCGGCCTCGGCCGGGGGAAGTGGGTGCGGCTACGCCACGTTCACCCGCTGTCCGGGCGGGGCCGCTTCCAGCCACGCGAGGAATCCGGTCAGCGCGTCCTCGCTCATCGCCAGTTCGAGGCGCGTGCCCCGGTGGGTGCAGGCGAGGATCACCGCGTCGGAGAGCAGCGCCAGCTCCTCCTCGCCCTCCGGGAGCCGGCGGCCGGCCACCTCGATGGCGGCGCGCTCCAGGACACGGCGCGGGCGCAGGGCGTAGGAGAAGACCCGGTACCACTCGATCCGGTCGCCGTTGTAGCGGGCGACGCCGTAGCTCCAGCCCTTGCCGCCGGCGTCCGGTTTCTCGGGCACGTCCCAGCGCAGCGAACAGTCGAAGGTTCCACCGGAGCGCTGGATCAGTCGGCGGCGCAGCCCGAACAGGAACAGTCCCACCACCACGAGCGCGATCACGATTCCGCACACAGTCAGAGCGAGGACCATCGGCACCGACCTCCTCGTCTCCCAGACAGTGTCACTGCGCTAACAACTGAGTAATGAAACCCAAAAAACACCCACATCTGCCTCAGCCGCGGTCGGTACCGGATTGCTCCGGACCGACCGCGGCTGAGTGACGTCATCACACCGCGCGCTGGATCAACGCGCCGCCGTCGCCGCCCGCAGACGGACGTCGGCGCGGCGCTGTGCCTCCGCGTCGTCCTCCGCCTTCGCGCGCTCGAGCTCGCGCTCCGTGCGCTGGACATCGATCTCGTCCGACAGTTCGGCGATCTCGGCCAGCAGCGACAGCTTGTTGTCCGCGAACGAGATGAAACCGCCGTGCACCGCGGCGACGACCGTTCCACCATCACTCGTACGGATGGTCACCGGGCCCGACTCCAGCACACCGAGCAGCGGCTGGTGACCGGGCATGACGCCGATGTCGCCGGACGTGGTGCGCGCGACGACCAGGGTGGCCTCGCCGGACCAGACCTGGCGGTCGGCGGCGACCAGCTCGACGTGCAGCTCAGCAGCCAAGGGTGGCTCCTCGGGTCACCACCCGGCGGGGATGCCGGGTGTTGGGGTCAATTCTAGAGGGCGTGAGTGAGGGGGCGGGACGCACCCGCCCCCTCACCGAGAGCACGGGGCTCAGGAGACGCCCAGCTCCTTGGCGTTGTTCTTGAGGTCCTCAAGACCACCGCACATGAAGAACGCCTGCTCCGGGAAGTGGTCGTACTCGCCGTCGCAGATCGCGTTGAACGCGGCGATCGACTCGTCCAGCGGCACGTCCGAACCGTCCACGCCGGTGAACTGCTTGGCGACGTGGGTGTTCTGGGACAGGAAGCGCTCCACGCGACGGGCACGGTGGACGACGAGCTTGTCCTCCTCGCCGAGCTCGTCGATACCGAGGATCGCGATGATGTCCTGGAGGTCCTTGTACTTCTGCAGGATCGTCTTCACGCGCATGGCCGCGTTGTAGTGATCCGCGGCGATGTAGCGCGGGTCCAGGATCCGGGACGTGGAGTCCAGCGGGTCCACGGCCGGGTAGATGCCCTTCTCGGAGATCGGACGGGACAGAACCGTCGTCGCGTCGAGGTGGGCGAAGGTGGTGGCCGGGGCCGGGTCGGTCAGGTCGTCCGCGGGGACGTAGATCGCCTGCATCGAGGTGATCGAGTGACCGCGGGTCGACGTGATGCGCTCCTGGAGGAGACCCATCTCGTCGGCCAGGTTCGGCTGGTAACCCACCGCGGACGGCATACGGCCGAGCAGCGTGGAGACCTCGGAACCGGCCTGCGTGAAGCGGAAGATGTTGTCGATGAAGAACAGCACGTCCTGCTTCTGGACGTCGCGGAAGTACTCGGCCATGGTGAGGCCGGCCAGCGCGACGCGCAGACGGGTGCCCGGGGGCTCGTCCATCTGGCCGAAGACCAGCGCGGTCTTGTCGATGACGCCGGAGTCCGACATCTCCTCGATCAGGTCGTTGCCCTCACGGGTGCGCTCACCGACACCGGCGAACACGGAGACACCGTCGTGGTTGTTGGCGACACGGTAGATCATCTCCTGGATGAGCACCGTCTTGCCGACACCGGCACCGCCGAACAGACCGATCTTGCCGCCCTTGACGTACGGGGTCAGCAGGTCGATGACCTTGACGCCGGTCTCGAACATCTCGGTCTTCGACTCGAGCTCGTCGAAGTTCGGGGCCTTGCGGTGGATGCCCCAGCGCTCGCCGTCGTACTGCTCGTCGACGTTCAGCACCTCACCGAGGGTGTTGAACACCTTGCCCTTGGTGAAGTCACCGACGGGCACCGTGATGGAGTTGCCGGTGTCGACGACCGGGGCCTGGCGGACCAGACCGTCGGTGGGCTGCATGGAGATGGTGCGGACCAGGCCGTCACCGAGGTGCTGCGCGACCTCGAGGGTCAGCGTCTTCTTCTGGCCGGCGTTGGCCGGGTCGGCCACCTCGACGTGAAGGGCGTTGTAGATGTCCGGCATCGCGTCGACGGGGAACTCCACGTCGACGACCGGGCCGATGACCCGGGCGACGCGGCCCGTAGCCGTCGCGGTCTCAACAGTGGTGGTCATTATCGGTCACTCCCCGCGGTCGCGTCGGCCAGGGCGCTGGCGCCACCGACGATCTCGCTGATTTCCTGGGTGATTTCGGCCTGGCGGGCCGCGTTGGCAAGACGGGAGAGCATGTTGATCAGCTCGCCCGCGTTGTCGGTGGCCGACTTCATCGCGCGCCGCGTGGCGGCGTGCTTCGAAGCGGCCGACTGGAGCAGCGCGTTGTAGATCCGGCTTTCCACGTAGCGCGGCAGCAGGGCGTCGAGGACGTCCTCCGCCGACGGCTCGAAGTCGTACAGCGGGAGGATCTCGCCCTTGGGGACGGCCTCCTCGGCGACCTCTTCGAGACGCAGCGGCAGCAGCCTGGCGTCGAGCGCGGTCTGCGTCATCATCGAGACGAACTCGGTGTAGACGATGTGGAGTTCGTCCACGCCGCCGTCCGCCGTCTCCTTCTCGATGGCCTCGATCAGAGGCGCCGCCACCTGCTTGGCGTCCGCGTACGAGGGCTCGTCCGTGAAGCCCGTGAACGACTCCGCGACCTTGCGCTCACGGAAGTTGTAGTGGGCGACACCACGACGGCCGACGATGTACGTGTCGACCTGCTTGCCCTCGCGCTCCAGGCGCTCGGTCAGCTTCTCCGCCGCCTTGATGGCGTTGGAGTTGAAGGCGCCGGCCAGACCGCGGTCGCTCGTGAGGAGCAGAACCGCGGCGCGGGCCGGGTTCTCCGCCTCGGTGGTGAGCGGGTGCTTGGTGTTCGAACCCGTACCGACCGCCGTGACCGCGCGCGTCAGCTCGGTCGCGTACGGCGTGGAGGCCGCCACCTTGCGCTGCGCCTTGACGACGCGCGAGGCGGCGATCATCTCCATCGCCTTGGTGATCTTCTTGGTCGCGCTGACGGATCGGATGCGACGCTTGTAGACCCGGAGCTGGGCTCCCATGAGTCAGGTCCCTTCCTTACGTCACTTGGCGGCAGCGGCAGGAGTGTCCTCGCCGAGCAGCTTGCCGTCCGAGGTCTCGAACTGCTTCTTGAACTCCGCGACGGCGTCGTCGATCGCCTGGATCGTGTCGCTCGACATCTTGGCGCCCTCACGGATGGAGGTGAGCAGGCCCGACTCCTTGCGGTGCAGGTAGTCCAGCAGCTCCCGCTCGAAGCGGCGGATGTCGGCGACCGGGACGTCGTCCATACGGCCGTTGGTACCGGCCCAGACGGAGACGACCTGGTCCTCGGTCGACATCGGCTGGTACTGGTCCTGCTTCAGCAGCTCGACCATGCGCTGACCGCGCTCCAGCTGGGCCTTCGAGGCCGCGTCCAGGTCGGAACCGAAGGCGGCGAACGCCTCGAGCTCACGGAACTGGGCGAGGTCCACACGGAGGCGGCCGGAGACCTGGCGCATCGCCTTGTGCTGCGCGGAACCACCGACTCGGGAGACGGAGATACCGACGTTCAGCGCGGGGCGCTGACCGGCGTTGAACAGGTCCGACTCCAGGAAGCACTGGCCGTCGGTGATGGAGATGACGTTGGTCGGGATGAACGCCGACACGTCGTTGGCCTTGGTCTCGACGATCGGGAGACCGGTCATCGAGCCGGCGCCCATCTCGTCGGAGAGCTTGGCGCAGCGCTCCAGCAGGCGGGAGTGCAGGTAGAAGACGTCACCCGGGTAGGCCTCGCGGCCCGGCGGGCGGCGCAGCAGCAGCGACACGGCGCGGTAGGCGTCGGCCTGCTTCGACAGGTCGTCGAAGATGATGAGGACGTGCTTGCCCTCGTACATCCACTGCTGACCGATGGCCGAACCGGTGTACGGCGCCAGGTACTTGAAGCCGGCCGGGTCGGACGCCGGGGCGGCGACGATGGTCGTGTACTCCAGGGCGCCGTTCTCCTCCAGCGCGCGGCGCACGCCGGCGATGGTGGAGCCCTTCTGGCCGATGGCGACGTAGATGCAGCGGACCTGCTTCTTCGGGTCGCCCGAGCGCCAGTTGTCGCGCTGGTTGATGATCGTGTCGACGGCCAGGGCGGTCTTGCCGGTCTGACGGTCACCGATGATCAGCTGACGCTGACCACGGCCGATCGGGGTCATGGCGTCGACGGCCTTGTAGCCGGTCTCCATCGGCTCGTGCACCGACTTGCGCTGCATGACCGTGGGGGCCTGCAGCTCGAGGGCGCGGCGGCCGGACGTCTCGATCTCGCCGAGGCCGTCGATCGGGTTGCCGAGCGGGTCGACGACGCGGCCGAGGTAGCCCTCGCCGACCGCGACGGAGAGGACCTCACCGGTGCGGTGCACCGGCTGTCCCTCCTCGATACCGCTGAACTCACCGAGTACGACGGCACCGATCTCGCGCTCTTCCAGGTTCAGCGCGAGACCGAGGGAGCCGTCCTCGAACTTCAGCAGCTCGTTCGCCATGGCCGAGGGCAGGCCCTCGATCTTGGCGATACCGTCGCCGGCGACGGTGACCGTACCGACCTCCTCGCGCGAGGCCGCGTCCGGCTTGTACGACTGGACGAAGTTCTCCAGCGCGTCCCGGATCTCCTCCGGCCGGATCGTGAGCTCCGCCATCTGGGTTCCCTGCTCTCCTTGTTGGGCCCGAAGTTTCACTTTGGGGGGATGGGGACTCCCCCCTGAATGAGGTGAATCCTCTGCACGGCCCAACCAGGGCCGTAAGCACGTCTTGCGTTTTCTCGATTGCCGAGGTGTCGCTAGCTCGCCATACGGCGGGCCGCGTCCTCCAGCCGGTCCGCGAGGGAGCCGTTGATGACCTCGTCACCGACCTGCACCCGGATCCCGCCGACGACCTCGGGGTCGACGTCCAGGTTGAGGTGCATCCGGCGGCCGTAGAGCTTGGTCAGGGCGGCGCCGAGGCGCTGCCTCTGCCCGTCGCTCAGCGGCACCGCCGACGTGACGACGGCGACCATGCGGTCCCGGCGCTCGGCGGCGAGCTTGGACAGGGACTCCAGTCCCGATTCCAGGCTACGTCCACGCGGCGCGGACACCAGGCGCGTGACCAGACGCTCGGTGGCGGGCTTGGCCCGGCCGCCGAGGAGCCGGCGCAGCAGCTCGGCCTTGGCCGAGACGCTCGCCGAGCGGTCGGTGAGCGCGGCACGCAGCTCGGTGTTCGAGGAGACGATCCGGCCGAACCGGAACAGCTCGTCCTCGACGTCGTCGAGCGTGCCCGTCTTCTGCGCCGAGGTGAGGTCGGCGACGTTCGCCAGCTCCTCCAGGGCGTCCACCAGGTCGCGCGGCTGCGACCAGCGGGAACGGACCAGGCCGGACACCAGGTCGACGGTGGTCGTGCCGACCTGACCGCCGATCAGCCGCTGGACCAGCTCGGCCTTGGCCTCACCGGGCTGCGCCGGGTCGGTGAGGACCCGACGCAGGCTGGGCTCGCGGTCGAGCAGCGCGGTGACGGCCGCCAGCTCGTCCGCGAGCTTCGTCGCGTCCACGGACGTGGAGTCCGTCAGCGCGTCGAGACGCTCGCGTGCGGCTGCCAGGGCCTCGCGGCTCGCTCCGTTCATCGCGTGGCCTCGGCCTTCTCCTCGAGCTCGTCGAGGAAGCGGTCGATCACACGGCTCTGCCGGGCGTGGTCCTCGAGGGACTCGCCGACGAGCTTGCCGGCCAGGTCGGTGGCGAGCTTGCCGACGTCCTGGCGGAGCGCGCCCGCGGCTGCCTTGCGGTCGGCCTCGATCTGGGAGTGACCCGCGGCGACGATCTCCTCGCGCTGCCGCTGGCCCTCGGCCCGCATCTCGGCGATGAGCGCGGCACCCTGCTCCTGCGCCTCCTGGCGCAGACGCGCGGCCTCGTGCCGGGCCTCGGCGAGCTGAGCCTTGTACTGCTCAAGGACGCTCTGGGCCTCGACCTTCATGGCGTCGGCCTCTTCGATGCCGCCTTCGATCGCCGCGCGACGCTCCTCCAGAACCTTGTTGATGTTCGGAAGCAGCTTCTTCCAGAAGAAGAAGAACACGATGGCGAAGGCGATGGTGCCGACGAGCAGCTCGGGGCCGGCCGGGATGAGCGGGTTCTGCTCTTCCTCGGCCGCCAGCTGTACCAGGTTGGCGATCACATCAGTGCCTTTCGTCGTTTCGTGTCGGGTAAGAGGGAATTACTTACCGAACACGAACGGCATAACGATGCCGATGAGGGCGAGCGCCTCACAGAAGGCGAAGCCCAGGATCTGGTTGGCACGGATCAGGCCGGCCGCCTCGGGCTGACGGGCGAGGGCCTGGGTGCCGTTACCGAAGATGATGCCGACGCCGATGCCGGGGCCGATGGCCGAGAGGCCGTAACCGACGGAACCGAGGGAACCGGAGACAGCGGCGAGGGTCTCAGTGGCAGCCATGCTGAATCTTCCTTCTCTTTACGGACCGGTGGGGATTGGCCACCGGACGACTGGGGGGTGTGTTGAGGCTCAGTGGTGCTCGGCGAGAGCGCCCTGAATGTAGGAGCAGGCCAGCAGTACGAAGACGTACGCCTGGACGGCCTGCACGAAAAGCTCGAAGCAGATCATGACCATGGTCATCACGAAGGAGATGCCGGCGGCCGGGATCATCCAGCTGTTCAGCAGGTACCAGGAGGCGACGGTGAACATCACCAGCATCAGGTGACCGGCGAACATGTTGGCGAAGAGTCGCACCGCGTGCGTGAACGGGCGGACGAACAGGTTCGAGAAGAACTCGATGACCATGACGAGCGGCAGCACCGCGCCGAGCGACTTGTCGTAGCCCGTGACGTTCTTGAAGAAGCCGACGAAGCCGTGGCGCTTGAAGGTCAGGCCGACCCACAGGACCCAGACGAGCAGGGCGAGCACGACGGGGAAGGCGAAGACCGAGGCGACCGGGAACTGGGCCAGCGGGATCACCGACCAGATGTTCATCAGCCAGACGAAGAAGAAGAGGGAGACCATGAGCGGCACCCACTTCTCGCCCTCGCGCTTGCCGAGCGTCTCGTAGACGATGCCGCGGCGCACGAAGTCGTAGCCGGCCTCGCCGATCATCTGCAGCTTGCCGGGGATGACCTTGGCATTGCCGAAGGCGGCCCAGAAGAAGGCGATGACGACGACCGTGGTGACGATCGCGAGGAGCATCACCTTGTTGAACTCGAAGCCGCCGACCGTGGCCATCGGCTTGAACAGGAACGAGTGCAGGCCCGGAGCCGGGAAGCCACACCCGTTGTCGGACATGATCCGACAACTCCAGTCAAAGGCGAGCTGGGTCTGGTCAGCACTCACCGCGGGCTCCTTCGGCGTGACGCATGGGTACGGCAACCTCGTTGTGTCGGCGCGGCGCAAGGCCGCTGATCGGCACTGGACTGGTGTTACGGATGTGGGGGCGGCTGGGGGGCATCAAGCCTCGCGATTGAGCAGGCGTCAGCTCGGATGCCCGCGCCCGCGATGCCGCAGTTGGCACCGGACGATAGCAGGAGATCTCACAGGCCTTTATCCCGCCCCTACCCCTCACGACGGCGGCCCCGTCTTCTCGTGCTTCTCACTCTTCGCTGGGTCGGGATCGACATAGAAGATCTTGGCCTTCATGTGTGCGCGCGCCTGCGCGGCCATCCACACGACGGTCGTGACGACCAGCGACACGGCGAACGCCTTGGCGTTGAAGAGAGAGGTGCCCTTGAAGACGGCGACGAAGATCAGGAGGAGCAACAGCTGAGCCATGTAGAGCATCAGCCCCATGGCCTGGAACAACTGCGGGAGCGTTTTTGCCGTCCACTGCAGCACGTAGAGGCCGATTCCCATGAACAGGATGGCCAGCAGCGTGCCGACGGTCGCGCCGAGAGCACCCTTGCCTCCCGCGATCGCGGCGCTCACGGCGACGGCGATCACGCCGGCGGCCGCTGCTGGCACAGCGATCTGCAGTAGGTTCCGGGCGTCATTTGACGGCATGGCGGCAACTCCGCTTTCACAGGGGGGCAGGTGTCGTCATGGACGAGCGTAGTCCCGGGCTGAGTAGTCGAGACCTCACACCGGCGGACCGTCGCACTACGGTCCTTCGGTCCTATCCGGGGTTCTCGTGAACCGTATCACAAACTATTTGATGAGGTCTTTACCTGCTGGGTGTGCTGGCTGTCACACATGAGTGTGATGGCGCGCGTCTGTGCAAAAACCCAGCCTGTTTGTCTGGTATTGGGGGGCTTTGCTCCCCCACGAGATGGCAATGCTCTAGTCAGATTCTTACCTTGTGGCCTTGCCGATACGTGAACGAGGGCCGATGGCGGTAGCCCCGTTGACCCCTGTCGTACCGGCTGCGACGGGGGTCCGCTCCTCTGCCGCCGGCGGCTCCTGCGACGCGGCATCCGTCGTCTCCGCGGGCAGCACCAGATCCTCGCCCGCGCCGCGACGGCGGTACCGCGGCGGCACGAAGTTCTGTGCCCAGGCCGGGACCCGGGGGGTGAAGCGGGGCAGGAGGAGCAGGATCAGGCCGATGGCGCTCAGGAAGACCACCCCGAGCACGATCCACATCGACGCCGAGTTGACCGAGTAGGCGAGCGCGCCGAAACCGATCAGCGCCGACCAGAAGTACATGATCAGAACCGCCCTGCTGTGCGAGTGGCCGATCTCCAGCAGGCGGTGGTGCAGATGGCCGCGGTCCGCGGCGAACGGCGACTGGCCGCGCCAGGTGCGGCGGACGATGGCCAGCACCAGGTCCGCGGCGGGCACGGCGATTATCGTCAGGGGCAGCAGCAGTGGGATGTAGACGGGCACCGTCTGGTGCACCGCCGCCTTCTCCGAACCCGTGAACAGGGCCAGCGCGTCCGGGTCCACCTGACCGGTGATGGAGATCGCGCCGGCGGCCAGCACCAGCCCGATCAGCATCGAGCCGGAGTCACCCATGAAGATCCGCGCCGGATGCATGTTATGCGGCAGGAAGCCCAGGCACATGCCCATCAGGATGGCCGAGAACAGCGTCGCCGGGGCGGCGGCCTCGATGCCGTACGAGTACCAGATCCGGTAGGCGTAGAGGAAGAACGCGGCCGCCGCGATGCAGACCATGCCGGAGGCCAGGCCGTCGAGGCCGTCCACGAAGTTCACCGCGTTGATCGTGATGACGACCAGCGCCACCGTCAGCAGGGTGCCCTGCCACTGGGTCAGCGCCACGTTGCCGACGCCCGGGACGGGCAGCCACAGGATCGTCAGACCCTGCATGACCATGACGCCGGCGGCGATCATCTGGCCGCCGAGCTTGATCAGCGCGTCGATCTCGAACTTGTCGTCGAGGACACCGATCAGCCAGATCAGCGCGGCCCCGGAGAGCAGCGCACGCGGCTCGTTGGACTTGGCGAAGACCTCGTTGAGGTTGGTCAGGTGGTCCGCGACCAGCAGACCCGCGCACAGTCCGAAGAACATCGCGATCCCGCCGAGCCGCGGAGTGGGTTCCCGGTGCACGTCACGTGCCCGGATCTCCGGCATCGCCCCCGCCACGATCGCGAACTTCCGTACCGGCCCTGTCAGCAGGTACGTCACCGCGGCCGTGATGCAGAGCGTCAGCAGGTATTCACGCACGGGCTTCCCCACAGGTCTCGCTGGCCATCACAGCCTCACACCCTAGCGACGGACGCTTGTGGTTGAGGACTTCCGGGTAGCGACGATGGTTGCACGGGTGGCTGTGAGCCACCGCGCGCGTCCGGGTCCACGCCCCTCCCGCCTACCCCGGTTCACTTCGGATACGGCGGGAATCCGCCGGTCAGCTCGCGCACCTCGGCCCGTGTGGGGGCGGCCTCCGCCTCGCCCCGCAGGACGGCGGCCATGAGCGCGGCGATCCGGACCATCTCCGGTTCTCCCATGCCCTGCGTGGTCACCGCGGCCGTGCCCAGGCGCAGCCCGCGGCCGTCACCGTGGGGAAGGACACAGCAGTCCAACACGATCCCGGCGGCCGCGAGCCGTCCGCGCGCGCTGCGTCCGTCCACGCCGAGCGGGGCCGGATCCGCGGTGATCATGTGGGTGTCGGTGCCGCCGGTGATCACGTGGAGCCCCTCGGCGGTCAGATGGCCGGCCAGCACCCGTGCGTTGGCGACCACCTGGTGGGCGTAGGCGCCGAAGGCCGGGGTCGCCGCCTCGCCGAAGGCGACGGCCTTGGCGGCGATGGTGTGCATCTGCGCGCCGCCCTGGGTGAAGGGGAACACGGCCCGGTCCACCCGCTCGGCCAGCTCGGCGCCGCACAGGATCATCCCGCCGCGGGGGCCGCGCAGCACCTTGTGCGTGGTGGCGCAGACGATGTCGGCGTACGGCACCGGGCTGGGCGCCGCTCTCCCGGCGACCAGACCGATCGGGTGCGCGGCGTCGGCGATCAGATACGCCCCCACCTCGTCGGCGACGTCCCGGAAGAAGGCGTGGTCGAGGTGGCGGGGGTAGGCGATGGAGCCGCAGACGATGGCCTTGGGCCGGTGGTTGCGGGCCAGGTGGCGGACCTGGTCGCGGTCGATGAGGCCGGTCTCGGCGTCGACGCCGTAGCCGACGAAGTCGAACCAGCGGCCGGAGAAGTTCGCGGGCGAGCCGTGGGTGAGATGGCCGCCGTAGGGCAGCCCCAGGGCGAGGACGGTGTCGCCGGGGCGCAGCAGGGCGGCGTAGGCGGCCAGGACGGCCGAGGAGCCCGAGTGGGACTGCACATTGGCGTGCTCGGCGCCGAACAGCGCCATGGCCCGCTCGGCGGCCAGGCGTTCGGCGACGTCGACGATCTCGCAGCCGCCGTGGTGCCGGGCGCCGGGGTAGCCCTCGGCGTATTTGTTGGCGAGCGGCGAGCCGAGGGCGGCCAGCACGGCCGGGGAGGTGAAGTTCTCGGCGGCGATGAGCTGGAGCGTCGTCGACTGCCGGTCCAGCTCCCCGAACAGGATGTCGGCCAGCTCGGGATCCTGTTCCCGCAGGACATCGGTCTCGAGGGCGTGGGTGACCGGCATGGCGGGCTCCGGACGGTCGACGGTGACGTGAGTCCAATGTAGGCCCGGGATGTCCGATACGCGCGTATTGCTCCGCCTGCCGCCGCCGTCCCCCTCGCGGGCCGGCGGTGCCCGCCCGCGTCAGGCGCGGGCGGGGACCCCGGTCAGAGCGGTCACCACGGGATCGAGCGCCTCGTGTATCTCGTCGCCGATCGAGCGGAAGAAGGTCAGCGGCGCCCCGTACGGGTCGTACACCTCGTCCGCCTCCGCGGTCGGCGCCAGCAGCCAGCCGCGCAGCGCGGCCGCCGCGCGCACCAGGGCGCGCGCACGCACCACCACGCCGTCCTCCAGCGAAGGCAGCGTGGCGGGGTCTATGGCGCGCACCAGGCGGGTGAACTCCTTCAGCGTGAAGGTGCGCAGGCCGGCGGAGTGCCCCATGGAGATGACCTGGGCGCGGTGGTCGCGGGTGGCCGTGAGGACGAGGTCGGCCATGATGACGTGCTCGTCCAGCAGTTCCCGGCCGGTGAACCCGGAGGCGTCGGCGCCGAACTCGGCCAGCACGGTCTCCGCGTTGGCCTCCATTGGCGCGCCCTCGTGGCCCCAGGTTCCGGCGCTCTCCACGATCAGCCCGCCGCCGAGCACACCGAGCCGCTCCGTCACGAAATGACGGGTCAGCCGCTCGGTGATCGGTGAGCGGCACACGTTGCCGGTGCTGACGTGGAGGATGCGGAAGCAGTCGCGCGGAAGTCCGACGAACGTCGTCGTGATCTCCGCGGCGCTCTCCCTGCCTATGCCACGCCCCGCGTCAGGGGCCGTCAATTCGCCACCTCGAGGTCGGGTACGACCTTCCGCAGCTCCTCCGGGGAGAGCGCGCCCGCCCGCAGCAGCACCGGCACCTCGCCGGTGACGTCCACGATGGACGACGGCACGTTGCCGGGCGTCGGGCCGCCGTCGAGGTAGACGGAGACGGAGTCGCCGAGCATCCGCTGGGCGGCGTCGCAGTCCTCGGGCGCCGGGTGCCCGGTGAGGTTGGCCGAGGTCACGGCCATCGGGCCGACCTCGGTGAGCAGCTCGATGGCGACCGGGTGCAGCGGCATGCGCACGGCCACCGTGCCCCGGGTGTCGCCCAGGTCCCACTGCAGGGACGGCTGGTGCCGGGCGACGAGCGTGAGGGCGCCCGGCCAGAAGGCGTCGACCAGCTCCCAGGCCAGCTCGGAGAAGTCCGTCACGAGGCCGTGCAGGGTGTTCGGGGAGCCGATCAGCACGGGGGTGGGCATGTTGCGGCCCCGGCCCTTGGCGGCCAGCACGTCGGCGACCGCCTCGGAGGAGAACGCGTCGGCGCCGATGCCGTAGACCGTGTCGGTCGGCAGCACCACCAGCTCGCCCCGGCGGACGGCGGATGCGGCCTCGCGCAGACCCGTCACACGGTCGGTCGCGTCGTTGGTGTCGTATCGCCGTGCCATGTCTAGCGGGCCTCCTCGTGCGGGTACTGCGGGCTGGAAGTCGTCGGGGCGCTCACGGCAGCGCCTTGCGGGCGGTCGCGAACCGGGGGCGGTTGTTGAGGTCCGGGTGGTCGGCGGCGTCGGCCCAGCCCCGCTCCTCGGTGAAGATCCAGGGCACCTGGCCGCCCTGGGTGTCGGCGTGCTCGATGACGACGACCCCTCCGGGCCGCAGCAGCCGGTGCGCGGTGCGCTCGATGCCGCGGATAAGGTCGAGGCCGTCCTCGCCGGAGAACAACGCCATCTCGGGGTCGTAGTCACGGGCCTCGGGCGCGACGTACTCCCACTCGGTGAGCGGGATGTACGGCGGGTTGGAGATGACCAGGTCGACCTGGCCGTCGAGGTCCGGGAAGGCGGCCAGGGCGTCGCCCTGGCGCAGGTCGACCCTGGACCCCTCGACGTTCTTACGGGTCCACTGGAGCGCTTCCTCGCTCAGCTCCACGGCGTGCACGCGCGAGCGCGGCACCTCCTGGGCGAGCGCGAGCGCGATGGCGCCGGAGCCGGTGCACAGGTCGACGATGCAGGGCTCGACCACGTCCATGGCGCGCACGGCGTCTATGGCCCAGCCGACCACGGACTCGGTCTCCGGCCGGGGCACGAACACACCCGGCCCGACCTGGAGCTCCAGGTACCGGAAGTAGGCCCGCCCGGTGATGTGCTGCAGCGGCTCGCGCTGCTCACGCCGGGCGATGACCTCCCAGTAGCGGGCGTCGAAGTCGGAGTCCTTGACGGAGTGCAGCTGGCCCCGCTTCACGCCGTGCACGAACGCGGCGAGCTCCTCCGCGTCGGTGCGCGGCGAGGGCACGCCGGCGTCGGCCAGCCGCTGGGTCGCCTGGGCCACCTCGGCGAGCAGCAGACTGCGGGGGCTTGGGGGTCGCCCCCCAGTTGGTGACTGCACGCAAGTCCTCCGTGTATTCGTACGCGCCTCTTACGCGGCCGCCAGCTTCGCCGCCGAGTCGGCGTCGACGCAGGCCTGGATCACCGCGGCGAGGTCGCCGTCCAGGACCTGGTCCAGGTTGTACGCCTTGAAGCCGACGCGGTGGTCCGAGATGCGGTTCTCCGGGAAGTTGTAGGTGCGGATCTTCTCGGAGCGGTCCACGGTGCGGACCTGGCTGCGGCGGGCGTCGGCCGCCTCCCGCTCCGCCTCCTCCTGCGCCGCCGCGAGCAGCCTGGAGCGCAGGATACGCAGCGCCTGCTCCTTGTTCTGCAGCTGGCTCTTCTCGTTCTGGCAGGAGGCGACGACTCCGGTCGGCAGGTGCGTGATGCGCACCGCGGAGTCGGTGGTGTTGACGGACTGGCCGCCGGGCCCGGAGGAGCGGTAGACGTCGATGCGCAGGTCGTTGGGGTTGATCTCGACGTCGATCTCCTCGGCCTCGGGCGTGACGAGCACGCCGGCCGCGGAGGTGTGGATCCGGCCCTGGGACTCGGTGGCCGGCACACGCTGCACGCGGTGCACGCCGCCCTCGTACTTCAGCCGCGCCCAGACGCCCTGGCCGGGCTCGGTGGCGCCCTGGCCGCCCTTGGTCTTGACCGCGACCTGGACGTCCTTGTAGCCGCCCAGCTCGGACTCGGTGGCGTCGATGATCTCGGTCTTCCAGCCGATCCGCTCGGCGTAGCGCAGGTACATGCGCAGCAGGTCACCGGCGAACAGCGCGGACTCGTCGCCGCCGGCGCCGGCCTTGATCTCCAGGATGACGTCCTTGTCGTCACTGGGGTCGCGCGGGACGAGGAGCAGGCGCAGCTTCTCGGTCAGTTCCTCGCGCTGCTTCTCGAACTCCTTGACCTCGGCGGCGAAGTCGGGGTCGTCGGCGGCGAATTCGCGCGCGGTCTCGATGTCGTCGCCGGTCTGCTTCCAGGAGCGGTACGTGGCGACGATCGGGGTGAGCTCGGCGTAGCGCTTGTTCAGCTTGCGCGCGTTGGCCTGGTCGGCGTGGACCGACGGGTCGGCGAGCTTCTTCTCCAGGTCGGCGTGCTCGGCGACGAGTTCATCGACGGCCTCGAACATCTTTCGGCTCCTGATACTGCGGTGAGGACAAGGGCGGGCGACCAAAAACGCCGGTCCCGGGCACGCCCCGCAGGAGGGCGCGACCGTGGACCGGCGATTTGGGGCTCGCTACTTCTTGGAGCCGGCGGCCTTGCCGAAGCGGGCCTCGAAGCGGGCCACACGGCCACCGGTGTCGAGGATCTTCTGCTTGCCCGTGTAGAACGGGTGGCACTCGGAGCAGACCTCGGCCCGGATGGTGCCCGAGTTGATGGTGCTGCGGGTGGTGAACGACGCGCCACAGGTGCAGCTGACCTGCGTCTCGACGTACTCGGGGTGGATGTCGCGCTTCAAGGTGTCTCCTAGGTTTCGGGAGGGCGCCGGGTCGCAGCCGCTGGGTGCGAAAGCGTGAACCGGAGCCGACGTACCAGTCTGCCAGGACTGGCGCCATCCCCCAAAACCGGGGGGCGGGGCCGTCTATTCCCGGGGGCGTTTCCCCGGCGGCTTCCCGGTGATTCCCCGGAGCCGGGTACGGGGGCGGCCCGGTGCGGGGTCAGCCGCTGACGACGCCCTTGGCCCCGCCCGCCGCCGTGTCCTTCGTGGCCGACGCGGGAATGGGCCGGTCGTTCTTCAGGGCCGTCCAGATCCGCTCGGCCTTGGCCTTCTGCAGGAGGACCCGGTTGGGGTCGGCCGGGTCGTACCGGACCGGCATCGTGACCATCCTCATGTGGGAGGAGCCGATGCCCTTCAGGCCGCCCGCGAAGTCCGCGAGGGCGTTGACCGAGCCGAGATCGGAATCGGTGGTGACGGCCTTGGTGGCGGTGTCGGCGAGGTCGTACAGCTTCTTGGGGCTGCTGAGCACGCCGACGTGCTCGGCCCGGTCGAGCAGCGCCTTGACAAAGGCCTGCTGGAGCTGGATGCGTCCCAGGTCGGAGCCGTCGCCGACGCCGTGCCGGGTGCGGACCAGGGCGAGCGACCGCTCACCGTCGAGGGTGTGGGTGCCGGCCTTGAGGTTCAGGTGGCTCTGCGGGTCGGCGATGGCCTTGGTCGTGGTGACCGGGACCCCGCCGAGGTCGTCGATGAGCTTCTGGAAGCCGGCGAAGTCGACCTCGAGGTAGTGGTCCATGCGGATGCCGCTGAGGGACTCGACCGTCTTCACGGCGCAGGCCGCGCCGCCGGTGGAGTAGGCGGAGTTGAACATCACGCCGGACGCCGCCGGGTGGCTGCCGCCCTTGGTGTCGGTGCAGGCGGGGCGGTCGATGAGGGTGTCGCGCGGGACGGAGACCACGCTGGCCTTCTTGTGTCCCTTGTACACGTGGACGATCATCGCGGTGTCGGAGCGGGCGCTGCCGTCGTCCGTGCCGCCGCCCAGCTTCCGGTTCTTCCCCGAGCGGGTGTCCGAGCCGAGGACCAGGATGTTCTCGGAACCGTTGTCGATCTTCGTGGGCCGTTCGTCGCCGAGGGCCTGGTTGATGTCGACGCTCTTCAGGTTGCCGTTGAGCTTGAAGTAGACGTACCCGAGACCGGTGCCGCCCAGCACGACCACACCGGCGGCTGCCCACGCGGTGGCGAGCAGGGCCTTGCGGCGCTTGCCCGGAACGGCGGCCTTGCGGCGGCGGCCCCCGCCTCTTCGCTGCGGGCCGGTGGTGGCCGGCTCCGTTATGCCGGGCTCGGGCGTGCTTTCGGCGGACACGTCACTCCTAGGTCTCGTCTGTCGTTTACCCCCTGCTTTCAGGGTCAGGCGCGGTCGTCACCGCTCCGTCGTCGCTCTGCCTGGTCAGACGGAGAAACTCGGCACAGGGTTGCACAGCGCACGGTGCCCCCCGCGTGCGGCGAGGGGCACCGTGTGTGACCGTGTGGTCCCCGGTGAGCCGGGCTCACCTGCGGATTCAGCCCCAGATGTCGTACGCCTGGAAGCCGGTGCCGGCCGAGACCCTTGTGGCAAAGATCTCGCTTGTGCCCTTTCCGGTGCCCTTGTACAGGTACAGGGTTCCGCCGGGGGTGCGGGCCAGGAAGTCGGCCTTGCCGTCACCGCTCACGTCGCCGACCGCGTCGAAGGCGTTGTAGCCGGTCCAGGCGCTGCGCACCTTGACCCGGGCGGAGAAGGCTCCGGAGCCGGACTTCCCGGTGCCCTTGTACAGGTACAGGTCGCCGTTGCTCGACTTGCGGGCGAGCAGGTCGGCCTTGCCGTCGCCGTTGAAGTCCCCGTGGCCGCGCACCGAGTTGTACTGGTCCCAGCCGGTGCTCACCTTCACCTTGGTGGCGAAGCTCCCGTTGCCCTTGCCCGCGTACAGCCACAGCGCGCCGTTGGAGTCGACGGAGAGCACGTCGGGCAGGTAGTCGCCGGTGACGTCGCCCGGGGTGATGATCCGTTTGCGGGTCTTCCAGCCGGTGAAGATCTTCGTCTCGGCCCAGCTCCCGCTGGTGCGGGCGCTGTTGAGGACGAAGTGCTCCCAGTACACGTCGCCGGTGGAGCCGACCCGGAAGACGATGTCCTGGTAGCCGTCCCGGTTCAGGTCGGCCTGGAGGGCGAGGTTGACCCCGCCCCAGTCGCCCCACGAGATCCGGGAGCCGAAGGACGTGCCCTTGGAGTCCTTCTCGTAGCCGGTCTTCGTGGACGAGGCGCGCACGAAGAGGTCGGCCTTGTTGTCGTCGTAGCTCAGGTTGCTGTCGTCGAGCTGCGGGTAGACCGCGCCCGTGTACTTGGCGACCTTGCTGAAGACGCTGTAGGCGCCCTTCTCGACGCAGTCCACGACGCCCCAGGACACCACGCCGGCGATCCGGCCGTTCACCACGAGCGGCCCGCCCGAGTCGCCGTTGCAGGCGGAGTTGGTGCCGGTGTCGCTGCCGGTGGCGGGCTTGCCCGCGCACACCATGTGGCCCTTGACGAAGTCACTGCCGTAGTAGCCGGAGCAGGTGCTGTCCGACTGCACGGGCAGGGTGGCCGTCTTCAGTGTGTCGGAGATGTCGTCGCTGGTGGAGCTGGTGCGGCCCCAGCCGTAGACCTTGGCACTGGTGCCGGTGGCGTACGAGGCGGTGTCGCCGGAGGTGACCATGCGGATCGGCGTGGCCTTGACCGGGACGGCCAGGGTGAGCACGGCGATGTCGTTGTCGATGGTGGCCGGGGCGTACGACGGGTGGTTCCACTGGCGCAGTAGGCCGGTGGCCTGGCCGCCGTGCAGGTCCGTGGTGCCGGCGGCGTCGGTGGTGGGCAGTCGGTCGGTGCCGGTGACGACGGCGCCGTAGGCCTTCCAGTTGTAGGCCTTGTTCTTCCCGTCCCGCACACAGTGCGCGGCGGTGAGGATCTTCGTCGGCGAGACGACCGAGCCGCCGCAGAAGAAGCCGATGTCGTCGCCGGTGGCGCTCGTGCCCTTGTCGTCGAAGTACCAGAGCTGGGCCATCCAGGGCGCCGAGGAGATGGTGGTCTCGCTGCCACCGATGATCTTCGGCGAGACGGCCGAGGGGCTGCTGGTCTTCGTCGGCTGCTCGGAGCCGGAGGCGCCCGCGATGCGCTTCTCCAGCGTGGCCGGGGACGGCTGGGAGACTGCGGGTGCGGTGCCGGGCTTCGGCAGGGCGGTGGCCGCGCCGGCGGAGGACGTCATCAGCGCGGCGGTCACGGCGGCGGCGACACCGGCCGCGGCAAGGGGGACGGCAAGACGTATCCGGCGTCTGTGCCGCCCGGGCTCGGGCGTGGGCAAGGCGGTTCCCCCCAGGGAGAGATGTGATGAGTGGGGCGCGTGATGCGCTCCCCTCCCTCTCAGCGCCAAAAGGCCGCCCCCCGTCACGTGGTGACGGGGGGCGGCCCTTATTTCTTACCCAGTGCCTACCGGTCAGTCGCCGTTGCCGGGCGTCGGCGTGGTCTTCTGGATCTGCATCAGGAACTCGGCGTTCGACTTCGTCTGCTTCATCTTGTCGAGGAGCAGTTCGACCGCCTGCTGCTGGTCGAGGGCGTGCAGCACCCGGCGCAGCTTCCAGACGATGGCGAGCTCGTCGGGGGCGAGCAGGATCTCTTCCTTACGGGTGCCGGACGCGTCGACGTCCACCGCCGGGAAGATGCGCTTGTCGGCGAGCTTCCGGTCGAGCTTGAGCTCGGCGTTGCCGGTGCCCTTGAACTCCTCGAAGATCACCTCGTCCATGCGGGACCCGGTGTCCACCAGGGCGGTGGCGAGGATGGTGAGCGAGCCGCCGTCCTCGATGTTGCGGGCCGCGCCGAAGAACCGCTTCGGCGGGTACAGGGCGGTCGAGTCGACACCACCGGACAGGATGCGGCCGGAGGCCGGGGCGGCGAGGTTGTACGCACGGCCCAGACGCGTGATCGAGTCGAGCAGCACGACCACGTCGTGACCCAGCTCCACCAGGCGCTTGGCGCGCTCGATGGCCAGCTCGGCGACCGTGGTGTGGTCCTCCGCCGGGCGGTCGAAGGTCGAGGAGATGACCTCGCCCTTCACCGACCGCTGCATGTCGGTGACCTCTTCCGGACGCTCGTCGACGAGGACGACCATCAGGTGGCACTCGGGGTTGTTGTGGGTGATCGCGTTGGCGATCGCCTGCATGATCATGGTCTTGCCGGTCTTCGGCGGGGCCACGATCAGACCGCGCTGGCCCTTACCGATCGGCGACACGAGGTCGATGATGCGGGTGGTCAGTACGCCCGGGTCCGTCTCCAGACGGAGGCGGTCCTGCGGGTACAGGGGGGTCAGCTTGTTGAACTCCGGGCGGCCACGGCCGTGTTCGGGCGCCATGCCGTTGACGGAGTCGAGGCGGACCAGCGCGTTGAACTTCTCGCGGCGCTCGCCCTCCTTCGGCTGGCGGACCGCGCCGGTGATGTGGTCACCCTTGCGCAGGCCGTTCTTGCGGACCTGGGCGAGCGAGACGTACACGTCGTTCGGGCCGGGCAGGTAGCCGGAGGTCCGGATGAAGGCGTAGTTGTCGAGGATGTCCAGGATGCCCGCGACGGGGATCAGGACGTCGTCCTCGGCGACCTGCGGCTCGGCGATGTCGTCGCGGCCACGGCGGCCACGGCGGTCGCGGTATCGCCCGCGACGGCCACGGCGGCCGCCGTCGAAGTCGTCGTCGTCCTGCGGGCCGCTGTTGCGGTCCTGCCGGCCGCCCTGCTGCTGGCCCTGCTGCTGACGGTCCTGCCGGTCCTGACGGTCCTGACGGCCGCCGCCCTGCTGGTCGTCGCCCTTGCCACGGCGGTCGCGGTCGCGGCCGCGCTCGCGGCGGTCACGACGGCCACGGCCCTCGCCGTCACCGGCGTCGCCACGGGCCTCGCCCTGCTGCTGCGCGGGCGTCTCTCCCTTGGACTCACCCTTCGCCTCGGCGGCGACGCTCTCGGCGCCGGCGGCCGGGCTGCCGGCATCGGCGGTGGCACGGCGGCGACGCCGCTCGGCCGGGGCGTCGTCTCCGCGCTCGGCTTCGCCCGCACGGGCGGCGCCACCGGCCGGCTGACCGGGGATCTCGATCTGCTGCTGGGCCACGGCCTTCTCGGCGGGAGCCTCGGCCGCCTTGTCCGCCTTCTTCTCGGCGGCGTCCTCGCCGGTGCGGGCCTTGGAGGTGGCCCGGCGCTTGGGCTTGGTCTCGGTGGCCGCCTCCGCCTTGGGAGCGGCGCCCCCTCCGGCCTGGGCCTCCTTGATGACCTCGATCAGCTGGCTCTTGCGCATACGCGCGGTGCCCCTGATGCCGAGGCCGGATGCGACCTGCTGCAGCTCGGCCAGCACCATGCCCTCGAGGCCGGTACCGCGGCGCCGCCGGGAGCCGGCACCGCTGGCAGGCGCGGAGGCGTCCGTGGCGGGCGCGGCAGCGGTCTCCTCGACACGTGCGCCCATCAGATCGGTGGTGTCGCTCACGAAGGGTCCTTCCCTGGAGCGGACGTCGGCCTGTCTGGCTCGGCGACCGGTTGTGCTGTCCGGACTACGGTCCTGTCTTCGATGAACCGTGCCGGGGCGGTGGTCCGCCAAAGCGGCGGAAGAGAATTTCTGGTGATGGCGCTTCCGCGAGCCGTGGCACCCAGTGTCACGTGGCGTGGTAGCACCGATTCCGGAGCGTGCCCAGAGTCCCGCTCAGTGTCCGCATACGTCGTACTGCCCAGGTACGGCGCACGAGACACGGAGTGGTGTGGGAGGCTCCCGGAAGGATGTCTGTCCCGGACGGGGACACGAAGCACCTCGCCATGGTGGGGTCGGGTGCAGACTTGAGGTTAACACTACCGGATCCAACAAACATTCCCCCTCTCCAAATCCGGCAACCGTGTCTCAGGTCGCAAGCGGCAGCACGCTCGCTCCCTGAACATCGAGGTCCAGCCGGTTGGCGGCCCAGCCCTCACCCGCGAGGCGGGACACCTTGTCGGCGCTGCCGGCGTCGGCCAGCGCCATGACGGTGGGTCCGGCGCCGGAGATGACGGCCGGGATCCCGTCGGCCCGCAACCGCTCCACCAGCGCGGCGCTCTCCGGCATGGCCGGGGCGCGGTACTCCTGGTGCAGACGGTCCTCGGTGGCGGGCAGCAGCAGCTCGGGGCGCCTGGTGAGGGCCTCGACGAGCAGGGCGGCACGGCCCGCGTTGACGGCGGCGTCGACGTGCGGCACGGTGCGCGGCAGCAGTCCGCGCGCGGTCTCGGTGAGCACCGGCTTCCCGGGCACGAAAACCACCGGAACGATGGAATCGTCGGGCTCCATCCTGATGGCCCGGGCGGCGCCGGCCTCCATCCAGGAGAGGGTGAAACCGCCGAGCAGACAGGCGGCCACGTTGTCGGGATGACCCTCGATCTCCGTGGCCAGCGCGAGCAGCGCGGCGTCGTCGAGCCGGGCCTCGCCGCCTATGGTCACCGCGCGGGCGGCGACGATGCCTGCGCAGATGGCGGCGGAGGAGGAGCCGAGGCCGCGGCCGTGCGGGATGCGGTTGGCACAGACGATCTCCAGGCCCCGGGGCTGTCCGCCCAGCAGGTCGAAGGCCGTGCGCAGGGAGCGGACGAGCAGGTGACTCTCGTCCCGGGGCAGGGTCTCGCCGCCCTCACCCGCGATGTCGATGTGCAGACCGGAGTCGGCCACCCGGACGACGACGTCGTCGTACAGCCCCAGCGCGAGGCCCAGGGCGTCGAAGCCCGGGCCGAGATTCGCGCTGGTGGCAGGGACGCGCACCCGTACGGCGGCGGCGCGGAAAGCTGGACCGGCCATCGCTCGAAGACTCTCCTTGAGCTGCGTTTGAGTGTCGAAGGACATCCGATGGGTCGAATGCCGCTCGATAGCTTCGATGGACATTCGATGACGTACGAAGACCCGTCGGGTCGCGTAGACGGCGCGGCCCGTGCCCACACGCGGGGGCATATGCGGTAGGCGGGTTCAGTACAGCCTATCGAAGGAAGGTTCCGCGGCGACATAGGGCGCACAGGAGGCGCACGATGCGTGTCGTGGACCTCCCGTGCACCCTGCCACGGGTCGCCCCGCGCGGCGGGGTGCGGGCCCGGTCTCCCGGGCCCGCGGGCGCTCAGGCCAGGCCGAGGCGCTCGGCCGCGGTGGCCGCGTCGACGGGGACGGTGACCGGCTGCGGCGCGCCGGCGACGGCCCAGTCCGGGTCCTTCAGCCCGTTGCCGGTGACGGTGCACACGATGCGCTGCCCCGGGTCCACCTTGCCCTGCTCGGCCGCCTTGAGCAGACCGGCCACCGAGGCGGCGGAGGCGGGCTCCACGAAGACACCCTCCTGCGCGGCCAACAGCCGGTAGGCGCGCAGGATCTCACGGTCCGTCACCTCGTCGATGGCACCGCCGGACTCGTCGCGGGCGGCGAGGGCGTAGTCCCAGGAGGCGGGATTGCCGATGCGGATCGCGGTGGCGATGGTCGACGGGTCCTTGACCACCTCGCCGCGCACGATCGGGGCGCTGCCGGAGGCCTGGAAGCCCCACATGCGCGGGGTACGGGCGGAGACGCCGTCGGCGGCGTACTCCTTGTAGCCCTTCCAGTAGGCCGTGATGTTGCCCGCGTTGCCGACCGGCAGGACGTGGATGTCGGGGGCGTCGCCGAGCATGTCGACGATCTCGAAGGCGGCCGTCTTCTGTCCCTCGATACGCACCGGGTTGACCGAATTGACCAGCGCCACAGGGTAGTTCTCGCTGAGAGCGCGGGCGAGCGTGAGGCAGTCGTCGAAGTTGCCGTCGACCTGGAGGATCTTGGCGCCGTGCACCAGGGCCTGGCCCATCTTGCCGAGCGCGATCTTGCCCTGCGGCACTAGCACGGCCGAGACCATCCCGGCCCGCACCCCGTAGGCGGCGGCCGAGGCGGAGGTGTTGCCGGTGGAGGCGCAGATGACCGCCTTCGCCCCCTCCTCCTTGGCCTTGGAGATGGCCATGGTCATGCCGCGGTCCTTGAAGGATCCGGTGGGGTTGGCCCCCTCCACCTTCAGGTGGACCTCACAGCCCGTGCGCTCGGAGAGCACCTGCGCGGGCACGAGGGGCGTGCCGCCCTCGCGGAGCGTCACGACCGGCGTGGTGTCGGATACCGGCAGCCTGTCCCGGTACTCCTCGATGATTCCGCGCCACTGGTGGGTCATTGCTGGTTACTCTCCTTCAACCCGCATGATGCTGGCGACACCCCGCACGGTGTCGAGCTTGCGCAGCGCCTCGACGGTCCCGGTCAGGGAGGCGTCGGACGCGCGATGGGTGACGACGACGAGGGAGGCCTCGCCGTCCTTGCCCTGCTGGCGAACCGTATCGATCGACACCCCGTGCTCGGCGAACACGGTCGCGACCTGCGCCAGTACACCCGGCTTGTCCGCGACGTCGAGGCTGATGTGGTACCGCGTGACGACCTCGCCCATGGGCGAGACCGGCAGGGCCGCGTACGCCGACTCACCGGGCCCCGTTGCGCCGTTGAGCCGGTTGCGGCAGACGGCGACCAGGTCGCCGAGCACGGCGGAGGCGGTCGGGGAACCGCCGGCGCCGGGGCCGTAGAACATGAGCTGCCCGGAGGCGTCGGACTCCACGAAGACGGCGTTGTAGGCGCCGCGCACGGAGGCGAGCGGGTGGCTCAGCGGGATCATCGCGGGGTGCACCCGCGCGGTCACCGAGGCACCGTCGGCGGCCCGCTCGCAGATGGCGAGCAGCTTGATCGTGCAGCCCATCTCCGCGGCCGAGCGGAAGTCGGCCGCGGTGACCTCGCTCATTCCCTCGCGGTAGACGTCGTCGAGCCGCACCCGCGTGTGGAAGGCGATACCGGCCAGGATGGCGGCCTTGGCGGCGGCGTCGAACCCCTCGACGTCGGCGGTCGGGTCGGCCTCCGCGTAACCGAGCGCGGTGGCCTCGTCCAGCGCCTCCTGGTAGCCGGCGCCGGTGGAGTCCATCTTGTCGAGGATGAAGTTGGTCGTGCCGTTGACGATGCCGAGCACCCGGTTGACCTTGTCACCGGCGAGGGACTCGCGCAGCGGCCGGATCAGCGGGATGGCACCGGCGACGGCGGCCTCGTAGTAGAGGTCCCGGCCGTGCTCCTCGGCGGCGGCGTGCAGCGCGGCCCCGTCCTGGGCGAGCAGCGCCTTGTTGGCGCTGACCACGGACGCGCCGTGCTCGAAGGCGGTGGTGATGAGGCTCCGCGCCGGCTCGATGCCGCCGATGACCTCGACGACGACGTCGATGTCGCCGCGTTTGACGAGGGCGGTGGCGTCGGTGGTGACCAGGTCCGGGTCGATGCCCTCACGCACCTTGCCGGGCCGGCGCACGGCGACCCCGGCCAGTTCCACCGGGGCCCCGATCCGGGCGGCGAGGTCGTCGGCGTGCGTCGTCATGATGCGCGCCACCTCTGAGCCGACCACTCCACAGCCCAGCAGCGCCACCTTCAGCGGACGCGTACGCATCATCCGACCTCGTTTCCTCTTACCGTCTACGGTTTGGTCCAGTCTCACTCACCGGACGGGAGTTTCTACCCTTCGTCCGGATCGTGAGACATCTATTTCATTTTCCCGGGATGGGAAGACCGAAGATCTTCCGGCCCTCGTCCCGCGGTTCACCAAGCCCCGCGGAACCAGGGATTCCGGCGCCCCGGCCCCTCCCCCCTCGGCCGACGTCAGCGTCCGTGCGCCGGCCCCGGCCGTGCCGGCCCCGTCAGCCGACGTCGAGACGCAGCAGGTCCTCCTCCGTCTCACGCCGCACGATCACCCGCGCCTCGCCGTCCCGCACCGCGACGACCGGCGGGCGCAGCACATGGTTGTAGTTGCTGGCCATGGACCGGCAGTAGGCGCCGGTGGCGGGTACGGCGAGCAGGTCGCCCGGCGCCAGGTCGGCGGGCAGGAACGCGTCCTTGACCACGATGTCCCCGCTCTCGCAGTGCTTGCCGACGACACGGCTGAGCACGGGCTCGGCGTCACTGACGCGCGAGACGAGGGCGACGCTGTACTCCGCGTCGTACAGCGCGGTACGGATGTTGTCGGACATCCCGCCGTCCACGGAGACGTACGTCCGCAGCCCCTCCAGCGGCTTGACGGTGCCGACCTCGTACAGCGTGAACGCCGTCGGCCCGACGATGGCACGGCCCGGCTCGACCGAGATGCGCGGCGTGCGCAGCCGGGCGGCCTCACACTCCCGGCCGACGATCTCGGTCAGCGCCTTGGCGATCTCGTGCGGCTCGCGCGGGTCGTCGGCACTGGTGTACGCGATCCCGAGCCCGCCGCCGAGGTCGATCTCGGGCAGCTCGACCCCGTGCTCGTCCCGGATGTCCTTGAGCAGCCCGACCACCCGGTGGGCGGCGACCTCGAAGCCGGACATGTCGAAGATCTGCGAGCCGATGTGGCTGTGGATCCCGATGACCTCGAGACTGTCGAGCTGGAGCGCCCGCCGGACCGCCTCGGCGGCCTGACCGCCGGCTAGCGGGATGCCGAACTTCTGGTCCTCGTGGGCGGTGGCGATGAACTCGTGGGTGTGCGCCTCCACCCCGACGGTGATCCGGATCTGCACCCGCTGCCGCCTGCCCAGCGACCGCGCGATGTGCGCGACCCGCACGATCTCCTGGAAGGAGTCGAGCACGATCCGCCCGACCCCGCCCTCGACCGCCCGCTCGATCTCCGCCACGGACTTGTTGTTGCCGTGGAAGGCGATGCGCTCGGCGGGCATTCCGGCGGACAGCGCGGTGGCCAGCTCACCGCCGGAGCACACGTCGAGATTGAGCCCCTCCTCGTTCAGCCACCGCACGACGGCCCGGGACAGGAACGCCTTCCCGGCGTAGAACACGTCGGCGTCGGCACCGAACGCGGTGCGCCAGGCGCGAGCCCGGGCCCGGAAGTCGGCCTCGTCGAGGATGTAGGCGGGGGTGCCGAACTCCTCGGCGAGCCGGGTCGCGGGAATCCCGCCGACCGTGAGGACACCGTCCTCGTCCCGGCCGACGGTCTGCGCCCACACCTTGGGGTCGAGGGCGTTGAGGTCGGCGGGCGGGGCGGAGTAGTGCCCCTCGGGAAGGACATCGGCGTGACGGGGCCCGGCGGGGTGGGCGGAACGGCTCATGACGTGACTCTCAGACTCTCTGTCTCTCTCCGGGGCGTCCTGGGGTGGCCTCAGAGGTATTCGGGTGCGTCGATGCCGAGCAGGGACAGGCCACCGGCCAGCACCGTCCCGGCGGCTTCGGCGAGGGCGAGCCGGGCACGGTGGGCGGCCGAGGGTTTCTCCTCGCCGCGCGGCAGCACGGTGGGCAGAAAGGGCAGCACGGCATCGGCGACGGTGACGAGATGCCGGGCGAGCCGGTCCGGGGCGCGATGGGTGGCGGCCGCGGTGAGGATGCGGGGATGTCCGGCGAGCGCGGCGACCACCTCGGGGGCGGCCACGGGTCCGGGCTCGGCACCGAACCCGAGGCGGGCGGCACTGCGGGTCATGGCGCGGGTACGGGCATGCGCGTACCGCACCCGGAACAGCGGATTGCCCTCCCGCTGCACCAGGTGGTCGGCGGTGATCCGGGGCCGGTCGTGCGCCGCGGGGTGCAGCAGCGCCCACTGGGCGGCGTCGGCCCCGAGCGGCGCGGGATCCTCCGGAGCCGGCACGGGCCGCAGATTCACCGGCTCCCCGTGCCCTACCTCGGCCCGCCCGCCCTGGGTGGCCACGATCCGCACGACGGCATCGGCCACGACCTCGGCCCGCACCTCGTACGGCACCCGCAACAGCACGACCTGCCCGGCGAGCGCGGCACCGTGGCCGTAGGCGAGGCCCAGCCGGCCGATCTCGGCGACGAGACCAACTGCCGTTTCCCCACTGTCGGCGAGCGTGATGTTGAGAAACCCCGGCCCGGTGACGACGACGTCACCGATGCCATCGGCCTCGAGAAGCCGCTCGCGGAGAACGCCGGCGACATCCAGGGGCGCCCGCCCGGCCGCCCGGGCGAGCTGAAGGGCGACATTGGTGGCGTAGTCCCCACACCCCCCGGGCCCCGGCTCAGTCACGACGACCCGCTCCGGCAGCACATCCGGCTCCACACACAGCTCCCCGCCGTCCACGGCAGCACGCACCGAGTGCAACACGGTGCGGGAGAGCTCGACGGGGGTCACGGGACAAGCGTAGGGGAGGTGGGGGGTGGGTATGCGAAGTGGTTTTACGGTGCGAGACGGGACGGGGGTGGGGTACGCCCCATCAGTCTCTTCATGCCCCCACTCAGCGCACCGCTACCCCCGCCCCGTCACCGCCTCCGCCCTCTCCCCCGCTGCCCTCGTCGCCGTCCCCCTCTTCGCCCCCCTGGCCTTCGCCGTCGCCGTGCCGACCGGGGCCGCTGCGTACGGGCTTCCGCTCGATGAGCTGCTTGACGAGCCGCACGAGCTCCGCGGGTTCGAAGGGCTTGGCGAGGAAGGCGTCGACACCGACGTCGAGCCCGCTCTCCACCTCGTACTGGGTACACGCGCTGATGATGGCGAGCGGAAGATCGTGCGTACGAGGGTCCGCACGCAGCCGCGCGGCGGTCCGGAAGCCGTCCAGCCGGGGCATCACGACATCGAGGGTGACGACATCGGGCCGAACCCGATGCACGACATCCAGACACTCGGCACCATCAGCCGCGGTCACGACCTCAAGCCCCTCCAGCTCGAGGTTGACCCTGATCAGCTGCCGGATGACCTTGTTGTCGTCCACAACAAGCACCCGGCCCGACGCGCCTGGCACAACTCGAGAGTAGGTCGGCGCCGGCCACCGCGTCCGGCTTTTCCCCACTTCCACCCCGCGCGGGGGAACGTCACCGTCCCACCCCTGCCCACCTCCGCCGACCCATCCCTGCCCACCTCCGTCGACCCGCCCCGACGCACCCTGCGAAACCCGTTCCTGATCACCCCGGCGGACCTGCTAGTGTTCTACCCGTCGCCGCAAGCGAACAGCTCAGCGCCCGACACGCCCCCGTAGCTCAGGGGATAGAGCAACGGCCTCCGGAGCCGTGTGCGCAGGTTCGAATCCTGCCGGGGGCACCCAGCATGAGGTGCCCAAAGACCCCGTCACCAGCGGAAACGCTGAGGCCGGG
>NZ_JBEXYS010000026.1:0-101137 GCF_040631045.1 Streptomyces sp. NPDC005706 | reverse complement strand
CTCCGGCGCGATCCAGCACCGCGCCGGCATGCAGACCTCGAAGACGATCGTGGCCGTCAACAAGGACGCCGAGGCCCCGATCTTCGACCTCGTCGACTACGGCGTGGTCGGCGACCTCTTCGACGTCGTCCCGCAGCTCACCGACGAGGTCAAGGCCCGCAAGGGCTGACCTCCCCCTCGCTCCACAAGGCCCCTGTGACCGGCACGGTCACGGGGGCCTCGGCGCATGCTGGACACATCCGGACCGGTGCCGGCCGGCCTCCCCGGGTGTTGACCGGCGGGAAGCACCCCGGATAACTTCGTTCAACGGATTGTTGATTCCGTAGAGCGGAAAACTTGGAGGGTGTGGGATGGGTCAGCAGGAGAAGGTGGCCACGAGCCTCGCGGGTGCCGTCAGCGAGGAGATCAGCGCCTCCCTCGCGCCGGTCGACGCGGAGCTGGCGCGCCGCTACCCGGGCGACCCCGGCACCCGGCAGCCCGTCCACACGGTGTACGTCCCCGGCGACGTCTTCGACGCCGGCACCATCCGTTCGTGGGGCGACCGGGCCCTGGCGGCGCTCGACGAACACGCCCCCGACGCCGCCTCCTTCGCCGCGGTGCTGGGCCTCTCCGACGACCTGGCGGAGCCGGTGTACTCCCGCGTCCGGGCCAAGCTGGAGCGCGAACCCGTGGAGGACCTGCGCGTCGACTTCGAGGACGGCTACGGCCCCCGCCCGGACGCCGAGGAGGACGAGACCGCCGCGCGCGCGGCCCGTCTGATCGCCGAGGCGTACCGCGACGGCACGGCGGCCCCGTACATGGGCATCCGCATGAAGTGCATGGAGGCCGCGGTGCGCGACCGGGGCATCCGCACCCTCGACGTCTTCCTCACCGGCCTGACGGAGGCCGGCGGACTTCCCGGCGGACTCGTGCTGACCCTGCCGAAGGTGACGTACGCCGAGCAGGTCGGCGCGTTCGCGCGTCTGCTGGAGGCCTTCGAGCAGGCCCATGGACTGCCGGCCGGGCGGCTCGGCTTCGAGATCCAGATCGAGACCAGCCAGTCCATCCTCGCCGCCGACGGCACCGCCACCGTCGCCCGCATGATCCAGGCCGCCCGGGGCCGCGCCACCGGACTGCACTACGGCACCTTCGACTACAGCGCCTGCCTCGGGGTCTCCGCCGCCCACCAGGCGAGCGACCACCCCGCCGCCGACCATGCCAAGGCGGTGATGCAGGTCGCGGCCGCGGGCACCGGCGTACGGGTCTCGGACGGCTCCACCAACGTGCTTCCGGTCGGTCCGGCCGAGAAGGTCCACGACGCCTGGCGCCTGCACTACGGCCTCACCCGCCGCGCCCTGGCCCGCGCCTACTACCAGGGCTGGGACATGCACCCCGGCCACATCCCGACCCGTTACGCCGCCGTCTTCGCCTTCTACCGCGAGGGCTTCGAGCAGGCGGCGGGCCGCCTCGCCCGCTACGCCAACCGGGTCGGGGGCGACGTCATGGACGAGCCCGCCACCGCCAAGGCCCTCAGCGGCTACCTGCTGCGCGGTCTGGACTGCGGGGCCCTGGACGTCGCGGAGGTGGCCCGGCTGAGCGGACTGACCCGGGCCGACCTCGAAGGCTTCGCGGTGCCCCGCCGCGGCGACCTCACGGCCTCCGCCACGTAGCGGGACGCCGCGCCGGCTGTGTCGCGTCGCCCCGGCTCAGCCGGCGGGCGGCAGCTCGCCGGAGCCGCGGGTGATCAGCCGCGTCGGCAGCTCGATGCGCTCCGGCGCGACGAGGGTGCCGTCGAGCTGGCGGAAGAGGCGCTCGGCGGCGGTCCGGCCGAGCGCGGCCGCGTCCTGGGCGACCACCGTCACACCCGGCTGGAGCAGGTCGGCCAGCTCGATGTCGTCGAACCCGACGAGGGCGACCGGACGGGGCCGCCCGGCGAGGACCCGGATCACGGTGACCGTCACCCGGTTGTTGCCGGTGAAGATCGCGGTGACGGGGGAGGGGCCGGAGAGCATCTCCTCGGCCGCCCGTCGCACCCGCTCCGGATCCGTCGCACCGAGGGACATCCAGGCGTCCTCGACGGGTATTCCGGCGTCCTCCATGGCGGCCCGGTAGCCGCGCAGCCGCTCCGCAGCGGTGTGGATGCGGGGCATGTCGCCGATGAAGCCGATCCGGCGGTGGCCGTGCGCGATCAGGTGGGCCACGCCGTCACGGGCGCCCCCGTGGTTGTCGGACAGGACGACGTCGGCGTCGATCTTCCCGGCCGGCCGGTCCACGAACACGGTGGCCACGCCCGCCCGCAGCTCCGGCTCCAGATAGCGGTGGTCGTCGCCGGCCGGGATGATCACCAGGCCGTCCACCCGCCGCGCGCACAGCGCCAGCGCCAGCTCCTGCTCACGCCCCGGGTCCTCGGCGCTGGAGCCGTTGATCAGCAGGGCGCCGTGGGCGCGGGCCACCTCCTCGACCGCACGGCTGAGGGGGCCGTAGAAGGGGTCCGCGAGATCCTCCAGGATCAGACCGATGCTGGCGGTCCGGCCCTTGCGCAGCACCCGCGCGCTGTCGTTGCGGCGGAAGCCGAGCGCCTCGATCGCCTCCTGCACCCGGCGCTCGGTGTCCGGGGTGACGCCGGGCTCGCCGTTGACCACCCGGGACACCGTCTTCAGGCCCACCCCGGCCCGGGCCGCCACGTCCTTCATCGTCGGGCGGTTGCCGTAACGGTTCCCGGTGGGGCGGTCTGCGCGGCGGGTGGTCTCGGGCACGATGCGGTGTCCTGTCCTGTGTCCGTGGAATTCTGGGAAGGGCGGCTGCGGCGTTCGATGGTTTGTATGAGGATGTGGCGTCGAGCATAGAGCCTGGACAACGTTGTCAGAAGCGGAGAGACTGTTCACCGCTGTCTCCGGCCCGCGCCCCCACCGCCTGACCGGCCCGCGTCTGTTTGGTTTTCGAGCATCAACGGGGAGATCTGACTCTGATGTACACCGACCTCGTGGCGGCCCTCGACATCGGCGGCACCAAGATCGCCGGCGCGCTGGTGGACGGTCACGGACGGATCCAGGCCCGTGCCCAGCGCGCGACCCCCGCCCAGCAGGACGGAGAAACGGTCATGCGGGCCGTCGAGGGAGTGCTCGGCGATCTCGCCGCCTCCCCTCTGTGGGAGCGGACCGGTTCGGTCGGCATCGGCAGCGCGGGCCCCGTGGACGCCTCGGCGGGCACCGTGAGCCCGGTGAACGTGCCGGGCTGGCGTGACTTCCCGCTGGTCGAGCGGGTAGGCGCGGCCACGGGCGGGCTTCCGGTGGAGCTGATCGGCGACGGGGTGGCCATCACCGCGGCGGAGCACTGGCAGGGCGCCGCCCGCGGCCACGACAACGCGCTGTGCATGGTCGTCTCGACGGGCGTCGGCGGCGGCCTGGTGCTGGGCGGCCGGCTGCATCCCGGCCCGACCGGCAACGCCGGGCACATCGGGCACATCAGCGTCGATCTCGACGGGGACCCGTGCCCGTGCGGCGCCCGCGGCTGCGTCGAGCGCATCGCCAGCGGCCCCAACATCGCCCGCCGGGCCCTGGAGCGGGGCTGGCTGCCGGGCCCCGACGGGGACACCTCCGCCGCGGCGGTGGCCGCCGCCGCCCGGGCGGGCGATCCGGTGGCCGTGGCCTCCTTCGAACGGGCCGCGCAGGCCCTGGCCGCCGGGATCGCGGCCACCGCGACCCTGGTGGAGATCGACATCGCCGTGATCGGCGGGGGCGTCGGCAAGGCCGGCGACATCCTCTTCACGCCCCTGCGCAAGGCGCTCACCGACTACGCGACCCTCTCCTTCGTCCAGCGGCTGACGGTCACCCCGGCCCGGATGGGCACGGACGCGGGCCTGGTCGGCGCCGCCGCGGCCGCGCTGTCCCGTCGTCCGGACACGACGGCGGCGGGGGTCTGAACGCCCGGCCGGCAGCGTTCACGGCCCCGGTGCCGGACCGCCGCCGGGCCGACGGGGGCGAATCCGCGTCATCCGCGTGACCCCGCGGAGGGTCAAGCAGTTGATCAGGGCATGAAGAAGCGCAGCATGCTCGCCATCGCCTCCCTCGCCACCGGATTCGTCGTGGCCGCCGTCACCCCGTCCCACGCCGCGGACCAGGAGCCCGTCCGCGACTTCAAGCTCTCCAACACCCTCGGCGACGTCGACCACCTGGTCAGCCAGGCCACCCTCGCCGTCGCGGAGAACGCGCGGGGCAAGAAGTAGCCCCGGACCCCCGGTGAAAGTGCCGGTGTCACCCTCACGGGAGGCACCGGCACTGGCGTATGCGCGCCCTCAACTGGACGTGGTTTCCGTGGCAGGGTGGAGCGGGCAAGCCACAGGGGGCCAACAGAAGAGGGGGAGTCCGTGACCGTCGTCTGGATCAACGGCGCGTTCGGTGCGGGGAAGACAACGACCGCACGGGAACTGATCGAACTGATCCCGAACAGCACGCTCTTCGACCCCGAGGTCATCGGCGCGGCACTCCCGCACCTGCTGCCGCCCAAGCGCCTCGCCGAGGTCGGCGACTTCCAGGACCTGCCGATCTGGCGCCGGCTCGTGATCGACACGGCGGCCGCGATGCTCGCGGAGCTGGGCGGCACGCTCGTCGTTCCCATGACCCTGCTGCGCCAGGAGTACCGCGACGAGATCTTCGGCGGTCTCGCCGCACGCCGGATACCCGTACGGCATCTGCTGCTCACCCCGGCCGAAACGATCCTGCGGGCGCGTATCGCCGGGCGCGACGTCCCGCCGGACGGCGAGACACGGCAGCGGCAGTGGGCGTACGACCACCTCGAGCCCTACCGTGCCGCCCTCGCCTCCTGGCTCACCGCCGACGCCCACCTGGTGGACTCCAGCGGCCTCACCCCGTACGAGACCGCCGTCCGCATCGCCGACGCCGTGGGCAGCGGTGCCGTGCCGCCCGTCGACATCGTGCAGACCCCCGAGCCCACGGCCGAGACCCTCGCCGCCGGTGTGCTGCTCTTCGACGAGCAGGACCGGGTGCTGCTCGTCGACCCCACCTACAAACCGGGCTGGGAGTTCCCCGGCGGCGTGGTCGAGCGCGGTGAGGCCCCGGCCCGGGCCGGGATGCGCGAGGTGGCCGAGGAGACCGGGATACGGCTGCGGGAGGTGCCCCGGCTGCTGGTCGTGGACTGGGAACGGCCGGTGCCGCCCGGCTACGGCGGACTGCGCCTGCTCTTCGACGGGGGCACGCTGGACTCCGCCGAGGCGGCGCGGGTGCTGCTGCCGGGTCCCGAGCTGCGCGGCTGGCGCTTCGCGACCGAGCAGGAGGCCGCCGGCATGCTGCCGCCGGTGCGCTACGAACGGCTGCGCTGGGCGCTGCGGGCCCGGGAACGGGGGGCCGCCCTCTACCTGGAGGCCGGCGTACCGGTCGTGGGCCGGGCGGCCTGACGGCTCCGCGCCGCCCTGCCACCCGTGCCGTCAGCCGGTGGACGGTCCGCCGTCGGCCGCTCTCCGCAGAGCGGCCGACGCACCGCCCAGCACCGGTTCGCCGTGCCCGAAGCACGCCAGTTCGGCATCGAGCGCGGCCAACCGGCGCAGGGATCACATCAGTCGAGGGCGGTCGAGGTTGAACACGCCCGGCATGACCGATCCGTCGACCGGCGAGGCGGCCACCGTGTCGCCCGTGAACAGCACGCCCTCGTCGGGTACGAAGAGGGCGATGCTGCCGTCCGTGTGCCCGGGGACGTGCAGCACCCGCGCGCCGCCGCCGAAGCCGAGCACCGCGCCGTCGGACAGCGCCGTGACATGCCGGGGCCGCCGCGGCTCGCCCCCGGGCAGGTGCCGTGCCGCCTCGGCGTGGACCGGCAGCTCCCAGTCCTCGAACCGCGGGGGCGGACCCGGGCGTTCACCGAGCACGAACGGCGCGTCCAGATGATGCGCGCACACCTCGGCGCCGCTCAGCGCGGCGAACTCGCCCGCCCCGCCGGCGTGGTCCTCGTGGAAATGGGTCAGCACGATCCGCCGTACGTCCCCGGGCCCAGCGCCGTGATCGCTCCGGCGATCGCGCGGCCCGAGCCGATCGCCCCCGCGTCGATCAGCGACAGCTCGTCGCCGTCGCGCCAGAGATAGGCCTGGCCGACCGGGAAGCGCAGCAGATGCAGGCGGGGGAGCAGTTCGAGCACGTCCATCCGCCGAACGTAGGCGGCGCCCCCGCCCGGTGGCGAGGGCGCTCTGCCGCGGGCAGAAGGGTTCAGCCCGCCGCGTAGTTGGACAGGAACAGCGCCTCGGCGACCGACAGCCGCTCCAGCTCCTCGGGGGACACGCTCTCGTTGACCGCGTGGATCTGCGCCTCGGGCTCGCTCAGGCCGATCAGCAGGATCTCCGCCTGCGGGTAGAGACCGGCCAGGGTGTTGCACAGCGGGATGGAGCCGCCCTGGCCGGCGTAGCTCATGGCCTCGCCCGGGTAGGCGACCGTCATCGCGTCGGCCATCGCCCGGTAGGCCGGGCTGGAGGTGTCGGCGCGGAAGGCCTGGCCCTGGCCGATCTGCTCGGTGGTGACCCGGGCGCCCCACGGGGTGTGCGCCTCGATGTGCGCCTGCAGCAGCTTGGTCGCCCCGGCCGCGTCCACGCCCGGCGGCACCCGCAGGCTGATCAGCGCCCGGGCGCCGGCCTGCACCGACGGGGTGGCGCCCACGACCGGCGGGCAGTCGATGCCGAGGACGGTGACCGCCGGGCGGGCCCAGATGCGGTCCGCGACCGAGCCGTCTCCGATCAGGCCCACGCCGTCCAGCACTCTGGCGTCCTCGCGGAACTGCTCCTCGGTGTACTCGAGGCCGTCCCACCGCGCGCTGGAGTCGAGCCCGTCCACGGTGGTCGAGCCGTCCTCGGCGCGCAGCGAGTCCAGGACCCGGATCAGCGCGCCGAGCGCGTCCGGGGCGGCGCCGCCGAACTGGCCCGAGTGCAGGTTGCCGGCGAGGGTGTCGACCTGGACCCGGACCATGGTCATGCCGCGCAGGGTGGTGGTGACCGTGGGCAGGCCGACCCGGAAGTTGCCGGCGTCGCCGATCACGATCGTGTCCGCGCGCAGCAGCTCGGGGTGCTGCTCGGCGTACCGCTCAAGACCGCCCGTGCCCTGCTCCTCCGAGCCCTCGACGATCACCTTGACGTTCACCGGGACGCCGCCGTTGGCCTTCAGCGCGCGCAGCGCGAGCAGGTGCATGATCACGCCGCCCTTGCAGTCGGCGCTGCCGCGGCCGTACCAGCGGCCGTTCCGCTCGGTCAGCTCGAACGGCGGGGTGGTCCAGCCGACCTCGTCCAGCGGCGGCTGGACGTCGTAGTGGGCGTAGAGCAGAACCGTTTTTGCGCCCTCCGGGCCCGGCAGGAAGCCGTACACCGACTGCGTGCCGTCCGGGGTGTCCAGCAGCGCCACGTCCACGAATCCCTCGGCGCGCAGCGCGTCCGCGATCCAGTTCGCGGCGCCCTCGCTCTCGCTCCTCGGGAACTGCGCGAAGTCGGCCACCGACTTGAAGGCGACCAGTTCGGCCAGCTCCGCCCTGGCCCTGGGCAGCAGCGAGGCGACGGTCTCGGCGACCGGATTCGACGACATGGGCACGCTCCTCGTGGGTGCGACGTTGTACCGGGTGAGTACACCGATCCTCCCACAGCGGCCCGCCGTGATCGTCGCCGTAGGATGCGGGGGACAGGTGCGGCAGCGGCTTGATCGGAGCAGTAGACCATCGTGAGCGGCGAGAACTCTTCGGCGGACGACGTGCAGCGGGTATGGGACGTCGTCGTGGTGGGCGCGGGACCCGCGGGGGCCTCGGCGGCCTACGCGGCGGCGGTCGCGGGGCGGCGCGTGCTGTTGCTGGAGAAAGCCGAGCTGCCGCGCTACAAGACGTGCGGCGGCGGCATCATCGGCCCGTCCCGTGACGCGCTGCCGCCCGGCTTCGAGCTGCCGTTCCAGGACCGCGTGCACGCGGTGACCTTCTCCCACAACGGCCGCTTCACCCGCACCCGCCGCTCCCGGCAGATGCTGTTCGGGCTGATCAACCGGCCCGAGTTCGACCAGCAGCTCGTCGAGCACGCCCAGAAGGCGGGCGCCGAGCTGCGCACCGGCGTCGCCGTCCAGCGGGTCGAGCAGCACGGCTCGACGGTGCCCGACCGGCGCACCGTCGCCGTGGTGCTGCAGGGCGGCGAGACCGTGCTGGCCCGCGCGGTCGTCGGCGCAGACGGCAGCGCCAGCCGCATAGGCGCGCACGTCGGCGTGAAGCTGGACCAGGTCGACCTCGGCCTGGAGGCGGAGATCCCGGTCCCGGAGACGGTCGCCGAGGACTGGAAGGGGCGCGTGCTCATCGACTGGGGCCCCATGCCGGGCAGTTACGGCTGGGTCTTCCCCAAGGGCGACACACTGACGGTCGGTGTGATCTCGGCACGCGGCGAGGGCGCCGTCACCAAGCGGTACCTGGAGGACTTCATCGCCCGGCTCGGACTGGCCGGCTTCGAGCCGAGCATCTCCTCCGGGCACCTGACGCGCTGCCGCGCCGACGACTCGCCACTCTCCCGCGGCCGGGTGCTGGTCTGCGGTGACGCGGCGGGGCTGCTGGAGCCGTGGACCCGGGAGGGCATCTCCTTCGCGCTGCGCTCGGGCCGGCTGGCCGGGGAGTGGGCGGTCCGGATCGCCGAGGCGCACGACGCCGTGGACACCCGGCGCCAGGCGCTGAACTACGCGTTCGCGATCAAGGCGGGGCTCGGCATCGAGATGAGCGTCGGCAAGCGGATGCTGGCCGCGTTCGAGCGCCGCCCCGGCGTCTTCCACGCGGTGCTCACCGGCTTCCGTCCCGCGTGGAAGGCGTTCAAGGAGATCACGCAGGGCTCGACGTCCCTGGGCGAGCTGGTCCGTTCCCATCCGCTCGCCCAGCGCGCCCTGAGCGCGTTCGACCGGGCCCGGGGCGCGGCCCCCGCCGCCGCGGAGGACACCGTCACTCCGTGACGGTGATCCGGAAGACGGGGTGGTCGCCGGCCGTCGCGAGGATCTCCTCGTCGGAGGACTTGGCCGTCACGCCCTGGAAGTACTGGTTGACCTCCCAGCCCCACTTCTCCAGGTAGGTCCGCAGGATCGGGAGCTTCTCGGCGTCGGGGAGCTCCTGCGCGGTGAACGGGCGGACCTTGCGCCCCACCCGCAGCTCACCGCCGCCGGCGACCCGCATGTTGCGCACCCACTGGGAGTGGCCGCGCGCCGAGACGAGGTACCGCGCGCCCTCGTAGCTGTGCGGGTTGACCGGAATGCGCTGCATCTGCCCGCTCTTGCGGCCGCGCACGGACATCTCGGCGCTTCCCGCGAGGCTGATCCCGTGCCGCGCGAGCCAGCCGATGACTCCGTTGAGCCGGACGCTCAGCGGGCTGCCCTTGAGGTAGTACGGCGAAGCAGACGACGGCATGGTGACCCCCACGATTCGGGAGAGCAGTGCTCTCGGTTGACTCCAGTGTGGGGCAGGCGGGTGCTCCGAAGCAAGAGCGATGCTCTCTTTTTTGTTCGCTGCTCTTGTTTGTGTGCACTGCTCCGTCCACGTGGCACACTGCTGCCATGAGCACCGCACAGGGCGCCCGCGCGCGGGCCAGGATCGAAGTGACCGCGGCCATCAAGGACGCGGCGCGCAGACAGCTCGCCCAGGAGGGCGCGGCCAGACTCTCGCTGCGGGCCGTCGCCCGCGAACTGGGAATGGTCTCCTCCGCGCTGTACCGGTACTTCCCCAGCCGGGACGACCTGCTGACCGCGCTGATCATCGACGCCTACGACTCCCTCGGCGCGGCGGCCGAGGCCGCCCGAGCGGCGGCGCCCGACGCGGACCCCGTGCGGCAGTGGACGGCGGTGTGCGAGGCGGTGCGCGTGTGGGCCCTCGCCCATCCGCACGAGTACGCGCTGATCTACGGCTCACCGGTGCCCGGCTACGCCGCACCGCAGACCACCGTTCCCGCCGCCGCGCGCGTCGGACTGCTGCTCATCGGCATCGTCCGCGACGCGCACCGCACCAGCGGCCTCACCGAGCTGCCCCTGACCGCCGAACTGCGCTCCGAGGCCGAACGGCTGGCGGCCGACCTCGCGCCCGACCTGCCCCCCGAGGCGGCGGCTGCCCTGGTGGCGGCCTGGGCCGAACTGTTCGGACTGGTCGGCTTCGAGGTGTTCGGGCAGTTCAACCGGGTGATCGAGGACCGCGAAGCCTTCTTCCGCCACGCGGTGACGCGACTCGCCGCAAGCGTGGGCCTGACGGCCGGTCCCTGATGTGCGCCGGTGCACCGGTGCTTGCGCGGGCCCGGCCCGTGCGACCCGGGTGTGTGCCCGTCCGGCCCGGATGTGTGGTGGCCCGGCCCGCCGGACCCCGCCCGGCCCGCCGGACCCCGCCCGGCCCGCCGGTGTCCCGGTCGGCGGTCGCGCGTACTCCCCGGGGAGTAGCCGCGACCACCACGTCCGGCTGACGGCTGCGGGCATGGTGGGCGTCTAGCGTGGCGGACATGGAAGAGCAGCGCGGACTCGGTCCCTCGCACCGGTGGCGGCACGGGCCCGCCTGGTGGGGTCGGGCCGGAGAACCGCAGCCGCACCATGACCGGCTGCCGTGGCGTTCGACCGCCCTGATCACCGTGTTCGTCCTCGTCGGCACGAACTTCGGCGCGCACGGGCAGCCGCAGCGCGTACCGCTGGACGGGTACGCGCGCGTACTGCTGCTCGCGGCGTCGGTACTGCTGCTGTGGCGGCAGCGCCGTCCGGTCGCCGTCGCCTTCGGCACGGCCACGGCGGTCCTTCTCTACACCGGCGCCGGCTACCCCTACGGCCCGGTTCTCCTGACCGTCGTGGTCGGCTGCTTCAGCGCCGTCGCCGCCGGGCACCGGCGCGCCGCCTGGGCGGCCCTCGGGCTGCTGTGGGCGGGGCACGCGCTGATCACGCTCTGGCTCTACCACTGGCTTCCACCCGCCGGCGACGGCGCGGGGAGCGTGGGCCAGGAGATCGTCGTCACCACCTGGGTGCTGGCCGTCGCCGTGGTGTGCGAACTGGCGCGGGTGCGGCGCGAGCAGTGGGCGCGAGAACGCGCGGAACGCGCCCAGGCCGCCCAGCGGCGGGCGGACGCGGAACGGCTGCGCATCGCCCGCGAACTGCACGACGTGCTCGCGCACAGCATCTCCGTCATCAACGTCCAGGCCGGCGCCGGCCTCGCGCTGCTGGACAACGATCCCGAGCAGGCCCGCGCGGCGCTCACCACCATCAAGGCGGCCAGCAAGGAGGCGCTCGGCGAGGTGCGCCAGGTCCTCGACACCCTCCGGGCCCCGGGCGCCGCCCCGCGCGCCCCCGCCCCGGGCCTGGACCGGCTTCCGGAACTGACCGAACAGGCGGCGGCCGCCGGCCTGAGCGTCGAGGTCGAGGGCGAGCCGCCTCGACTGCCGCCCGGCGCCGACCTCGCGGCCTTCCGCATCGTGCAGGAGGCCCTGACCAACGTCGTACGGCACTCCGGCTCCCGGCGGGCCCGGGTGCGCTTCGAGTACGACGGCGGCGAGCTGCGGCTGCGGGTGGACGACGACGGACCGCCCACCGGAGCCGATGCCGGCGGCAGCGGCAACGGGCTGGCCGGCATGCGGGAGAGGGCGGCCGCGCTCGGTGGCACCGTCGAGGCGGGCCCCCGCCCCGACGGCGGTTTCCGGGTGCTCGCCGTACTGCCCTCGCGCACCGGGGAGGCCCAGTGATCCGGGTACTGCTCGCCGACGACCAGTCGCTCGTGCGGGCCGGTTTCAGGGCGCTGCTCGACGCGCAGCCGGACATCGAGGTGGCCGGCGAGGCGGCGGACGGTGCGGAGGCACTGCGCCGGGTACGCGAACTGCGGCCCGACGTAGTGCTGATGGACATCCGCATGCCCCTGCTGGACGGGCTCGCCGCGACCCGGCGCATCACCGGGGACGCGGAGCTGACCGAGGTGAAGGTGGTCATGCTCACCACCTTCGAGCACGACGAGTACGTCTTCGAGGCGATCCGCTCGGGCGCCTCCGGCTTCCTGGTGAAGGACACCGAGCCGGACGAACTGCTGCGCGCGGTGCGCGCGGTGGTCGAGGGGGACGCGCTGCTCTCCCCGGGCGTCACCCGCCGCCTCATCGCCGAGTTCGCGGCCCGCTCCAAGGAGCCCGCGGCCGCCGGCGGCCTCGCCCGGCTCACCGAACGGGAACGGGAGGTGATGGCGCTGGTCGGCATCGGCCTGTCCAACGACGAGATCGCCCGCAGGCTGGTGGTCAGCCCGCTCACCGCCAAGACCCATGTGAGCCGCACCATGGTGAAACTGGGCGCCCGTGACCGCGCCCAACTCGTCGTACTCGCCTATGAGTCGGGGCTGGTCCGGCCGGGCTGGCTGGGCTGAGGTCCGAGCCCGGTCCGCGTCGGCGCGCGTCCGGCGGCAGACGACTCCCGCCGGACGCGCGCCTTGAGGCGCTTCCCCTAGTCGCGGACCGGCACGCGTTCCGCGAGCGCCTCCTCCACGGTGGACCGGGCGACGACGACCGACGGCAGGCTCCGGCGGCCGCGCATTCCGGTGAGCGTCATCAGCAGTCCGGCCGCGGCGATCGCGGTGACCACCATGAAGCCCGGCCGGTAGCTGTCGAGGACGCCCTGCGGGGTGGGGGCGGCCGGTGCGGCCGCGGTCACCACGGCGGTCACGACCGCCAGGAAGATCGCGCCGCCCACCTGCACCGAGGTGTTGAGCAGCCCGGAGACCATGCCCTGCTCGTGGTCCTCGACACCGTTGGTGGCCTGGATGTTGAGCGAGGGGAAGACCAGCGCGCAGGCCGCGCCGATCAGCAGCATCGACGGCAGGATCACGGCCGCGTACACCGGGTCCAGGTCGACCCGCAGGAACAGCGCGTACCCGGCGACCATCAGGGCGAAGCCGGTAGCGATCAGCCGCGGGGTGCCGAACCGGTCGACGATCGCGCCGACCTTCGTCGAGGAGACCGCCACCAGCGCGCCCGCGGGCAGGAAGGCGAGCGCCGTGTGCAGCGCCGACCAGCCGAGCAGGGACTGCATGTAGAGGGTCGTCAGGAACTGGAAGCCGACGTAGGAGCCGAAGAAGGCCACCGCGCCGAGCTGGGCCCGGACCTGGCTGCCCGAGCGCAGCACACCGAGCCTGATCAGCGGGCTCGTCGAGCGCCGCTCGACGAGGACGAACGCGGTCAGCAGGACGGCGACGGCCAGGAAGGACAGCAGCGTGCGGGCCGAGGCCCAGCCGGCCTCCGGTGCCTGGACCACGGTGAAGACCAGCAGCAGCATCGACGCGGTGCCGAGGACGGCGCCCGGGATGTCGTAGCCGCCGTGGTTCTCCTCGCGGGCGCTGCGGGGCAGCAGCCGGAGGCCGGCGAGGAGGGCGATCACCGCGATCGGCGCGGGCAGCAGCATGGTGAGGCGCCAGCTGGCCTCCGTGAGGAGGCCGGAGAGGACCAGGCCCATGGAGAACCCGGTGGCGGCGCAGGTGGTGTAGATGGAGAGCGCGCGGTTGCGCAGCGGCCCCTGGGGGAACGTCGTGGTGATGATGGACAGGCCCGCCGGTGCCGTGAAGGCCGCGCTCAGCCCCTTGACGAAGCGGCTGGCGATCAGCAGCGGACCGGAGTCCACCAGCCCGCCGAGCAGCGAGGCCAGCGCGAAGACGCCGAGCGCCACCAGGAACACCCGGCGCCGGCCCAGCAGGTCGGCGGTGCGGCCGCCGAGCAGGAGCAGCCCGCCGTACCCCAGGATGTAGCCGCTGACGATCCATTGCAGCGTCGACGTGGACAGATGGAGATCGGCGCCGATGGACGGCAGCGCGACGCCGACCATGGACACGTCGAGCGCGTCCAGGAACATCGCGGCGCACAGCACCAGCAGGGTGCCCCACAGCCGGGGAGTCCAGCGTCCCTCGGCGGCGGGGGTGGTGAGCGGAGAGGTCATGTGGCGAGACTACATGCACACGCATCGAATGCAAGCGCATTTAATTACGATGCAACAATCGCGATTCTCTGCTACGGTGCGCCCATGACGGGGAAGAACGCCGAGCACGCGCTCGTGGAGCAGTGGCGGGACATCCTGTCCCTGCATGCCCGCACCCAGTGCGAGCTGGACCGGGCCCTGCACGGACACGGCCTGTGCGCCAGTGACTTCGAGGTGCTCGACGTGCTCGCCGAGGGTGCGGCGGCGGACGGCGGCTGCGCCTACCGCGTGCAGGAGATCTCCGAGCGGGTCCATCTCAGTCAGAGCGCGCTGTCCCGCCTGATAGGCCGTCTGGAAAAGGACGGCCTGGTGTGCCGGGCCATGTGCCAGGAGGACCGGCGCGGAGTCCGCGTGGCCCTCACGGCGAAGGGACGCGCGCTGCACGACGAGGTGCGGCCGGTGCAGCGCGCGGTGCTCGGCCGTATGCTGGCCGAATCCGGCTGACGAGACGTCAGATCCCGGACGTCTGCCGCCACAGCGCGGCGAGCGCGCGGTCGCCCGTCACCTCCGGCACCGGCACCCGGTTCCACAGCGCCAGGTACAACTGCTCGGCCGTGCCGGTCAGCTCGGCCTCCGCCTCTCCGTCCGCGTCCCGTGAGGTCACCGGCGGTTGGCCGGACAGCCGTACGGTCCACACGGCGTCCGGGCCCGCGTCCACCGCACGCACCCGCAGCACGCGCGGCCGCTCGGTGCGGACCCGGCTCCGGGCCCTGGCGTGGAAGCCGCGCAGCAGTTCGTCGACACCGTCCGCGGCGAATCCGGCGGCCACCGGGGACGCCGGTCCGCCCCGCGCCGCCTCTGCGTCGTACCGGTGGACGGCCGTCTCGTGAGCCTGCCGGCGGGTCCAGAACGTCAGCGGCGACGGATTCGGCGCCGGATGGAAGGTCCAGCAGTCCAGGTCGGCCGGAGCGCCGGCCAGCGTCTCGACCAGCCGGCGGTGGCTGTCCCGGTACCAGGCCACCAGCTCGGCCCCGTCCAGGTCCGGGCCGTCGGGGAGGGGGCGCGGGGCGGTGTGCCCGTCGGCGACGACCGCGGCGGCCCAACGGTGCACGGTGCCCGTGTGCCGCAGCAGGTCCCGCACCTGCCACTCCGGGCACGTCGGCACCTTGGCGTCCGTGCCCGCCGACTCGGCGGCCGCGGCCAGCAGCCGGCCCTCCCGGTCCAGCGCATCCAGGAACTCGGCAGTCTCCATGGCGGCGAGTCTGCCGGATGGAGCGCGCTCGAAGGAACCGGTTTTCCCTGCCCGCGGCCCCCTGGGGCGGGGCGAACGGCGCCCGCGCGCCCCGGCGTCCACCCGGCGCCGCCGGGCTCAGCCGCTCAGCTTGCGCCGTGTCGTCGCCCCGATGGCCGCGGCGACGGCGGCCAGGGCGGCCACACTGGTCAGTGCGGCGGGCAGGGAGAGCCACTCGGCCATGAAGCCGATCGCGGGCGGCCCGAGGAGCATGCCGCCGTAGCCCAGGGTGGAGGCGATCGCCACACCGGACGGGCCGGCCAGCGCGCCGGCCCGTTCCACCGCGACCGGGAAGAGGTTGGCGAGACCGAGACCGGTGACGGCGAAGCCGAGCAGAGCCGCCCAGACGGAGGGCGCGAGCGAGCCGAGCAGCATGCCGGCGGCCGCCGTGGTGCCGCCGGCGACCACGGTACGGGCCCGCCCGAGGCGTTCCAGCAGGGCCGTCCCGGTCAGGCGCCCGACGGTCATGGAGAGCGCGAAGAGCGAGTAGCCGGCGGCCGCCGTGCCGGCGGACGCCGCGAGGTCCTGCTGGAGGTGCAGGGCGCCCCAGTCGGCCATGGCGCCCTCGCCGTAGGCGGTGCACAGGGCGATCAGCCCGAGGACGACGACCACGACGCGTGTCCTGCCGTCCGGCCGCCGCGCGCCACTCCCGGGTTCCGGGTTCCCGCGCTCCGGCGGCACCGGCGCCTCGTGCCGCAGCAGGGTGCGCCCGGCGACGGCGGTGACCAGCAGTCCGAGCAGGGTGATGCCCAGCAGATGCCGGGTGGGGGAGAGGGTGCCGGCCACCAGTCCGCCGAGGCCGGCGCCGATCATCCCGCCGAGGCTGAACGCCGCGTGGAAACTGGGCATGATCGGTCTGCGCAGAGCGGCCACCAGGTCGACGGCGGCGCTGTTGAACGCCACGTTGACCCCGCCGTAGGCCGCCCCGAAGAGCAGCAGGACGGCACCCAGCGCCGGGGCGGAGTGAGTGAGCGGCGGCAGCGCGACGCTCAGGGCGAGCACGGTCATGCACACCACGGTCACCGGGTGGCTCCCGTGACGCCGGCACAACCGGCCGGTCATGGTCATGGTGAGGACGGCCCCCGCGGAGACCCCGAGCAGGGCGAGCCCGAGGGTGCCGGCGGAGGCGTGCGTCTGTTCCTTGATGTCGGGGATGCGGACGACCCACCCGGCGAAGATGAAGCCGTCCAGGGCGAAGAAGGCCGTGATCGCGGCGCGGAGACGCGTGAGCCCGTGACCCGGCACGACGCTGTGCGTTCGGGTTTTGTTTATTTGCGGCACAAATGCAGGCTACGGGCGGGCGCCGAGCGGATGCAAGAGCCGACGGTTGCCTCGGGCATGTGTCCGGCGGGGCAGGGACCGGCGCCGGCCGCGGGCTCCGACGGTGACGATGCGCCCTGCTCGCGGCACGCGCGGCCTTCGCGCCCGGCGCGGGCCGGGGACCGCACGGCCCGGTGGGTTGGGGGGCGGACCATGAAGTGCCGCTGAGCTGCGTTGACTTGCCGGTCCGGACGCATCCCATTACGGCGGGACATGCCGAGTTGAGGGGTGGCCCGTGTGCGCGCGGGCGTCCGGACCCCGCAAACCGGAGCGGATACAGGTCGGTTAATGCTTGCGCACCGGCTGGTTGCCGAGGGGTGAGCAAGTCATGATGGCCTCATGACGTTGGCCTCGCGCGCGCTCGCGCAATTGGCGACCTGGCCGGACCTGAGACGAGCCGTCCCGAGCTGTGGCACGGGCGAGGCGGTCGACTCGGCCGAGGGTGAGATCGTTCACTTCCACTCCGGCCGGGACGTCGACCTGCGGCTGACCGGCCGGGCCATCCAGCGGTTCGCCAAGGATCTGAAGGCCTCGGGCGCGGTCCGCATCGTGCCGGGCTCCCCGTGGGTCACCCTACGGCTCGACGCGGCCAGCGACGTCGATCTGCTGCTGACCCTGGTCAGCGTGGCGCTGCAGGCCCGGCAGTCCTGGCCGGACCCGGAGGGGCGGGCGGTGTCCGGCTGCAACGACCAACGAGGCGCCGGATTCGTGAAGGCCGACCGCAGCGGCTACTGAGCCCGGGGCCGCCGGCCGCGTCCGGTGGGCGACGCGTGGTCCGGCGCGCCCCGGCACCGGGGCGTCACACCGCCAGGACCCGGATACCCGCCTCCTCGAAGCGGTGCACGGTGTCCTGGGCGACCGCCGTGTCCGTGACGAGCGTGTCCACCTGCTCCGCCGCGCAGATCCGGGCGAAGGCCCGCCGGCCCAGCTTGCTGGAGTCGGCGGCCACCACCACCCGCTCGGCGCGTTCGCACAACAGCCGGTTGATCGCGGCCTCCGCCTCGTCGTGCGCCGCCGCGCCGTGCGTGACGTCGAACGCGACCACGCCGAGCACCGCCACGTCGAGCGTGATCTGGCCCAGCACCCCGTCCGCGAGCGGGCCGATGAGCTCGTACGACTGCGGACGCGCGACCCCGCCGGTCACCACGATCTTGAACTGGGGCCGCACCGCCAGCTCGTTGGCGATGTTCAGCGCGTTGGTGACCACGGTCAGGGCGGGCGAGCCGGTGCCCAGATCGCCGCGCACGGCGAGCGCGCGGGCCACCTCCGTGGTGGTCGTGCCGCCGGTCAGCCCCACCGCCTCGCCCGGCGCCACGAGATCCGCCACCGCCTTGGCGATCCGCTGCTTCTCGGAGGCGCGGCGGGCCGTCTTGTAGCGCAACGGCAGCTCGTACGACACCCCGTGCACCACCGCCCCGCCCCGGGTGCGGACCAGCATCTGCTGCTCGGCGAGCTGGTCGAGGTCCCGGCGGATCGTGGCCGCCGACACCTGCAGCTCGGCCGCGGCCTCCTCGACCTCCAGCCGGCCGCGCTCCACGAGCAGTTCCAGCAGCGCCTTCCAGCGGGCGTCCCGGGACATCCGCGGCCTCCGTTCTCCGTACCCCCGGCGACCCTAGCGCACCTCACCCTCGGTCCGAATGCTTGATTGTGCTCGAAAGGCCGCTATATCTTGCAAGAACAATCAGCAAGGGGAGGGTGTGGCATGAGCCATGTCGAGGACGAGCTGAACAGCCAGCCCGAGTGCTGGATACGCGCGGCCGAGGAGACGGGGCGGCACGGCGGGGCGCTGCCGGCGCCGGGCGAGCGGGTGGCGATCGTCGGATGCGGGACCTCGTACTTCATGGCGCAGGCGGTGGCCGCCCTGCGCGAGGCCGCCGGGCAGGGGGAGACGGACGCCTTCGCCGCCTCCGAGTTCCCGCCGGGACGGTCCTACGACCGGGTCGTCGCCCTGACCCGCTCCGGCACCACCACCGAAGTGCTGGAACTGCTCGCGCGGTTGAGGGGCGGCACCAGGACGACGGCGATCACCGCCGACCCCGCCACCCCGGTGATGTCGGCCGCCGACGACCTCGTCGTGCTGGACTTCGCCGACGAACGCTCCGTCGTCCAGACCCGGTTCGCCACCACCGCTCTCACCCTGCTGCGCGCCCACCTCGGCCTGCACACCGCGGACGTCGTCGCCGACGCCCGCACGGCCCTGACGGCCCCGCTGCCCGAAGGCCTGGCCGACAGCACGCAGTTCACGTTCCTGGGCCGCGGCTGGACCGTGGGCCTCGCGAACGAGGCCGGCCTGAAGATGCGGGAGGCCTCGCTGTCCTGGACCGAGGCCTACCCGGCGATGGAGTACCGGCACGGGCCCATCAGCGTCACCACCGGGGGCACCGCCACCTGGATGCTCGGCGAGGCACCGGCCGGCCTCGCCGAACAGGTGCGCGGCACGGGCGGGGCGTGGATCGCGGGCACGCTCGACCCGCTCGCCGAACTGGTCCGCGTCCAGCGCCTCGCGGTGGCCGTCGCCGCCCGCCGGGGTCTCGACCCCGACCGTCCGCGCCACCTCACCCGTTCGGTGATCCTCGCCTCCTGACCCCCGCCCCGGAAGGGAGACAAGCCGTGCCCCTCGCCACCACCGGCGAGCTGGTCACCCGCGCCGCCGGGACCCGCTCCGCCGTCGCCGCCTTCAACATCATCACCCTGGAACACGTCGAGGCCGTCATCGCGGGCGCCGAGTCCACCGGCGCCCCCGTGATCCTCCAGGTCAGCGAGAACGCCGTGAAGTTCCGCTACGGGCGCCTTCTGCCGCTGGCCCGCGCCGCCGTCGCCGCCGCCGAACGCGCCGACGTCCCCGTCGCGCTGCACCTCGACCACGTCCGAAGCGACGAACTGCTGCGCCAGGCGCCCGGCGCGGGGTTCGGCTCGGTGATGTACGACGCCGCCCACCTGCCCTACGCCGACAACCTCGCCGCGACCCGGGCGGCCGCCGACTGGGCGCACTCCCGGCACCTGTGGATCGAGGCCGAACTGGGGCAGATCGGCGGCAAGGACGGCCGGGGCCCGCTGGACGCCCACGCACCCGGTGCGCGCACCGACCCCGCCCAGGCGGGCGACTTCGTCACCGGCACCGGGGTCGACGCGCTCGCCGTGGCCATCGGCAGCGCCCACGCCATGACCACCCGCACCGCGGCCCTGGACCACGCCCTGCTCGGGCGGCTGTCCGCCGCGCTGCCGGTACCCCTGGTCCTGCACGGCTCCTCCGGCGTGCCGGACGACGGCCTGGTGGCCGCGGTCGCGGGCGGCATCGCCAAGGTCAACGTCGGCACCGCGCTCAACGCGGCCATGACCGGCGCGATCAGGGACTTCCTGGCCGCCAACCCGGAGGCCGTCGACTCCCGGAAGTACCTCCACGTCGGCAGGGACGCGATGGCCCGGGAGGTGGCCCGGATCATCGGAGTCCTGGTCCGCGGCCGGACCGCGCCCCCCGCGGACCAGGCGGTCAGCCCCGCTTGACCGCTTTCAGCACCACGAACTTCGGGTCGCTCGCCACCAGCCTGCTGTTGCCGAACAGCCGCTTCAGCTTGAGGTGGTAGCCGAGATGCCGGTTGCCGATCACCCACAGCTCGCCGCCGGGACGCAGCGCCCGCTTCGCCCCGGTGAACATCCGCCAGGCCGTCGCGTCGGTGGTCGCCTGGTGGGAGTGGAACGGCGGATTGTTCAGCACGAGGTCCACACTGCCGGCCGCCACCCCCGCCAGCCCGTCGCCGACCCGGAACTCCGCGTGCCCGGGGACCCCGTTGGCCCTGTACGTCGCCTCGGCGGAGGCCACGGCCTGGAACGACTCGTCCACGAACAGCACTTCGGCCTCCGGGTCGGCCAGCGCCATCGCCGTACCGACCACGCCGTTGCCGCAGCCGAGGTCGGCCACCCGGCCGGTGCCCGGCCCGGCCGGCAGGTGCCGCAGGAAGAAGCGGGTGCCGATGTCGAGCCGGTCGGCGCAGAAGACCCCCGCGTGGTTGACGACCGGGCGCCCGGAGACAGCCCCGACGTCCTCGGGAAGGTCGTAGCCGTACGGCCACGGGTTGGCGGGCCGCTCCAGGGCGGGGTCCGGGGAGCAGAGGATCAGCCGGGCCTTCTGCCGGGCCAGCGAGGTCCGGGTCGGCCCGAGGATGCGCTCGAACAGGCTCAGCGTGGAGGTGTGGATCTCCTTCACCATCCCGGTGCCGACCACCACCGTGCCCGCGTGCACGGCGGGTGCGAGCCGCAGCAACTGGTCCTCCAGCAGGGCCAGGCTCTTCGGCACCCGGACGAGCAGCACGTCCACTCGGTCCGGCGGCGGATCCTGGGTGGTCAGCAGCCGCACGGCACCGGGTTCGACGCCCGCCCGGGCCAGGTTCGCCCGGGTCGCCTCCTGGCTGAGGAAGGAGTCGGTGATCTGCGTCGGCCGGTGCCGGGCGAGCGCCGTGACCAGCGCGCCCCAGCGGTCGCCGACCACCACGACCGTGCCCGTCAGCGGCACCTCCTCCTCGGCCAGGTGCCGCAGCAGGTACGCGTCGGAGGCGTCCCAGGCGCGCAGCGGGTCGCGGGGATCCTCGGGGAAGCGGGACAGCTCGAACTCGCCCCATGGCGTCGTCATACGGTCGTTCATCGCGCTCCAGGCTAGCCGAGCCGCAGCTCACGACCGTTCGGGCAGGATGGGAGGCATGGATGGCACGGATGCCGAACTGTTCGCCAGGGAGCCGGCGCGGGTCGCGCCGGGCGCCGTGCACGTCCCCGGCTGGCTGCCCGCCGAGCGCCGGCGCGCGCTGCTGACCGCCTGCCGCGAGTGGGCCCGGCCCCCGGCCGGCCTGCGCACCGTCCGCACGCCCGGCGGCGGCACGATGAGCGCCCGGCAGGTCTGCCTGGGCCGGCACTGGTACCCGTACGGCTACGCCCCCACCGCCGTCGACGGCGACGGCGCGCCCGTGAAGCCGTTCCCGGCCTGGCTGGACGAACTGGCCCGGAGCGCCGTGACCGACGCGCTCGGCCCGCGGGCGCTCCCGGCCGAGCCGTACGACATCGCGCTGATCAACTTCTACGACGGCGACGCCCGCATGGGCATGCACCGGGACAGCGACGAGCGGTCGGACGCGCCGGTGGTCTCGCTGAGCCTGGGCGACACCTGCGTCTTCCGGTTCGGCAACACCGAGACCCGCACCAGGCCGTACACGGACGTCGAGCTGCGCAGCGGCGACCTGTTCGTGTTCGGCGGCCCGTCCCGCCTCGCCTTCCACGGGGTACCGCGGGTACGCCCGGGAACGGCGCCGCCGGAACTGGGGCTGATCGGGCGGTTGAACATCACCCTGCGGGTCAGCGGGCTGTAGATCCGGAGCAGGCCACGAGGGCTGCGGATCATGGGAGACTCCCCTCATGACCGGCAAGGCGGACCCCCGTAAGGCGGGGGAAGGGACCACCTCCAGGGCGCGGCTGGACCGGGGGCGCGGTGCGCTCGGACCCGCGCTGGAACTCGTGCACACCGGACGGGCGCCGACCCGGGCCGTGCTCACCGCCGAACTCGGGGTCACCCGGGCGACCGCCGGGGCGGTGGCGGCCGAACTGGAGGCGCTCGGGCTGATCCGGGTGAACGCCCGGCCGGGCGCGGCCGCCGGTTCCCAGGGGCGCCCCTCGCACCGTCTCGAGGTCGCCGAGGACGGCCCGGTGGTCCTCGCCGCGCAGGTCCACGCCGACGGTTTCCGGGCCGCGCTGGTGGGTCTCGGCGGGAGGATCGTGGCGACCGCGCCCGGCTGCGAGACCGTCGACGCGGACCCCGCGAAGGTACTCGGCTCGGTCGTCGAGGCGGGCGCCGAACTCCTGCGCACCACCGGCCGCCGCTGCGTGGGCGCCGGCCTCGCCGTGCCCTCCGCCGTCGCCCAACCCGACGGCCTGGCCCTCAACCCGCTCCACCTGGCCTGGCCGGCGGGCGCACCGGTCCGCCGGATCTTCGCGGAGTGCGTGCGCGCCGCCGGCATCACCGGCCCCGCCTTCGCGGCCAACGACGTCAACCTCGCCGCGCTCGCCGAGCACCGGCACGGCGCCGGCCGGGGGGCCCGGGACCTGCTGTGCGTGGCCACCGGGCACCGGGGCGTGGGCGGCGCCCTGGTCCTCGACGGCCGTCTGCACACCGGGAGTTCTGGGCTCGCCCTGGAGGTCGGGCACCTCACCGTCAACCCGGAGGGCCGCCCCTGCCACTGCGGCAGCCGCGGCTGCCTCGACGTCGAGACGGACCCGCTGGCCCTGCTCGTCGAGGCGGGCCGCGATCCGGGCCCCGAGGTCTCCCTGCTCCAGCAGGCCAACGACATGCTGCGCGACCAGTACACCGACCCGGCCGTGCGCACCGCCGCCGAGGCCCTGATCGACCGCCTCGGACTGGGCCTGGCCGGCCTGGTCAACATCCTCAACCCCGACCGCATCATCCTCGGCGGCCTGCACCGCACCCTGCTCGACGCCGACCCCGGACGCCTGCGCGCGGTGGTCGCCGACCGCAGTCTGTGGGGACAGAGCGGCGGCGTCCCCGTCCTGGCCTGCACCCTGGACCACAACAGCCTGGTCGGCGCGGCCGAGCTGGCCTGGCAGCCGGTGCTGGACGATCCGCTGGCGGCGCTGTGACACGGGCCGGCCGGGTGGAACTGCTGGACGCCCCGCGCATCCGGCTCGTCGAGACCGCCGCGCCCGGACTGTCACCGGCGCACCGGTCGGCCATGGACCGCCGGTGGGAGGAGGCGGTGCGGGCCAACCCGGCGCTTTTCGACGGTCCGGTGGCCGCGCTGACGGGCCTGGAGCGGGACGGGCGGGACGGTCTGGTGCTGTCGTGGGCCCGGGCCACCTACCGGTACCGCGCGCTGCGCGGGGTACCGGACGCGCCGGTCTGCTCCTCCCTGTTCGTCTCCGTGGTGCAGCCGTCCGGCGACGGGCGCCTGATGGTGGGGCGGATGGCCGCCTCGACCTCGGCGCCGGGCCGCTGGCAGCTCCCCGGCGGGACCGTCGAACCACCGGACGAGGGAGCCGAGCTGAATGTCGACGGGCTGCGCCGGCACGCGGCCCGCGAGCTGTCCGAGGAGACCGGCTCCGACACGCCCGCCGAGGCCCTGACCCTGTGGCTGACCACCCGGGGAGCGGGAGGCGGCGTCGGCGCCCTGTTCCTCGCCCCGCCGTGCCCCGGCCACGAACTGCGTGAGCGGTACGCGCGGCTGGTGAGCACGGAGACGGGCGAGGGCCGTGAGCCCGAGTTCGACCGGATCAAACTGGTCCGCCCGCCCGCCGGTCTGGACGGGCTGGAAGGACCGCACGTCGACTACCTGGAACCGGTCTGCCGCCACTACGTGGACACCTCGGCCTGAGCCGCGGGCACCGGCCCGGCGGCGACCCGGCCGCCGTGGGAGACGGGGCCTACGCGTCCGCGCGTGTCCGGCGCCGGGGCCGGGCGGCCAGTTCCCCGCCGCAGGTGGGGCAGACCTGCCCCAGGGCCTCGCCGCACGGCACGCAGTACGTGCACTCGTACGAGCAGATGCGGGCCGGGCCGTCCGCCGGAAGGGCGGCGGTCCCGCAGCGCTCGCAGCGGTCGCGCATCTCCAGTGCCATCGGCGTCTCGTCTCCTCGGGTCGCGGACCGGCGGTGTTCCGGTCCCGCCTCCCATCCTCCGGGCCGCGGCCCGCACCGGAACCCGTCCGGGGGCCAGGGATCCGCACGATCGGGCCACGGCCGCACCCGGTGCGGCGGGTACGGCGACTCCCTCGCGTACTCCCGCGGGGGTATACGCACTGCCGCCGGCCGCACGACGACCCGGACCCCCTCCCGAGGGAGTCTCGTGACATCACCCGAACCCCCGAGACGACGACGGAGACGAACGAGATGCAGACCCTGGCGAACTGGGACGGCGGGCCCGGCCCGTGGATCCTCTTCTTCCCCCTGATCTGGGCGGCCGTCGTGATCGGCGCCGTCACCTTCCTGCGCCGCACCGGCCGGCGGGGGAGGGGGCCGTGGCGGCCGGTGGACGGTGGCCGCCCGGCGGGCGACGCGCCGCTCGCGGTACTCGGCCGCCGCTTCGCCTCCGGCGAGATCGACGAGGACGAGTACTGGCGCCGGATGTCCGTCCTGGAGGAGCACTTCGGCCGCAAGGACCGGACGGCATGACGACCACGACGACGGCGGTGCGCTCCGCCGCCCGCACCCGCGACGGTATGGGCGTCGGCTTTCCCGCCTGGCGGGACGCACTCGGCGCGATCGCCGCGAAGTGAGCGGCGCACCCGGCGCGAGCGCCGTGAAGTCACGGGCCGGACGGTGCGCGGCAGGACAGGAAACCCGTTTCGCGTCCTGTCGCACCCCGCCACGGCACACGGGCGGGCGGGTCGGCGCGACCCGCCCCGTCCGTACGTCGTGGTGGCGTCACCCGTGGTGGCGTCACCGCCCGGTCAGCCGGGAACGGCCGACCGGGCGGGAGCGGATGCCACGGCCGAGGCATGCGCCACGGCGGGGGCGGGGGCGGGGGCGGGAGCCGCGGTGACCGGGGTGGGCGCCACCGGGGCCGGTCGCGCCTCCGTGAGCCGGGGCGCGGGCCGCCGCTCGGCCGCGGGCCGCGGCGAGCGGGCCGGCTGCCGGACCGCCGTGGACGGCGCGGGCAGGGTGAACCACACGACCTTGCCGTCGTCGCCCTCGGGGCGCGCCCCCCAGCTCTCGCTCATCGCGGCCACCATCACCAGGCCCCGTCCGCAGGTGGCCAGCGGAACGAGGTCCGGCGCCCCGGCGGGGTCGGCGACCACGGGAAGGCGCGGATCGTGGTCGCGCACCGAGACCGTGAGCCGGTCGACCAGCAGTTCCAGCTCGACGGTGCACGACTTGTCGGGCCGGGCGTGCCGGTGGACGTTGCTGAGCAGCTCGGTGACACCGAGCGCGGCCCGGTCGATCAACGGGTCCATATGCCAGTAGCGCAATTGCGCAGATACGATTCTGCGGACCTGGCCGATCCGCGACGGCAGGGCTTGGAGCTCCACCGTGCAGTGCCTGCTTGAGTGACTGATCACGGCTGCGACTCCCCGATGTGAGGTCCGGAGGAACCGGAGGAAACACGGAGAACAAACGGATCCAGCAGGGTGCTTGCGTCCAAACGTCCGCCTGCTGTGAGGGCCGGCGGGCTGGTTCGCAGCGTTATCGCCGGTAAACCCAGAGTGACGTGAGACCAGCGTGACGCAGCGGATGCGCTCCCGCAACTCGCCACCGTCGGTTGCCGGTCAGCCGCCGCGCCCGGCCGCGCGGCGCACCGCTTCGATGAACCGCCGTGCCGCGGGCGGCCCCGGCTCGCCCGGAGCGGGATCGTGCTCACCCAGCGTCAGCGAGTACCGCTTCCCGTTGAGGTCGGCGTGCGCCCGGTCCTCCGGGGCGAACCACGGCCTGGAGGCGCGCACCGCCTGCACCGGAGCGCTGTCGATCTCGCTGCCGTAACTGGTGAGCAACTCCACCCGGCCGTCGCTGATCCGGACCTGCCCGGCCCGGGTGAGCGAACGCAGCCGTTTGCCGATCCGCACGCCCTTGGCCGTGAACTCCGGCTCCGCCATGTCCTGCCGCCCCCTTGTGCGCGTCCTTCGCCGCGATGCCGGACCGCGTGGGTCCGGATCCGGCCCGTGTCCGGTCGTACCGGTCCGGGCCGGCGCGGTGCCGTGATCCAGTGTGCGCCGCTGTCCGGGACGATCGTCCCGTCCGGTGCAGTCTGCCCCGGCGAGGTCGGGAGCACCAGTGCGCAGGGGGCGCGCGCGAGGGGCGCCCGGAGCACTCGCGCCAATGCGCCCCGGGGCGCCTCGCGCGGCGGTGCCCCAGGGTCCCTTTGAGCGGCTCAAAGATACGTTTATGCAGGTGAGAAGAGGTGTGGAAGGTGCCTATGATGCGAAGTGCCGGCCGCCCGAGGCGCCGTCGCCGCTCAGCGTAAGGAGCCCCGCCGTGAGCACCACCCCACAGACCCGGACCGGCACCACCCTCGACGTCGACCGCAGCGACGCCACCTACCGCGGCTGGCTGAAAGAAGCCGTCCGCAAGGTCCAGGCCGACGCCAACCGCTCGGCGGACACGCACCTGCTGCGCTTCCCGCTGCCCGAGCGGTGGGGCATCGACCTGTACCTGAAGGACGAGTCGACGCACCCCACCGGCAGCCTCAAGCACCGGCTCGCCCGCTCCCTGTTCCTCTACGGCCTGTGCAATGGCTGGATCCGGCCGGACCGCCCGGTGATCGAGGCGTCCAGCGGCTCGACGGCCGTCTCCGAGGCGTACTTCGCCAAGCTGATCGGCGTGCCCTTCATCGCGGTCATGCCACGCACGACCAGCGCCGAGAAGTGCCGTCTGATCGAGTTCCACGGCGGGCAGTGCCACTTCGTGGACGACTCCCGGAAGATGTACGAGGAGTCCGCCCGCCTCGCGGTGGAGACCGGCGGCCACTACATGGACCAGTTCACCTACGCCGAGCGGGCCACCGACTGGCGCGGCAACAACAACATCGCCGAATCCATCTTCCGTCAGCTGGAGTTGGAGCGGTTTCCGGAGCCCGCCTGGATCGTCGCCACGGCCGGCACCGGCGGTACCTCGGCGACCCTGGCGCGCTACGTGCACTACATGCAGTACGACACCCGCATCTGTGTCGCCGACCCGGACAACTCCTGCTTCTTCGAGGGCTGGACCACCGGCGATCCGGACGTCACCTGTGACTGCGGCTCCCGGATCGAGGGCATCGGCCGGCCGCGCATGGAGCCGAGCTTCGTGCCCGGCGCCATCGACCGGATGATGAAGGTCCCGGACGCGGCCAGCGTGGCCGCCGTACGCGCCCTGGAGCGGACCATCGGCCGCAAGGCAGGCGGCTCGACGGGCACCGGCCTGTGGAGCGCGCTGAAGATCGTCTCCGAGATGGTGACCGAGGGCCGCACCGGCAGCGTCGTCACCCTGCTGTGCGACCCGGGGGACCGCTACCTGGACAAGTACTACTCCGACTCCTGGCTCGAGGAGCAGGGCCTGGACATCGTCCCCTACACGGCCGCGATCGAGTCGCTGCTGGCCACGGGCGTGTGGCCGGGCTGAGGGCCGGCCGACGCCCTGTCAGATTTCCTCGTCGTCCTCGGTCTCGCCCGCCACCACCAGCCGGTGCAGGTGTTCGGCGATCTCCGTGCGTGCCTCGGCGGGCAGACCCGCGTCGGTGACCAGCGTGTCCACCTGCGCCAGCCCGGCGAACGAACTCAGGCCCACCGTCCCCCACTTGGTGTGGTCGGCCACCACCACGACCCGGCGCGCCGACTGCACCAGCCGGCGGTTCGTCTCGGCCTCCGCGAGGTTCGGTGTGGACAGTCCGGCCTCCACCGATATCCCGTGCACGCCGAGGAAGAGCAGATCGAAGTGGAGCGCGGCGATCGCCTGGTCGGCCACCGGGCCCACCAGCGAGTCGGACGGGGTGCGCACCCCGCCGGTCAGCACCACCGTCGCCGCGCCCTGCCGCTGCCCGGAGGTGCCCTGCGCCGCGTGGAAGACGTCGGCGACCCGCACCGAGTTCGTCACCACGGTCAGGTCGGGCACCTCCAGCAGGTGCTGCGCGAGCGCGTAGGTCGTCGTACCGCCCGACAGGGCGATCGCCGTGCCCGGAGTGACCAGCCGGGCGGCGGACCGCGCGATGTCCTCCTTGGCGGACAGCTCCAGAGCCGACTTCGCCTCGAAACCCGGCTCGTGCGTGCTCGCCTCGACCACCGGGACCGCGCCGCCGTGCACCTTCTCCAGCATGCCCTGGCGGGCCAGCGCGTCCAGATCACGCCGTACGGTCATGTCGGACACGCCGAGCTTGCGGGTCAGTTCGTTGACCCGGACGCCGCCCCGGCGCCGGACCTCGTCCAGGATCAGGGCGCGACGCTGCTCCGCGAGGAGGTTCTGATTCTCACTCACGTACGCTCCGGTCCCTTCGTCGCGATCCGTCGTCCGACCCGCCCGCCGCACCGGCTCCGACCTGGAGGTCCAGCGGTCCCCGATGCACGGGCGTTCCATCTTTTCACGGGACGGCGGCGGTCGCGCCACCGCCTTTCCCGACGCGCGCATGTCATTGCGGTCGGGGCCCGGCACCGGGACCCGGGACCGTTGTCACACGGATCGGGGAGATTCCGTGACGAGAGGTGTACAAGGGCCGGGAAACGGAGAACCTGAAGCCCGCGTGGGCAGGTGTCCGGCAGACGCGTCACGGGGGAAGTGCTGACAGTGGAACGTGCGCAGGAACGCAGTCCCGGGCCGGAGACGGACGGCTCCGACTTACGGCCCGCACCGGCCGGTGCCGAGCTGGAACTCCTGGTGCACGGCGTCGGCGGCACCACACCCGAGAAGATGCTCGACGACCCCCGCACCGTCCGGATCACCGGCGACGACACGGCCGCGATCTTCCGGCGCGCCGCCGACGCCGGGAAACCGGCGGCCGCGGCCGGAACCCGCGGCGAACCGGTCCAGGAGGCGTACGTCTGGTGCAACCTCACGTCCGGTGACGGCACCCGCGCCCTCTGGCTCCTGCTGCTGCCCTTCATGGTGGTCAACCTCGCCCACTGGATGCGCCCCGCCGCCCACGGCCGCAGGCGCACCGTCCGGCTCTACGGCCTCCTCGTGCGGCTGGCCGCGCTCACCCTGACCGTGCTGCTCACGGCCGCCGCCTGTGAGGTCGCGCTCGACCTGGTCGCCTGGCAGTGCGCGGGCGTCACGGACTGCGCCCGCCGCCACACCTGGCTCGGCTTCCTCTCCCCTGCCGTGGCCGGCGACGCCTGGTGGACCCGGCCGGGCCGCCGCCTCGCGCTCGCCGCGCTGATCCCGGCCGTGCTGACCGCCCTGCTCTGGTACCTCTCGCACCGCACCTGGAACGCCTACGAGTCCCACCAGCCGATGTCCCGTGATCCCGAGCCGGAGACCGACGCGAGCGCACTGGCCCGGCCCGGCTTCTGGTACGGGCGCCGCCTGGTGGCCCGGCTGCGCGCCGCCCACACCGCGGCCGGCCTGCTCACGGTCGCCGCCGCCGTCGCCACGCCCACGGCCCGCTTCGACCACCGTCCCGGCGGGCCGGCCGCCCTGAACGTGCTCGGCTGGCTCCTCGCCGCGGCCCTGCTCGGCGGTGCGGCGGCCGTGGTGGCCGTCGTCTGCCGCCGCGGCCGCAGCGAGCGGTGCCCCGACCACCGGCTCGACCGCCACCTCGTCCGCCGCCTGCCGCTCGGCGCCCTCGTCCTGCTGCTGCTCACCCTCGTCCACGCCGGCTGGTCCCGCCCCGGCTGGCGGTCCGCCGGCCGGCTGCCCGGTGACGCGGCCTTCGGCGCCCTCATGCTGACCCAGGGACTCGTCGTCGTCGCCCTCGCCGTCGTCGCCCACGACCTCTACCGCCGGCGCCCCGACCCGCGCGCCGCGGGACACGGCCTCGGCGGGCCGGCGGTGGCGCTGCTCGCCTGCGCGCTGGGCGGCGTCATGTCCGGCGGCGTCGCACAGCGCGTCGCCGACTGGCTGGACGGCACCCGTGCCCTCCTCGACGGGCCGCCGGTACTGCTGACCTGGCAGGCCTCCGTCATCCCGCCGCTGCTGGCGGTGCTGCTGCTCCTCGCCGCCCACCTGGCCCGGCGCACCGCACGGCTCGCCCGCGCCGAGCGCGACCGGGTACGGCACGAGCATCCCGGCGAGCCCGAGGACCCGGCCCGCACCCGCCGTATCGCCCATGCGCGGGCCATGGCCACCCTCACCGACCGGGCACCGCTGGTCATCGGCGTGCTCTGCGCCACCACCCTGCTGCTGGGCGCCGCCGCGCTGGCGGGCGCCCTGGCCACCGGCAAGCCACCCGAAGGGGCGGCGCGGCGGACGTACGACGTCGTCCAGGCGGCCGCCGAGACCTCGCAGGCGCTGGGTTCCTGGCTGGTCGGAATAGGTTTCCTGCTGTTCGTCACGTGGGGCCGGCGCGCCTACCGGGACGCCTCCGCCCGGCGCACCATCGGCATTCTCTGGGACGTCGGCACCTTCTGGCCGCGCGCCGCCCACCCCTTCGCCCCGCCCTGCTACGCCGAGCGCGCGGTGCCGGACCTGACCTGGCGGATGGCGACCTGGACCGCGCGCACCGGCGGCCGGCTGGTGCTGTCCGGCCACTCCCAGGGCAGCGTGCTGGCCGCGTCCGCCGCCTGGCAGCTCAGCCCGTCGGCCCGCAAACGGGTGGCCCTGCTCACCTACGGCTCCCCGCTGGAGCGCCTCTACGGCCGCTGGTTCCCGGCCCACTTCGGCCCGCCCGCGCTGGCCGCACTGCACCGGGACGTCGCCTGCTGGCGCAACCTCCACCGCCCCACCGACCCCATCGGCGGCCCGGTCCGTCTCCCCGGCGACTGCGGCCCAGAGGTGGACCACGAACCCCTGCGCGACCCCCTCGCCTACGGCCGCACCCCCGAGCACCCGCTGCCGGCCCCGATCCTCGGCCACTCCGACTACCAGGCCGACCCGGCCTTCGCCCGCGAACGGGCCCGCCTCCTGACCCGCCTGCGACCCGGCCTGCCCACCCAGCGCCCCGACCACCCGGAACCGTGACGGTCCCGGCCGGACGCTCCGGTCAGGGCAGCTCGGGCAGGTCCTCGCCGTACAGCAGGGTCAGGTCGTCGGTGCTGGGGTCGGCGAGCTGGGCGACACGGCTCGCGTGCCGTTCCACCATCGCCTCGAACGTCTGACGCGCGGTACGGCCGTTGCCGAAAGCGGCACCCTTGGGGATCGCCGTGAAGTACTTCAGCAGCGACTCGGACGCGCCCGGAGTCAGCCGGTACTCGTGCTCGTCGGCCTGCTGCTCCACGATCCTGAGCAGCTCGTCGGCGCCGTAGTCACCGAAGGTGATGGTCCGTGAGAACCGGGAAGCGACACCGGGGTTGACGGAGAGGAAGCGCTCCATCTCGGCCGTGTAGCCGGCGACGATCACCACCACCGCGTCCCGGTGGTCCTCCATCAGCTTCACCAGCGTGTCGATGGCCTCCTTGCCGAAGTCGCGCCCGGCGTCCTCCGGGGAGAGCGCGTACGCCTCGTCGATGAACAGCACACCGCCGCGCGCCCGCTGGAACGCCTCCTGGGTGCGGATCGCCGTCGAGCCGATGTGCTCACCGACCAGGTCCACCCGGGACACCTCGACCAGATGGCCCTTCTCCAGCACGCCGAGGGAGGCGAGGATCTCGCCGTACAGCCGGGCCACCGTCGTCTTGCCCGTGCCGGGGGAGCCGGTGAAGACCAGGTGCCGTTTGACCGAGGCCGCCTTCAGGCCCGCCTGCTGCCGGCGCCGGCCCACCTCGATCATGTCGGTCAGCGCGCGGACCTCCCGCTTGACGCTCTCCAGGCCCACCAGTGCGTCCAGTTCACCGAGGACGGCCTTCGGGGGCCGGACCGGCTGCTCGGGCCCGACCGCGGCGACGGCCGGTTCCGCGTCCAGGACGCGCTGGCCGGGGATGGCTCCGAGCAGGCCCGCGGAGGAGGGGGTCGCCGACTGCCCGGCCGTCTCGCGCGGTGCCGGCGGCCGGAGACCGCCGCTCTCGTCGCTGGTGCAGTCCTCCACCACCGGACCCGTCCCGGAGCCCGTGTCCGGCCCGGCGTCCGCGAACTCGAATCCACCGCGCGCGCACCGCTCCGTGCGGCACTTGCGCAGCGTCGTGCGGCATCCGTCGATCACGTGGAAGCCGTAGCCGCCGCTGCCGACGACCCGGCAGTCCACGAAGGTGCCCCGGCCGCCCGCGGACACGTAGAAGCCCGCCTCGGCGGGGGAGTCGACCGTGCACCGCTCGACGGTGGGGTCGGCGCCCTTGGTGACGATCACACCGGTCTGGGTGCCGTCCAGGGTGCAGTTGCCGAGGTTGCCGCCGCTGCCGTGGTCGCGGAACCAGGCACCGGTGGCCGCGTCCCGGATCCGGCAGTCGTCGAGCTGCGCGGTCGCGCCGTCGCTCACCGACACCGCCGTGTTGCGCACCTGGTACAGATCGCTGTCCACCACGTCCGCGCGTGAGCCGCGGTCCAGCACGAACAGCGCGTCCGGCACGTCGTGCACCCGGCAGGCGTCGAGCACCGCGGTGGCGCCGTCGCTCACCCACACCGCCGGATAGTCACCGGTGCTGTCGAAGATCTCGCACTGGTTGGCGTCGACCCGGGTGCCCGGGTCCCACACCGACAGCCCGTTGCGGCCGAACTGACGGACCGTCGTCCGGGTCAGCGTGAGCACCGAGCGGGAGCGCAGGTCGATCGCGTTCTCCGGGACGTCGTGGATCCGGCAGTCGGCGAGCGTGAGTACCGCGTCCGTGTCCAGCGTGACGCCGTCGGCCGTGGTGCGGTGCAGATCGCAGTCGGTGAGATGAGCCGTGGCCCGCCCGGTGACCTGCACCCCGGAGCCCCGGACCTCGTACACCTCGCAACCGACCGCCTCCAGCGCCGAGTCGTCCCCGGTCGCGGTCAGCCCGTTGCCGGCGGCGTGGTGCACCCGGCAGCGCTCCAGCCGGGGATGGGCGCCGCCATGGACCGAGACCCCCGCCTGCCCCGCCGCGACGACCTCGCACTCCTCGAACACCCCGCCCGCGCCGTCGAGTACGGCGATGCCGATACCGGCCGGGTTGTCGACGGTGCAGCGGCGCACGGTCGGGCGCGCCCCGCCCCGCACCTCGATGCCCGCGGCGGACCGGGTGACGATCCGCACGTCCCTCAGCTCGGGCGTGCCCTCCTCCACCAGCAGGGCGGGCGCCGCCGCGTCCTGGCCCTCCACATGCAGGTCCTGTACGACCGCCGAGGCCCGCACGGTCAGCGGGACACCGTCCGCCGGCGCGATCCGCACCGAGCCCGGGGCGCCCTCGGGACCCCGCAGGGTCACCGGCCGCCGCACGACCAGGTTCTCCCGGTAGGTGCCGGGAGCGATGGTGAGGACGTCGCCGTCGGCGGCGGCCTCCAGGGCTGCGGCGAGCGAAGCGTACTCACCCGTGCGGCGACGCCACCGCGAAGTTCCGCTGTGCGTCACCTGGACCGTGCCCTGTGCCATGGCGTTGCCGTGCCCCCACCTCGTAGTACGCGGGTTTGGTGCCGAATGCGAGTCGGCCGCTCCACCGTAGCGTGCGCGCGGGTGGTGGGATGACCAGAGCCGCAAGGCCGTCAGCTGCCGGTGCCCGCCTTGCCCCAGTCCGGACCCGCCCGGTCCCAGGCCCGGTCCCAGCGCGCGTAGCGGCGGCGGACCATGCGCCACACGATCAGCCGCCGGGCGCACTCGACCAGGCCCGCGGTCAGCAACGCGGCGCCCAGACCCGCGAGTACGGCGTGCGTCGTCGCGGTGGGGGAGTCCAGCGGGCGTGTCGTCACACGGCCGTACCGGTCCGTCCAGAGTCCGAAACGGTCGCCCGGACGCGGTGATCTGAGCTTCGCCAGCGCGGGTCCGCGCCGGTGGCCGCCGTCGGGCGCCGTCCAATCGGCGAGGACCCGGCTGTGGGCGTCCCCCACGGCGCTGGTGTCGGGGTCGGTCTCCACCGGGGCGCCGCCGAGTCTTCGCACCACGGTCGCCATGACGAGGTGGCGTTCGTGCTGCTGCTCCCGCGCGGAGCGCTGCAGGGAGTCCTGGGCCGTCACCCCGACCAGTGTGCCGGTCACCGGTGCGGCCACGGCGATCAGCACCAGTGCCACGAGGGCGACCCAGGCCTCGGTCATATCGGTCGCCCGGCGCAGCGGATTGCGCCGCCAGCGCCACAGGCCTGCGATGGCCCGCACGTTCCCCACCCCCTTCCGCTCCCCGGCGGTCCCCCGAGGAGCCACACACCCCCGGGCCCGGGCCGGGAGCGAGTGACCTCGCTTCCGGCCCGGGCCGTTCACGCATTTCTCATGGTGTCCCAACGACCGGGCCCCGCGCCGGGGTTCCCACGAGTCACGACGACACCCGTACCGGGTCGCCCACCCGGATGGTGCCGGGCCCGAGCGGCACCAGGTTCTGGCCGAACAGCAGCCTGCCGCCGGTCTTGCGGTGCCGGGCCAGGGTGTGCAGGGGCTCGCGGCCGCGCCGGGCGGTGTCCTGGTCGGTCGTGGTCACCACGCAGCGGGCGCAGGCCTTGGCGACCCGGAAGGCCACTTCGCCGATGGAGAGGCCGGACCAGTCGTCCTCCGCCCACGGCTCGGTGCCCTCGACGACCACGCTCGGCCGGAAGCGGTTCATCGGCAGCGGACCCTCGGCGGCGTGATCGCCCCGCGCCATCAGTTCGTTCAGGGCGTCGAGGGAGGCGACGGTGGTGACCAGCAGGGGATAGCCGTCGGCGAAGCTCACCGTCTCGCCCGGCCGAGCGTGCCGAGGGTCCAGCGGGCGGCGGGAGGCCGGATCGTCCATGTGGACCAGTCGGACACCGGCGCCCAGATGGCCGGAACACCACGCGTGAGCGGAGCCGGACGCCGGGACCGCCGCCACCTTCGCGCCGAAGATGTTCACCGGCACGGTGGCGGCCGGTTCCGGGACCGCGACCTCCAGCGGTTCACGTCCGGGCGCCGACAGGCGAATGCCGCCGCCGGGCATGGGCTCGGCGGCGGCAAGCGCGAGACGCGGCTGCTCGCGTTGTGTGACGACCTTTCCCCCGTCGTCGATCAGCGTCCAGCGTCGGTCCCCGGCCAGCCCCCAGGGCTCCACCACGGCCTCCCGGGGCGAGACGCCCCGGAACGCCTTGACCGGATGGACGTGGATCGACCGCAGTCGTGCGTTCCCCATGCGGCCATCGTGCCAGGTGGCAGCGGCGGCCGGGGCCGCAGGTCAGTAGCCGCGGTACTGCTGGTTGTTGTACGGATCCTGGTAGGGAGCCGGCGCGGGCCGCGGGGCGGCCGGGCGCATCGCCTCGTACCCCGTGCCGCCGGCCATCGGGCGCTGCTGCTGCGGCGCCTGCGGGCCCGGATAACCGCGCGGCGCGCTCGCCTGCTGCGGGATGTACGCCGTGGGCGCCTGCTGCAGCGGGGCGGGCTGCGGCGCCTGCGGGTAGCCGTAGGCGGGGGCCTGGTACGAAGGGCCCGCCGGGAGGGCGGGCAGCGCCGACGGCAGCGCGGGCAGGTGGCTGCCCGTGTCGTACGCGGCGGGGACCCGGATCGGGGCGATCTGCGGGGTACCCCGCTCGGCCACGAGGGAGTCGTAGATCGGAGTGTCCGGGAAGGAGGCGGAGTAGTAGCCGCCGCCATAAGTGGAGCGGGGGGAGGTCATGGCACATAAGTTAAGCCCACGATGTGCTGGTTGGGGAGACCGATAAGAGGGTTGTTTTCCGTGTCGGCAGTGACGTGGGATCCCCAATACGAGCGAACTCGGCAAAAAAGGACGCCGATCCGGGTTTGGATCGTGTAAAAGCCGAGCTCCTGGCGGGTTACCGGCGGTTGACCGGCGATCTTCCTGCGCTCCGCATGTGCGTTCGCCGCCGCCGGGAATAGGTTGGGCGGGCAGCGATCACCCGGGGCGTCCGGGAACGGCCGGGACGCACACCGACACGCGATGGGGGCGGACATGACAATGTCGAAAGGATCGAATGCGCCGGTGCCGACCACGGCCCTCCGCGTCGAATTGGGCTGGCGCCCGGGACCCCAGGTGCCCGACGCGGACGCCTCGGCGCTGCTGCTCGCGGCCGGAAAGGTCCGCACCGACGGGGACTTCGTCTTCTACAACCAGCCGGCGCACACCTCCGGCGCGGTCCGGCACGAGGGCAAGCGGACCACCGGTGAGCGGGTCACCGACACCCTGCTCGTCGATCTCGCGCGCGTGGAGAGCGGGGTCGACCGGATCGTCCTCGCGGCCTCGGCCGACGGCGGGACGTTCGGGCAGGTCCCCGGCCTCTACATCGAGGTGACCGAGGACGGCGGCGGCGCGGTGGTCGCCCGCTTCGACAGCCCCGGCGCGACCTCCGAGACCGCCTTCCTGCTCGGCGAGTTGTACCGGCGCCAGGGCGGCTGGAAGTTCCGCGCCGTCGGCCAGGGCTACAGCAGCGGACTCGAGGGACTGGCAACGGACTTCGGTATCACCGTCGACGAACCGCGGCAGCACACCGCGCCGCACTCGCCGGCCACGCCGCCGCCCCCGGCCGCCCCGCCCCTCGTGACCATGCCCCCGCCGGTCACCGCGCCGGTCCCGCTGCCACCGCCCCCGGCCGCCGCCGCGCCGGTCCGACTCTCCAAGGTCACCCTCACCAAGGCCGCCCCCTCCGTCTCGCTGGCCAAGCAGGGCGGCACCTCCGGGGCCATGCGGGTCAACCTGAACTGGAAGGTGCGGGGGCAGTTCCCGGGGCGGCGCGGCCGATGGGGCGGCGGCCAGGGCGACGTGGACCTCGACCTGTGCGCCCTGTACGAACTCGCCGACGGGCGCAAGGGCGTCGTACAGGCCCTCGGCAACGCCTTCGGATCGCTGAACCGTCCGCCCTACATCCACCTGGACGGCGACGACCGCACCGGCGCGGTGGCCGACGGCGAGAACCTGACCGTCAACCTCGACCACAAGCAGGACTTCCGGCGCGTCCTCGTCTTCGTCACCATCTACGAGGGCGCCGCCTCCTTCACCGACCTGCACGCCACGGTCACCCTCCAGCCCCAGCACGGCGCCCCGATCGACTTCTCCCTGGACGAGTGCACGGTCCCGTCCACGGTCTGCGCGCTCGCCCTGATCACCAACACGGGCGGCGACCTCGTCGTCCAGCGCGAGGCGCGGTACCTGGTGCCCGACCGTGGGGTGAGCCCGCAGCGGACCGTGGACCGCGCCTACGGCTGGGGCATGAACTGGACACCCGGCCGCAAGTGAGCCGGGTCAGCCCTCGTCGGGCCGCACCTCTGGGCGCGCGTACGTGCGGCCCTTCCAGGCCGCACCCCGCCCCCGGTAGTGCTGCACGGCCGAGTCCACCGTCATGAGGAGATAGAGGAGAGCGGTGAACGGCAGCAGCGGCGCGAGCCACAGCGGCTGCCGGTAGTAACGGAGCATGGGCAGGTACGTTCCCGCCATCACCGCCCACGCGAGCGCGCCCGCCGCCGCCGTGGCCGCGCTGCCGGCGGCCGCCCCCGTCAGCACGGCGGCGGGCGGCACCAGGTACACCAGGGCGAGCCCGGCGACCGTGCCGAGCAGCAGCGCCGGGCTGTGCCGCAACTGGGCGTAGGCGCTGCGCGAGACCATCCGCCACAGGTCGTGCAGCCGCGGATAGGGCCGCACGCTGTCCACCCGGTCGGCCAGACCCAGCCAGACATGACCGCCGGCGCGCTTCACCGCGCGCGCGAGAGCGACGTCGTCGATGACGGCGTGCCGGATGACGTCCGGGATGCCCGCCCGCTCCGCCATGTCCGCGCGCAGCAGCACGCAGCCGCCCGCCGCCGCCGCCGTACGCGATCCCCGCCGGCCGATCCGGCGGAACGGATAGAGCTGCGCGAAGAAGTAGACGAACGCCGGCACCACGAGCCGCTCCCACAGGCTCTCCACCCGCAGCCGCGCCATCTGCGACACCACGTCGAAGCCGCCGGTTCGGGCCGCCGCCACCAGTTCCCGCAGGCTGTCCGGCGCGTGCGCGATGTCGGCGTCCGTCAGGAGCAGGTACTCGGGGTCACGCGCGCGTGCGAGGGCGATGCCGTGGCGCACCGCCCAGAGCTTGCCCGTCCAGCCCGCCGGCGGCTCACCGGGGGAGTCCACCGTCAGCGGCAGTCCTCCGTGCCGGCGGGACAGCTCGCGGGCCAGCTCCCCGGTGCCGTCCGTGCTCCCGTCGTCCACGAGGACGATCCCGGCGCGCCCCGGATAGTCCTGGGCGAGCAGCGACGGCAGACTCGCGGGCAGCACCGCGGCCTCGTCCCGGGCCGGCACCACGACGCACACCGACGGCCAGTCACCGAAAGCTCGGCGCGGTGGCAGCCGGACGTCCGTGCGCCAGAAGAAGCCCTGGCACAGCAGCAGCCAGCACCAGGCGGCGAGGGAGACGACGGCGATCCACACGAGGGCGCTCACGGGCGCAGTCTGCCCCACCCGGCCGGCCGATCGGAGCCCATCGTCTATCGTGGCCGGGTGAAGATCGCGCTCATGGACTCCGGAATCGGCCTGCTGGCGGCCACCGCCGCGGTACGGCGCCTGCGGCCCGACGCGGATCTCGTCCTCTCCCTCGACCCCGACGGCATGCCCTGGGGGCCGCGCACCACCGAGGACCTCACCACACGGGCCCTGGCCGTCGCCGACGCCGCCGCGGCCCACCGGCCCGACGCCCTGATCATCGGCTGCAACACCGCCACCGTGCACGCGCTGCCCGCCGTCCGTGCCCGGCTGGAGCCCGGCATCCCGGTGATCGGCACGGTCCCGGCGATCAAGCCGGCCGTCGCCGGCGGCGGCCCGGTCGCCATCTGGGCCACGCCCGCCACCACCGGCAGCCCCTACCAGCGCGGCCTCATCCAGGAGTTCGCCGGCGGCGTCCGGGTCACCGAGGTGCCCTGCTGGGGGCTGGCGGAGGCCGTGGAGCACGCGGACGAGGCGGCCATCGACACCGCCGTCGCCGCCGCGGCCGCGCTGACCCCGGACGACGTCACGACCGTCGTCCTGGGCTGCACCCACTACGAGCTGGTGGCGGACCGCATCCGCGCCGCCCTACGCGACGGAAGCGCCACCCCGCTCGCCCTGCACGGCTCCGCCGGGGCGGTCGCCGCCCAGGCCCTGCGCCGCCTCGGCGAAAAGGCCGCTCCCGAGGCTCCGGCCGAGGGCACGCTGACGGTGCTGCTGAGCGGCCGCGAGGGCGCGCTGCCCGCGGCCGCGCTGCTCTACCCGGAGGGACGGCTGCTGCCGTCCGCCGGCCCGCTAGCCGACCGGCACTGACCCGGGACGGCCGCGGCCGGTGTCCGGGCCGCCCGGAGGGGTCACCCGCCGCGCGCGCTACCCGCGCACCGAAACCTGGGTAACCTCGTATCCATGAGCGAGCACCGCCACGCCGAGGACGCCTCGCACCCCGACGTCTGGACCGGACGCGCCACCAACCGGGTCCAGTGGCTGCTGGCGCTGGTGGGCGCCGCCTGCATGGCGCTGGGCGTCGAACTGGCCGTGGAGTCCGCCTGGACCTCCGGCGTCGCCGCGCTGGCCATGTCCGTCGTCGGCTGCATCGCGGCCGGCCTGCTGGTCCTCTTCGGGACGCTGGCCTTCGTGCACGTCGACCTGAAACTCGAGAAGGACTGCCTCGAGGTGCGCTGCGGCCACATCGGAGTGCCGCGCCGCCGCATCCCGCTCTCCGAGGTCGCCGGAGCCGACTTCGCCGCCCTCGTCACCCCCTGCAACTGGGGCGGCTGGGGCTACCGCTGGCGCCCCGAGAAGGGCACCGCGGTCGTCGTCCGCCGCGGCGAGGGCATCGTGCTCCGGCTGTGGGACGGCCACACCTTCACGATCACCGTGGACAACGCGGAGTCCGCGGTCCGCGTCATCAGAGCCCGGCTGCGGGCGATCACACCGGGCACCACCAGCTGACACACGGCCGGCTCCGCCCGTACGGATGCGCTACGGCTCCGTGCCGTCCCCGGCCCACGGCCGTGCCGTCGCCCACCCCGCCAGCAGACCGGCGCCCGCCGTGACCGTGGTGAAGCTGAGCGCGTCGCCGACCGCGGCGAGCCCGGCGAGCGCGGTCAGTGCCGCGCCCGCGGTGAGGACCACCGGGGTGGAGCGCGGGGAGCGCCACAGGGCGTGCAGAATCCAGCCGTGCACGGCGACCAGCAGCAGCACCCCGATCAGACCCTGCTCGGCCGCCTGCTGAAGCGGGGCCGAGTGCGGTCTGCCGTCGGCCGGTGCTCCCGGCGGCCCGACCGCACCGACCTCGCCGAAGCGCCCGGGGCCGACACCGAGCAGGGTGTCGTGGCCGGCCAGCCGCAGGGCGTCCCGCCACAGCCCGAGCCGGCTCGCGGTGAACCGGTCCCGCAGGGCCTCGGTGAGACCGGCGGGCAGCGCGTCCGCCGCCACCGCCCAGACCGCCGCCGCGGGTACGGCCGCCACGAGGGCCAGCCCGGCGACACCGGCGCCCCGGCGGGGCATCGCGCCCGCCGCGAGCGAGCACAGCAGAACGGCCGCGCCGACCGCGCAGCCGACGGCCGACCCCGTCGCGGCGCCGGTCAGCGCGATACCGGCGGCCAGCAGCCGCAGTCCGAGCCGGGTCGGCGGCCGGCGCGCCGACCAGGCGGCACAGCAGGCCGCTCCGGCCGCCAGCGCCAGCAGCGCGGCGGTGGCACCGGCGTGCCCCAGCGGGACGGCGTACCGGGAGCCGGGGGAGAGGCCGGGCATCACCAGCGGCAGGGCCGCTCCCACGACCGCACCGGCCGCCGGCGCGGCCACCGGCAGCAGCGACCCGGAGATCCGCCCCGCGGCGTAGCCCGCGGCCAGGGCGAGCACCGCGAGCAGCACGCCCTCGGGCCGCCCCTCATGAGCGGCCGCCGTGATCAGCGACCAGGCGGCACACGCCCCGAGGAGGATCATGCCCACCCCGTCAGAAACGTTTCGTCCGGCCTGCCGGCAGTCGGCGCCGGCCACACCGGCCACGGATCCCATTCCCGTCGACCCCACCCCGTAGCCCCTCGTACCCAGGTCCCAGGTCCCCCGACCTGTGGCGGTCCCCCGGCGGCGCGCACCGGACCGGCCGCACCGCTGAGGCTGGGCACACGTTAACGGCTGACGGCCGATTTGTGGACGAGTCGCGCGGCAACACGTGACCGGCGACGGGACGCCGGAGGCGGCCGGGACGTCCTGGACGGCGCTGTCGGCATCGAGGGCGGCCGCCGTACACTCCCCGGGTGACCGTCACCGCAACTTCCGTGGACCAGTCCGACCAGCTCAGGCCGCCCTCCGCGCACACCGCGCGCGGCAGCCGGCTGCTCCGTCTGCTCCCGGCCGCCGCCTCCGCCCTGTGCGGAGCGCTGCTCTACGTCAGCTTCCCGCCGCGCCCCCTGTGGTGGCTGGCCCTGCCCGCCTTCGCCGGCTTCGCCTGGGTGCTGCGCGGCCGTGGCTGGAAGGCGGCCCTCGGCCTCGGCTACCTCTTCGGACTCGGCTTTCTGCTGCCGTTGCTGGTGTGGACGGGCGTGGAGGTCGGTCCCGGGCCCTGGCTCGCCCTCGTCGCCATCGAGGCGGTCTTCGTGGCCCTGGTCGGCGTCGGTGTCGCGGCGGTGTCGAGACTGCCGGCCTGGCCGGTGTGGGCGGCCGCCCTGTGGATCGCCGGCGAGGCGGTACGCGCGCGTGTGCCCTTCCGCGGCTTCCCCTGGGGCAAGATCGCCTTCGGCCAGGCGGACGGCGTCTTCCTGCCGCTCGCCGCGGTGGGCGGCACCCCGGTGCTCGGCTTCGCCGTCGTCCTGTGCGGTTTCGGTCTGTACGAGGCGGGGCGTCTGGTCGCCGAGCGGCGCCGCACCCGGACCCTGCGGCGCGGGGCGGCGGCCGCCGCCCTGCTGAGCGTCGCCGTCCCGGTGGCCGCAGCGGTCGCCGCCCGGCCGCTGGTGAGCGACAAGGCGCAGGACGGCACCGCGACCATCGCGGTCATCCAGGGCAACGTCCCCCGCTCCGGTCTGGAGTTCAGCGCCCAGCGCCGGGCCGTGCTCGACCACCACGCGCGCGAGACCCTCAAGCTCGCCGCCGACATCAAGGCGGGCAAGGCGGCGAAGCCCGACTACGTGCTGTGGCCGGAGAACTCCTCCGACATCGACCCCTTCACCAACCCGGACGCGGCCGCCGTCATCAACGAGGCGGCCAGGGCCGTCGGGGTGCCGATCTCGGTCGGCGGTGTCGTGGAGAAGGACGGCAGGCTGCTCAACGAGCAGATCCTGTGGGACCCGGTCAAGGGGCCGACCCAGACCTACGACAAGCGGCAGGTGCAGCCGTTCGGCGAGTACCTTCCGCTGCGCGGCCTGGTCGGCGCGATCAACAAGGACTGGACCGGCATGGTACGCCAGGACTTCAGCCGGGGCAGCGAGCCGGGCGTCTTCGACTTCGGCGGCGCCAGGGTCGGCCTCGCCACCTGCTACGAGGCCGCCTTCGACTGGGCGGTCCGGGACACCGTCACACACGGCGCGGAGATGATCTCGGTGCCGAGCAACAACGCCACCTTCGACCGCAGCGAGATGACCTACCAGCAGCTCGCCATGTCCCGGGTCCGCGCCGTCGAGCACAGCCGGACCGTGACCGTGCCGGTCACCAGCGGCGTCAGCGCGATCATCATGCCGGACGGCAGGATCACCCAGAAGACCGGCATGTTCGTGCCCGCGTACCTGGTGCAGAAGGTGCCGCTGCGCACTTCCGAGACGCCCGCGACCCGGCTCGGCATCCTGCCGGAGATCGCCCTGGTGCTGGTCGCCGCCGGCGGACTCGGCTGGGCGATCGGCTCCGGTGTGCGCGCCCGGCGCGCCGGTGGCGCGTAGCCGTACGACGGCCGTACGCCGTCTGACATGCGGGGGAGCCGTGGACCGGCCCGTTAGGGTCGGTCCATGGCTACTCCTGACTTCATCCGCACTCTCCGGGCCAGCGCCGGTCAGCAGCTGCTGTGGCTCCCCGGGGTCACCGCGATCGTCTTCGACGACGACGGCAGAGTGCTGCTGGGCCGGCGGTCCGACACCCGCAAGTGGTCGGTGATCGGGGGCATCCCGGACCCGGGCGAGCAACCCGCGGCCTGCGCGGTGCGGGAGGTGTTCGAGGAGACGGCGGTGACGTGCGTCCCCGAGCGGGTCGTCCTCGTCCAGGCCCTGGAGCCGGTCACCTACACCAACGGGGACGTCTGCCAGTACATGGACATCACCTTCCGCTGCCGTGCCGTGGGCGGCGAGGCCCGGGTCAACGACGACGAGTCGCTGGAGGTGGGCTGGTTCACGGTGGACGCGCTGCCGGACCTGAACGAGTTCGGGCTCTTCCGGATCAAGCAGGCCATGTCCGAGGCACCCACATGGTTCGACCCTATGACGGTTGGCTGAAGTGTGGGTGGTGACCACATGTGGTGAGGTGTGGGCCCCGCCTATCGTCGGCTCATGACCACGTCCAGCCCGCCACCGGCCGCCCAGCCCCCAGCCCCGCACCACTCCCTCGACCTGGGCGGCCGCACCGCCCTCGTCACCGGCGCCGCCAGCGGCATCGGGCGCGCCTGCGCGCTGCGGCTCGCCGCCGCCGGCGCCGAGGTGAGAGCCGTCGACCGGGACGCGGCGGGCCTCGCCGAGCTGGCGGAACTCGCCCTGCGGGCCGGTGACCTCTCGGGCACGGTCGTACCCCACACCCTGGACCTCACCGACCTCGACGCCGCCGAGCGCGTCGCCGCCGGCACCGACGTCCTGGTCAACAACGCCGGACTGCAACTGGTCCGTCCTCTGGAGCAGTTCCCGCCCGAGGTCTTCCACACCGTGCTGACCGTGATGCTGGAGGCACCGTTCCGGCTCATCCGGGGCGCCCTGCCGCACATGTACGAGCAAGGGTGGGGGCGGATCGTCAACGTGTCCTCCGTGCACGGACTGCGCGCCTCGGCCTTCAAGTCCGCCTACGTGGCGGCCAAGCACGGCCTCGAAGGCCTGTCCAAGACGGCCGCGCTGGAAGGCGCCCCGCACGGGGTGACGTCCAACTGCGTGAACCCCGCCTATGTGCGCACCCCCCTGGTCGAGAAGCAGATCGCCGACCAGGCGCAGGCCCACGGCATCCCCGAGGAACGCGTCCTGTCCGAGATCCTCCTGAAGGACAGCGCCGTCCAGCGGCTCATCGAACCCGAGGAGGTGGCCGACGCCGTGGCCTACCTGTGCGGCCCCCAGGCCTCCTTCGTCACCGGCACCTCCCTCGTCCTCGATGGCGGGTGGACGGCCCACTGAGCGGGCCGGCGCCGCCGGGCCCGGGAGTTTTCCACAGGCCCGGCAGGCCGGGCCGCCGATGCGGAATCCTGTGACCATGTCTCGCGATCACGTCCAGCCGGCCGGACCCCCCGCCTCCGAGGGCGCCACGGGGGCGCCCGACGACGGCGCGGGCGCCCCGTACCTCGAGCTGCTGGCCCGCGACGCCCCGGTGGAGGCCTACGAGCAGCCGGTGCTGCTCGCCCGCGCCGGGGGACAGCCGGCCGACCGGGTCGCCGCGCTGGAACGGGCCAAGCTGCTCGCCCTGCGGGTCCGCTCCGAACTGGAGGGGCGCCGCCGCCGCGAGGCCGAACTGTCGGCGCTGTTCGAGACGGCGCACGACCTGGCCGGCCTCCGGGACCTGGACGCCGTCCTGCAGGCCATCGTGCAGCGCGCCCGGTCCCTGCTGAGCACGGACGTGGCCTACCTCAGCCTCAACGACCCGGCACGCGGCGACACCTACATGCGCGTGACCGAGGGCTCCGTGGCCGCCCGCTTCCAGCAGCTGCGCCTCGGCATGGGCGAGGGACTCGGCGGACTGGTCGCCCAGACCGCGCGGCCGTACGTCACCGACGACTACTTCAAGGACGCCCGCTTCCAGCACACCCGCGCCATCGACGCCGGCGTCGAGGACGAGGGCCTGATCGCCATCCTCGGCGTACCGCTGATGCTCGGCCCCAACGTCATCGGCGTCCTCTTCGCCGCCGACCGGCGCGCCCGCGTCTTCGAACGCGGGCAGATCGCCCTGCTCGGCTCCTTCGCCGCGCTCGCCGCGGCCGCCATCGACACCGCCAACCTGCTCACCGAGACCCGCTCGGCGCTGGCCGGTCTGGAGCGGGCCAACGAGATCATCCGGGACCGCAGCGCGGTCATCGAGCGCGCCTCCGAGGTGCACGACCGGCTCGCCGAACTGGTGCTGCGCGGCGGCGGGGTCCACGACGTGGCCGCGGCCGTCTCCCAGGTCATCGACGGCACGGTCGAGTTCACCGAGGCAGGCACGGCTCCGGCCGGGGCCCTGAAGGCGTCGAGGACCGAGGGGCACGCGGTACGGCACCAGGGCGACTGGATCGCCGCGGTGGCCGCGGGCGGCGAACTCCTCGGCGCGCTCGTGCTGCGCGGCCACCCGGACCTCGACCCGGTGGACCAGCGCACCCTGGAACGCGCGGCGATGGTCACCTCGCTGCTCCTGCTGGCCCGCCGCTCCGCCGCCGAGGCCGAACACCGGGTGCGGGGCGAACTGCTGGACGACCTCCTGGACGCCCGCGACCGCGATCCGCGCCTGCTGCGCGAACGCGCCGCCCGGCTGCACGCCGACCTGGACGCCACCCATGTCGTCCTCGCCGCCCGGCTCGACGGGCCGGCCGCCGACGCGGACGAGGAGGCCGCCGCCCGGCGGCGCCTGTGGTCCGCCGCCTCCCACCTCGCCGCCACCCGGCACGGCCTGGCCGCCGTCCGGGACGGCGGCACGGTCCTGCTGCTCCCGCTCGCCGCCGGTGACAGCGCCACGGAGCTGGCCCGCCGGACCGCCCGCCACCTCGGCACGGCGGTCCACCAGCCCGTCACCGTCGGCGCCTCCGCCCCGGTCACCGATCTCACCGTGCACCACGACACCGTGGCCGGCGCCTACGCCGAGGGGCGCCGCTGCCTGGACGCGCTGCGCCTGCTGGGCCGGGGCGGCGACGGCGCGGCGGCCGAGGACTTCGGCTTCCTCGGCCTGCTCCTGGCCGGCGACCGGGACGTGGGCGGCTTCGTCGGCCGCACCGTCGGCCCCGTCGTCGACTACGACGAGCGCCGCGGCACGGAGCTGCTGCACACCCTGGACGCCTACTTCGCCTGCGGAATGAGCCCGGCCCGCACCAAGGACGCCCTCCACGTGCACGTGAACACGGTCGCCCAGCGGCTGGAGCGGGTGGGCCGGCTGCTGGGCGAGGACTGGCAGACACCGGCCCGCGCCCTGGAGATCCAGCTCGCCCTGCGGCTGCACCGGCTGGCGACCCCGGAACGGCACTGACCGGCCCCCGCGAGGGGAGCCGGTCAGTGTGATGAGCGAGCCGTACGGCCGGTCAGACGGTGCCCGCCGTGCCCGCCGTGGCCGCCGGGTTCGCCTCGGCGGCGCCGCCGTCGCGGGCCTCCACCTCGGCGAGGTCCCGGTGCCGGGTCTCCTTGGCCACACCCACGGCGATCAGGGTGAGCACGGCCGCCGCGATCACGTACAGGGCGATCGGAGTGGAGCTGTCGTAGTCGGCCAGCAGCGCCGTGGCGATCAGCGGTGCGGGCGCACCGGCGGCCACGGAGGCGAACTGGGCGCCGATGGACGCGCCGGAGTACCGCATCCGGGTCGCGAACATCTCGGCGAAGAAGGCCGCCTGGGGCGCGTACATGGCCCCGTGCAGCACCAGCCCGACGGTGACCGCCAGCAGCAGGTACCCGAAGGAACCGGTGTCGATGAGCGAGAAGAACGGGAACATCCACAGCCCGACGCCGGCCGCGCCCAGCAGGTACACGGGCCGCCGTCCGACCCGGTCGGAGAGCGCGCCCCAGGCCGGGATCACGGCGAAGTGCACGGCGGAGGCGATGAGTACCGCGTTCAGCGCGGTCTGCTTCGAGACGCCGGCGGACGTGGTGGCGTAGACGAGGATGAACGCGGTGATGACGTAGTAGCTGATGTTCTCCGCCATGCGGGCACCCATGGCGACGAGCACGTCCTTCCAGTGGTGGCGCAGCACGGAGACGAGCGGCAGCTTCTCCGGCTTCTCGGCGCGCCGGGCCTCGGCCCGCTGCAGCGCCTCCTTGAAGACGGGGGACTCGTCCACGGAGAGGCGGATCCACAGACCGACCATCACCAGCACACCGGAGAGCAGGAACGGTATCCGCCATCCCCAGGTGCCGAAGGCGTCGTCCGAGAGCACGGCGGTGAGCAGCGACAGCACACCGGTCGCCAGCAACTGCCCGGCCGGCGCCCCCGTCTGCGGCCACGAGGCCCAGAACCCGCGCCGCCGCGCATCCCCGTGCTCGGAGACCAGCAGGACGGCACCGCCCCACTCACCGCCGAGCGCGAAACCCTGCACCAGGCGCAGCGTGGTCAGCAGCACCGGCGCGGCGGAGCCGACGGTGGCGTGGGTGGGCAGCAGACCGATGGCGAAGGTCGCCCCGCCCATCAGCAGCAGGCTCAGCACCAGCAGCTTCTTGCGCCCCAGCCGGTCACCGTAGTGCCCGAACACCAGGGCCCCCAGCGGCCGGGCCGCGAACCCGACGGCGTACGTCAGGAAGGACAGCAGCGTTCCGACGAGCGGGTCGGAGTCCGGGAAGAAGAGCTTGTTGAACACCAGCGCGGCGGCGGAACCGTAGAGGAAGAAGTCGTACCACTCGATGGTGGTGCCGATGAGGCTGGCGGCGACGATACGGGGGAGGCTGGCGGGGGGTGGGGGAGCGGATGCTGCTCGGGATGCCATGTGCGCCACTTCCTCGTGTGCGGTGGGGACGGGTACGTGTCGGCACACGGTAGGAAGACGCACGTCAGGCGCACATGTGGTGGGGCAACACAGTTCGAGGCTTGGCTATGCGTGTGGCCACCATGCCAGCTCACGGAAGGGAGAAGCGAGTGCCGTCCGGGGCGCGCGATGCGGGGCGGTTCCCCGTCGCCGCGGTCGGCCTGGCAAGGTCCACGGACCGCTCGGCCGGCAGTCCTTGGTCAGCAGTACTTCCCCAGCGCGTCACAGGGTGGTTCCGGCTGGTGGGATCCCGGCGGTACGGCGTGGCGGCGGCCCGAGAATCGAAGGTGAGCCGGACCAGGGGGAAGGAGCGGAGCCGTGGCCGCAGAGGTGTCGGGGACCTTCGAGTACAGGATCACCCACATCGTCAGCCAGGAGGGCCGTCACGACCACCCGCGGACGATCGCCCTCACCAACGACGACGCGGGCCGTCTGGAGCGTCTCGAGCAACGCAGGAACGAGGCTTACGCGACGTGCGACCACTGCGGCGCTCGGCTCCTGGTGGCGCTCCCGTCGTTCGCCGAGGTGCGCGGTGAGCGCCGCAGGCACGGGTTGCTGTGGAAGGTGTGCGCGCCGGCGACGGTCCTCAGCGGCTACGGTTTCCTCCACATGACCCGCACCGCGACGGGCACGGGACACGGGCCTGGAATCGCCTTCGTCGTGACTGTGGCCGCGACGCTCTTCTTCGCGTACCGCACGCTGATCAGCGGAATGCTCTCGCGCAGCAACGGAGGGCCTGACGTCACTCCCGTCGACCGCCGGGAACTCGGAAACGTCCGGCACAGCTGGACCTACGGGACAGCGGTCGAGGATGCGTGACGCGGACGGGGGGTCCGTACGGTTCCCGTCCCCCGCACCGTTCAAGCCGTGGCGTCCTCGTACTGGCCGAGAAAGCGGAAGCGGCCACCGGACGCCTGATTCTTCGTTCCCCACCGCTCACCTCAGGGGGCCGCACAGCCGGCACCGGGACCAGGACCGACTGTGCCGGCGTGGCTCGGTCGGCCCTCCGGAGACGGGGAGCCGGTTCCGACGACGGGTGAGTGCCCGGGGGCCGGCTCCGCCGCTCGTTCTCATGGCGCGGGGCGGCGGTCAGCCGATCTTGAGAAGGCCGGCTTCGATGACGGCGTGGCCGAACGGCCGGGCCAGTTCGGCGAGACGCTCGCACTCGGCGTCACTCAGGGCGGCGTAGGCGGGAAGGGCCAGACGGTCGGTGCGGTCCTCGATGTGCCCGCGCAGGAGTGCGCCTTGCGCGCTGAGGGAGTCGCCGTCGAGAAGGCCTCGCTCGCGCAGTTGCTCCCGGGTGGCGGCCCACTCGTCCTCGGGCCAGGCGCGGCTCGCCCGGAGGAAGTCGACGGGAACCTCACCGGTGGCGGCGTGCAGAATCAGTGCCTCCAGGCCTCCTACGCCCTCGCTCAGCAGGCACGCGACATGGCCGTCCCCACGGAACTCCCGGAGCACCGTCTGGGCGTGCCACAGCTGCAGCACCGGCTCCTCCGGCCAAGGCAGCGCGGCATGCGCGGCGAACAGCGGGCGGCCCTGCGCGTGTTCGCAGGCGGCCTCGGCCGCCCGGCGGGTCAGCGTCAGGACCTCCTCCAAGTGGGGCAGCTCGTGGATTCCCGCCCGCCGCAGGCCTTCCCCCGCCGCGGCGTACCGCGCGTCCAGCACCTGCTGCGGCTCCGTCGCGTCCCAGGCCCCCGCTATCGCCTGGCGTACGAAATCGGGGTTGAAGTTGTAGAAGGTCGAGATGACCAGCTCGGCGGATGCTCGGCCGAAGGCGGCGCTGCGGGAGGCGAAGTACCCGGCGCGTCCGCTGAGTCCGAGCTCCGCGTACCTTCGCCTTGCCTCGGGAATGAAGTAGATCATGCCGTGTACGGGCTCCAGGCGGCGCCAGGCCGCACGCGCTGTCTTCATGGGGTCACCTCTTCGGGGAGTCGACGCACGGGGCATGCGTCGCGGTTTCTGCTAACCGTGCGTTCGCAGGTGTTCGAGCAGCAGGTCGCTCAGCGTCTCGGGCGCCTGCTCGGGGACCCAGTGGCTGACGCCCTGAAGGGTCTCGAACCGGTACGGCCCCTTGACCCACTGCCCGGTCTCCTGCGCGGCCGCCGGGCCGAACGCGCTGTCCTCCGTGCTCCAGACATACAGCGTGGGCACGTCGATCACGCCGATCGCGCCGTCGGGGCGGCCGGCCCGGTACCAGTTCAGCGCGGCGGTGAGAGCGCCCGGCCGGGACAGGTGCCGTACGTAGGCCTCGGTACTGTCCCGGGGGATCTTTCCGGCGTAGAACGCGCGAAGCACTTGGGCGTCGCGGGCGAGCATGCGCTCTTCGGTCGCGGGTGTCTCGCGCCAGTCGATCATGTAATGCGAGCGTTCGCGCTGATCCTGGTCGGTGCGCAGCGTGCCGGCCAGAGCGCCGGGGTGCGGGGTCGAGACAACGGTCAGGGTGCGCACACGGCCGGGGTGGGCGTGAGCGGTCCACCAGGCCACCGCTCCTCCCCAGTCGTGCCCGACCAGGTCGAACGCCGCCCAGCCCAGTTTCTCGGCGATCGCGACCACGTCGTCGACGAGGCGATCGACGCGATAGTCCTCGGGCCGCCGCGGGCGGGCGCCCGGGGAGTATCCACGCTGGTCGGGCGCCGCCACCCGGTAGCCGTGCGCGGCCAGTGCCGCGATCTGCCGTCGCCACACCAGCCTCGTCTGCGGGAAGCCGTGCAGAAGCAGCACCGGGCGGCCCTCGGGCGGACCCGCCACGGTCGCGTCGAACACGCCCGCACCGGTGAGGATGCTCACATCGGTCACGACCCACCTCTTCATACCGACTGGTCGGTAGCCTTCAGTCGCGGAGGCGGGCTGTCAAGGCCGTGAGCGCCGGGAAACCGTAGTTGAACATGACGCCGGATTCAAATATAACCGTGGGGCGGCCGGCTCCGTCACCTACCGTGGTCATGGCTCACCTCATCGCTCGACGAGGGAGACGGTCGACGACCGCTCACGGCGCCCCCGTCGGTGTTCGGCCGGCTCGCCGGCAGCGAGCCCGGCTCACGGAGCCGGAACGACGCCCCAAAGCTCCCGGACCCGCGGGACCCACAGGAAGCAGTGAGGCCAATGAGGGAAGCAGTCATCGTCTCGACGGCGCGGACGCCGATCGGCAGGGCCTACCGCGGCGCGTTCAATGACACGCAGGCGCAGGAACTCGCCGCCCATGCCCTTGGGCACGCGGTGCGGCGCGCGGGGCTGGAGGGAGGCGAGGTCGAGGACGTGATCTTCGGTTGCGCGGTCCAGCAGGGGTCCGCCGGTTTCAACGTCGCGCGCCAGGCCGCTCTGCGGGCGGGGCTTCCGGACGGCGTGTCGGGGATGACGATCGACCGGCAGTGCTCCTCGGGCCTGATGGCCATCGCGACGGCCGCCAAGCAGATCGTCGCGGACGGTATGCAGGTCGCCGTCGGCGGCGGTGTCGAGTCGATCTCCCTGGTGCAGAACGACCACATGAACACCCATCGCGCGGCGGATCCCTGGCTCGTCGCACACAAGCCGAGCATCTACATGCCGATGCTGCAGACGGCGGAGATCGTCGCCGAACGCTACGGCGTGAGCCGGGAGCGCCAGGACGAGTTCGCCCTGCTGTCACAGCAGCGCACCGCCGCGGCGCAGGAGGCCGGCCGGTTCGACCAGGAGATCGTCGCGCTCACCAGCGTCAAGAAGGTACTCGACAAGCAGTCCGGGGAGGTGCGGGACGAGGAGGTCACCCTGACCCGGGACGAGGGCAACCGCGCCTCGACGACGCTCGAAGGCCTGGCCGGCTTGGTTCCGGTCCTGCCCGACGGCCAGGTGAGCGCGCACTCCAGCGTGACGGCCGGCAATTCCTCGCAACTGTCGGACGGAGCCTCGGCATCGGTGTTGATGGAGGCGATGGAGGCCGAGCGCCGCAGTCTGGAACCGCTGGGTGTCTACCGGGGTATGACCGTCGCCGGTTGCGGGCCGGACGAGATGGGCATCGGCCCGGTGTTCGCCATTCCGAAGCTGCTGAAGCAGCACAACCTCGGCGTCGACGACATCGGTCTGTGGGAGCTCAACGAGGCGTTCGCTTCCCAGGCGCTGTACTGCCGCGACGAACTGCACATCGACCCGGAGCGGTTCAACGTCAGCGGCGGCGCGATCTCGGTCGGCCATCCCTACGGAATGACCGGTGCCCGACTGGTGGGGCATGCCCTTGTCGAGGGCAAGCGCCGCGGTGCCCGGTATGTGGTGATCTCGATGTGTGTCGGCGGCGGAATGGGCGCGGCCGGACTGTTCGAAGTCGCCTGAGATCCGCATCCCTGCGGGCGAGACACGGCCGCCGTCCCCACGGGGGCGGCGGCGAACCGAGGAGAGAGGCTGGACAGCATGTCGGATGTGGTGGAGAGGATGCGCACCGCGGTCCTGGTGGACTTCGGCGGTGTCATCACCTCCAGTGTGCTGCGGGCCTTCACCGACTTCGGCGCCTCACTCGGCGGCGACCCACGCCTGCCGCTGCACCTTCTGCGCCGGGACCAGCGCTCACGGGCCCTCCTGGCCGACCACGAATGCGGTCGTATCGACGCCGAAGCCTTCGAGCGTGGATTCGCCGAGCGTCTTCGCGCCCACGGCGCCCGCGTGCCGGCCGAGGGTCTCACGGCCCGGATGCAAGCGGGAATGTCGATCGACCAGGACATGCTCGCGCTGCTCGGTGAGTTCCGTGCCGCCGGCCGTCCCGTCGCGCTGGTGTCCAACTCGTTCGGTACCGGAACCTACGACGGCGTGGACCTCGCCGCTGTCGCCGACGTGGTCGTCATCTCCGCCGAGGTGGGAATCCGCAAGCCGTCCCGGCGGATCTACGCGATCGCCTGTGAACGCCTCGGCATCGACTCGGAGGAGGCCGTCATGATCGACGATCTGCAGCAGAACCTCGACGGAGCGGCGCGCATCGGCATCGGAGGCGTGCTGCACACCAGTGCCGCCGACACCCGGCGCCAACTCGCCGAGCGTTTCGGGATCACCGCCTGACGGGCCGGCCTGCCGGACGCGGTGAGATCGGCCCCCACGGCGTCTTCGGCCACGCCGTCCGAGGACCTGGTGTCGAGGCCGGGCCGAACCGACTGAACGGCGAAGGCGAGACCGAGCGCAGAGTCCGTGAGCGGTCCATCGACCGTACGGTCCTGACTCGCGCACCGCGCCCGCCAGGCCGCCGCCCGCCGGCCCTGAACGTCCCTCGTCCGTCGCGGCGACGGGGCTCCGGGGCTTATGACCATGGCGTCGGATTCAAGTAGGGTTCCGAGGATGGACACCCCCACGCCCGAGGAGATCGACAGCGAGCCGGCACCGCCCATGGCGCCTCTCTCGCACCTTCGTGAGCCGCCGACGACGCAGCGCGGAGCACGGACACGGGCGGCTCTGGTGAAGGCCGCGCGGAAGGTGTTCGAGCGGGACGGCTACCTCGACACCCGCCTGACCGACATCACCAAAGAGGCTCGTTGCGCGGCGGGATCCTTCTACACCTACTTCGCCAACAAGGAAGAGGTGCTGGCAGCCGTCCTCCTGGAGGCGCAGGAGGACATGATGCACCCCGGCATGGGCCGGGTGGAGGGTACCGACGATCCCTACGCGGTGCTCGAGGCGAGCAATCGCGCGTATCTCGAGGCGTACAGACGGAACGCGAAGATGATGGCACTGCTTGAGCAGGTCGCCCAGGTGGAGCCCGAGTTCCGTGAGTTCCGAAGGCGGCGCGGGGACGCGTTCATCCGCCGCAACGCCCGCGGCATCGCCGACCTGCAGGCGCGGGGTGTCGCCGACCGTGAGGTCGATCCGATGATGGCCTCCCGCGCGCTTTCGGGCATGGTCAGCGTCATGGCCTACAACGCCTTCGTGCTCTGTGAAGGACAGGAGGAAGGCGCGCCCGTCCACTTCGAGGAACTCGTGTCCGCGGTCACCCGGCTCTGGGCGAACGCCCTTCGGTTCCCCGGCCACCGCTGATCGGCCCGTCTCCTGGCCGGGTATCTCCTCTGCCTCTCGTCTCCTCCACGGAGGTGACCGGGTCGTCGTAGCGGACCTGGACGCGGACACCGCGCGAACGGTGCCGGAGACAGTCGGCCGCACATCGCTTCACGAAGTCGGGTATGGCGCTCAGCAGTAGAGATTGCCGCCGGGTGGCGTCCCGAGGATCTGCGCGAACCGCTGATAGGCGTCCACGCGGCTCTGGACCTGCGCCGGATTCTTGCCGTCGCACTCGAGGGAGCCGTTGATACTGCGGATCGTCTGACCGAAGCCGACGCCGTTGACCATGGCGTTGTGGGGCGTCATGGTGCCGGGCCCGGACTGGGTGTTCCAGTACCAGAGCGCCGTCTTCCAGGCCACGGCCGCGTCGTTCTGCACCAGCCACGGGTTGTTGAGGAGGTCGATGCCGAGCGCGTCGCCCGCGGCTTTGTAGTTGAAGTTCCAGCTGAGCTGGATGGGGCCGCGCCCGTAGTACGCCGCCTGGCCGGCCGGACATCCGTACGGCTGACTCCAGTCGCAGTAGTGCGGGTAGTTGGCGGTGTTCTGCTCGACCACGTACACCAGACCGCCGGTCTCGTGGCTGACATTGGCGAGGAAGGCCGCGGCCTCCTGCTTCCTGACCGTGTCGCTGCCGCTGTTCGCGAAAGCGGGGTAGGCGCCGAGAGCGGCGGTGAGGCCGCTGTACGTGTAGAAGGAATTCCGGTTCGGGAACATCTGGTTGAACTGGGCCTCGCTCACCACGAACGTGCCTACGGGGGCCTGGGGGCCGCTGTCGCAGGCGTACGGCTCCCAGTACCAGGTGCTGATGACGGGGTCGTAACCCGGGTTGTCGTGTTCGGCGATGTAAGCCCTGCCGTCGGTGTACCGCACGATGTCGCCGGTCGCGTACGGCCTTCCGGCAACCCAGCTCGGGTAGCTCGAACACCCGGCGGCGGACGCGTCCGTGGCCGGCAGCAGAATTGGTACGGCGCTTCCCAGGGCGAGTGCGGCGACCACGGCGGAGAGGCGGCGTTTCGACACAGGATCAACTCCTCTGCGAAGCACGGCCGCACCCGGACAAGGGCAGCGCGAAGCCGGACCTCGTACGCACGTGCCGGTCGGACCGGCCACGGCGTGGGCGCGGCCGTGGTGGGGGGTGTGGAGGCACATACAACCGCTTTGGTCTGTACCAGTCAAGGGTGTAGACCAGTCGATTCGCTCCGCCCGGAGGCTGTGCATGTTCGGGGACGTCGAGCCGCGGGAAGTGAGCAGCACTCGGCCCCAATTGAAGTGCGCAGCCGTTCGGCTCGTACGCCGAGGCTGCCGCGCCGTCCCGGCCATCAACGTCCCGTCCGGCAGAGTTACATGCCCCACTTTTCCGCCTGTGTGTGAGCGCTCATTCGACGCGCCCCGTTGACCCCGGTAACCGGTGACCCACCCGCAGACCGGTAAGTGAGGTTCGCACATGCCGAGGATCGGTCCGAAACAAAGCAAGTGGCGTCTCCCAGCCGCTGACTGCCGCAGGGACCGGGTGCACCTTCGCTCCCGTCAACTCAAGGACTGAAACGGTCGCTTCATGGACTACTGCATCCCGTGCAGCCGCACGCTCAACGGCGCCGTGACGTGCCCGGAGTGCGGGGCATACGACCCCGGCATGACACAGCCGAGCGATTCGAGAGACGGTGCTCCGGCCGTCGACGCCGCGATGCCGGAGGTCCGCTCGAGCGGGGGACCGAGCTCCTCCAGGTCGCCCCTTCCCGGGTCACCGGCTGCCTCGCAAGATCTGTCGGCTGACCCGTACGACCGTCCGGCGCGCCTGAAGAAGTATGCCGTCCGGTCTCTTGCCGCAGCCGCCTTCACCCTGCTCGGGGGCCTGGCCGCCGCATCGGTGTCTCCTCAGTCGACAGCCCCCCGAGCAGCCTCGATCCCGGAACAGCCATCCCCCGAAGAGCCCGGGGTCCGCGTTCCTGACCAGGCTTCACCGGAGCATGTGACCACGCACCCGGGCCGAAAGGGCGTCCGGGACCGAAACGGTGAGGGGGTCCGGCGTCCGCTGCCGACGGCGACTCGCAGCACGTCACCGGTCTCTGGACCTCCCGTCACCACCAGCGTGCCGCCACCGGCGAAGGCGAAGCCGACCCCCCGAGCCTCCAGCGGCCGCCGCACCGGCCCGCCCTCGCGCACGGCAGCCCCTTCCGCGAGGCCCTCCGCCAGCCCTTCCGCCAGTCCTTCCGGCAGCATCAGTGCCTCTCCCACCAGTAGCGGCTCACCGAGCAGCAAAGGGGAAGCCGGTGGCTGAGACACCGGCGGGACTCCCCTTCGCGCCGCACCTCCACGACTGCCCGCCGCACCGGCAAGGCGCGGCGCCTGGGACCGGTGCGCTTCGGCCCAGCACGTAGTCGGTCTGCTGGTGGGACGCTTCGCACAACCGGCCCCCTCCGCGCCGCAGACGCCGCTCAGCCGACCTCGAGAAGGCCTGCTCCACCCGGCTGCGACCCCCGCCCCAAAGGCGTGCGTCGGGCGTCTCAGCCGGGCGGAGCCGACAGATGGACAAGGATTCCGCACACCTCGTCCACGATCTCCCGGGCCTCCGTCTCGTCCCCGCAGTCGCCCAGTTCACGCGCCGCCCCTCCGATGACGGTGGTCAGCACGCTCACCCGGACCCGGCCGGCGCGTCGACGCTCGTCCACCTCCAGGAGCCGGGCGTTGCGCCGTACCCACGCGCGGTCCCACTGGCGGCGCAGCGTGTCGAAGCCCGCCGGGCCGTCGTCCTCCGCGATGAGCCTGGCGAGCCGCCGGTTCTCCCAGGCGCCCTCCAGGTACGCCCTGGCTCCCGCCACGAAGAGGGCGATCGGGTCGTCCACGCCACGCCCGCGCTCGGCGGTCAGCGTGGCCGCGGTCCGGTGCTCCTGCTCCTCCCGGAACTCCTCCCACAGGGCGAGGTAGAGCCCTCGCTTTCCGCCGTAGTGCTGGAAGAGGGTGCCTGCCGGGATGCCGGAGCGCGCCGCGATCTCGGTGAGGCCGGCGTCGGTGTAACCGCGCTCGGTGAACACCTCCAGCGCGGCGTCCAGCAGCACTCGCCGGACCGTCCGGCCCTCCCCGCTGTGTCCCGCCGGCAGGTCCGTGCGCCCCTGTCCGCCCGGCAGTTGCCGTGCCGCCTCGGTCCCGGCGGATTCCACGATGCCGCTCACGAGCAATCCTCACTTTCCCCGGCGCCGTCGCGGATGGCGAGGGCGACCAGCAGCTCCAGGAGGTCGGCGATCCGGCGCGGATTGCGGCCGGTGCGTTCCTCGATCCGGCGCAACCGGTAGTGCGCCGTGTTGTGATGAACCCGCAGCCGGTCGGCGGCCAGCCGCAGATTGAGGTCCGCCTCCGCGAAGGCCCGTATGGTGCCGGCCAGCGTGTCGCCGCGTCTGCGGTCCTCCTCCAGGAGCACCCGCACACGCGGATCGACCAGCTTGCGGGCGAGGTCGTCGGCGCGCAGCGCCAGATAGTCGAAGGGGGAAAGCCGCGGCAGCGCCGCCACCCCGCCCCCGCTCGGCACCAGGTCGAGGGCGGCCCGTGCCTCGTCGTAGACGCGCGGCAGTTCGGACGCGCCCTGTGCGACCGTGCTGATGCCCATGGAGAGCGTCGTTCCCTCCTGCGCGAGCCGCCGTTGCACGGCCTCGAAGTGGGCGCATATGTCGTCTGCGTTCATGCCGGCCCGGACCACGGGCACGGCCACCACCTCGCCGTGGCGCACCACGACCAGGGTTCTGCCGGCCCAGGGCCCGGCGACGCTGATCGACGCGCTGGTGGCATACCCGTGCTCGGCCGAGGTGAGGTCCCCGGTGCGAGTGTCGCCGACACCCACCGCCACGACCGCCATCATCGACGAGCGCGGACCGATGCCGTACGCCTGCGCCGCGGCGGACAGCGGACCGCGCGTCGGCGCGAGGCCGGCCAGGAGCTGGTCCAGGAGATCCCGTCGCTCCCGGTCCGCGTCCGCCACCACGTGCTGCTGGTACTCGACGTATGCCTGCGCGGCATGGGTGCTGGCGTAGTCGACGTACCGCATCAGCGGGGTGACGAGGGACAGCGCGGCCTGCTGGGCCTCGGCGGACGTGCCCGCACAGTCCAGCAACGCGTCCCACATCACCTGCCGGCCGACCCGGAAGGCGCTGATCCAGTCTTCCAGGGCGAACCCGGCGCGTGCTCGGCGCATGGCCGCGGCGCGGCTGAAGATCAGGTCATCGGAAGCGATGTCACGGTCGCCGGCCAGCACCGCCAGCTGCATCCGGTAGTGCTCGAGCACCTGCTCCCGAACCTCGTCGAAGAACCGCTCGTCCTGCAGTGCGTACGACGGGATCTCCGCACGCATCACCTCGACGGCGGTCTCCGCCACCTCCTCCACCCGGTCGTGGACGGCGAGCAGGATCCGCCACCGCTCCCGGCGGAGCGGTTCGGAGGGTGGTGGAGTGTCCAGGGCGGGACCGCGAGGCATGGCGCCGATCGTCGCCGTCCGGCTCGTGCTCCGTCAACAGGCCTGGCGTGAGACGTCTCCCGGCACCTGTGCGCGGCGCACAATCCGAGGACCGGGAAGTTGGGTGCTCACACCCAATGTGCGCCTGGAACGCCCCCACCTACTGTGACGCTCGCCCACCCCCCAGCACGTCGGAAGGGGCGTCACTCATGCTCGCGGTCGACGGTATCACCGTGCGCTTCGGCGGGATCACGGCACTGGACGGTGTCGCTTTCACCGTCGAGCCGGGCACCGCCGTAGGGCTCATCGGGCCGAACGGAGCCGGCAAGACCACCTTGTTCAACTGCCTCACCAGGCGCTGCACCCCCGACGGCGGAGACGTGCGGTTCGAGGAGGAGGACCTGCTGGCCCTCCCGCCGCACGCCGTGGCCGGGCGCGGCATCGCCCGCACCTTCCAGAACCTGGGGCTGTTCCCGCAGCTCACGGTCCGGGAGAACGTCATGGTCGGCGCCCACAGCCGGGGGCGCACCGGACACCTCGCCGCGGCGCTCCGGCTGCCCCGCGTCCGGCGGGAGGAGAGGGAACTACATGACCAGGCGGACGACCTGCTACGGCGCCTCGGTCTGGCGGACGTCGCCGATCACCCCGCCCACGGCCTGCCGTTCGGCACACTCAAACGCGTCGAACTCGCCCGGGCACTCGCGGTACGGCCCCGGCTGCTGTTGCTCGACGAACCCGTCAACGGCCTCAGCCACGGCGAGGTCGGCCAATTCGCGGATCTGGTCCGGTCGGTGCGCCAGGACTTCGACCTCACCCTCGTGGTGGTCGAACATCACATGGGGTTCGTGATGGGCCTGTGCGACAAGGTGGTCTGCCTCGACTTCGGCCGCAAGATCGCCGAGGGCTCGCCGGAACGGATCCAGCGCGACCCGGCGGTCGTGGAGGCGTACCTGGGGGTGGCCGCATGAGCGAGCCCACCCCGGTGCGCACCGAGGCCCGGGCCGGCGCGGAACCGGACTTCCTGAACGTCTCCGGCCTGCACGCCGGGTACGGCCAGGCCCACGTGCTCCAGGGCCTCGACTTCGCCGTCGCCCGCGGCGAGGTGTGCGCGCTCCTCGGGCCCAACGGCGCGGGCAAGACCACGACGCTGCGGGCGCTGAGCGGCATGGTCCGCGGCCGTGGCTCGGTGACCCTGAACGGTACGGAACTGCTGGGCCGCTCGCCCGAGCAGGCCGCCCGGCTCGGCGTGGCACATGTCCCCGAGGGCCGGGGCACCTTCAACGACCTGACCGTCGAGGAGAACCTGCGCATCGGCGCCCATCTGCGCACCGGCCACCGGTGGCGGGGCAGCGCCCAGCGGGTGGCCGTGGCGGCCGACCTGGAACGGGTCTACGGCTACTTCCCCAAGCTGCGCCAGCGGTCGCGTCAGGCCGCCGGCAGCCTCAGCGGCGGCGAGCAGCAGATGCTCGCCGTCGGCAGGGCGCTGATGCTGCGGCCCTCGCTGCTGCTCCTGGACGAGCCGTCCCTGGGGCTCGCGCCGCTGGTCACCCGCGAGCTGTTCGAGATCGTCCGTACCGTCAACGAGGAGGAACGCACCACCGTGGTCGTCGTCGAGCAGAACGCCCAGCTCGCGCTGGATATCGCGCACCGGGCACACGTACTGGAGGCCGGCCGCCTGGTGCTGTCCGGACCGGCTCAGCGGATCCGCGAGGACGGACAGGTCGCCGAGGTGTACCTCGGGGTCTCCGTCCGCTCCCCGAAGGCCGGGTGAGCGCGATGACCGATCTTCTGCAGCAAGTGGTGGAAGGACTGGGCTCCGGCGCGGTGTACGCCAGCCTGGCGCTGGCCCTGGTGCTGATCCACCAGTTCACGGGGATCGTCAACTTCGCGCAGGGCGAGCTGGCGATGCTCTCGGCGTACGTCGCCTGGCAACTGGTCGCGTCCGGGATGCCGTTCTGGCTGGCGCTGCCGGTCACCCTCGCGGTGTCCTTCACCGGCGGCATGCTGGTCGAGCGGCTCGTCATCCGCCCCGTGCGGGACGCGCCCGAGCTGACGGTGGTCATCGTCACGGTCGGTCTGTTCGTCTTCGTCAACGCGTTGGCCGGCTTGATCTGGTCGTTCACCGTGAAGGACTTCCCGCAGCCGTTCCCCGACGGCGGGCTCGACCTGGCCGGGGTGCGCGTGGACTGGTCGGCGCTCGGCATCATCGGTGTGGTGGCCGTCGTGATGGGCCTGCTGTATCTGCTGTTCCGGCACACCTCTGTCGGCCTGGTGATGCGGGCGGTCGCCGGCAACCCGGCCTCCGCCCGGCTCTCGGGCATCCGGGTGAGCCGGGTGCTGATGCTCGGCTGGGGGCTGGCCGCCGCGGTCGGCGCGGTCTCGGGCGTGCTCGTCGCCCCGGTGCTGTTCCTCGAGCCCAACATGATGGGCGGAGTGCTGATCTACGCGTTCGCCGCGGCCACCCTCGGAGGCTTCGACAGTCCGGTCGGTGCGGTCGTCGGCGGCCTGTTCGTGGGTGTCGCCGAGACGCTGACCGGGGCGTACGTGGACGTGATCGGTGAGGACCTGAAGGTCGGCGTCCCCCTGGTGATCATCCTGGCGGTGCTGCTCGTGCGGCCTCAGGGCCTCTTCGGACGAGCGGCGGTGGAGCGCGCATGAGCACGATCGTCGCAACACTCGGCACGGACCGCGTCCGGCGGCTGCGAGCCGCGCTCACCGTGCTGCTCGCGACGGCAGCCGCCGTCGGCGCTCCGTTCTACTTCGCCCCCTTCCAGGTCTTCCAGCTGACCATGGTGCTCCTGTACACCGTGGCGCTGGCCGGCCTGAACCTGCTGGTCGGCTTCGGCGGGCAGATCTCGCTCGGGCACGGCGCGTTCTTCGCGGCGGGGGCCTACACGGCGGCTGTCATGCTCGATCGTTACGACACCGGCCACCTGGCCACACTGCCGGTCGCGGCCGCCGGATGCTTCCTGCTGGGCCTCGGGTTCGGAGTGCCCGCGCTACGGCTGCGTGGGCTGTACCTGGCCCTGGTCACCCTCTCGTTCGCGGTGTTCCTGCCGCCCTTGCTCAAGCGGCTCGAACCGGTGACGGGCGGCTCCATGGGCCTGACCGTGGACAAGTTGCAGCCGCCCGCGTGGAGCGGGCTGGCAGAGGACCAGTGGATGTACTTCGTCGTCCTCGCCGTCACCGCTATGGCCCTGCTGCTCGCCCGCAACCTGCTGCGGTCCCGGGCCGGCCGGGCACTGCGCGCCGTGCGGGACCACGAGAGCGCCGCCGAGGTCATGGGCGTGCGGCTGTCGCTGCACAAGACCCTCGCCTTCGCGTGGAGCGCGATGTTCGCGGGTGTCGCCGGGTGTCTCTACACCTGGGTGATCGGCTTCGTCTCGCCCGACTCCTTCAGCTTCGTCCTGTCCATCACCCTGCTGGCCGGCCTGGTGGTCGGAGGGCTCGCCTCGCTGTACGGGCCTCTGCTGGGCGCGGCGTTCGTGATGTACGTGCCGAGCGTGTCCCAGGACGTGAGCGAGGCGGCACCGGGAGTGGTGTTCGGCCTGCTGATCATCGCGGTGATGTTCGCGGCCCCGACGGGACTGGCCGGCCTGCCCGGCCGTGTCCGGGGCGCTGTCGCGCGCCGCCTGCCCCGCACCACCGCCACCCCCGACCGGGGGCCCGAGACCGACCCCGCGCCCGATGCGCGGCCGGATTCCCAGACCGAAGCCGGACCCTCCGCGACCCTCGACCCCGCGGACCGCCCGGTGGCCGCCGCCGAACCCGTGGGCGCACCGCCCCGCACGGAAAAGGAATGAATCACATGCGCAAGACCACCGCTCTGGTGGCGGCCGCGGCCGCCACCCTGCTCACCGCGACCGCCTGCAGCAGCCAGCGAGGACAGGACGCCCAGGACACCGCCGCCGGTGGCGCGTGCAAGGGCCAGCAGACCACCGGTATCACCGACAGGACCATCAAGCTGGGCGGTATCTACCCGCTGTCGGGACCCGCCTCGGCGTACGGCACGATCAGCAAGGGCGTGGCCGCCTACTTCAAGTACGTCAACGACAAGGGCGGCATAGACGGCCGCAAGGTGCAGTTCATCGTCCGCGACGACGGCTACCAGCCGCCCAAGGCGGTCGAGGAGGCCCGCAGACTCGTCGAGCAGGAGAAGGTCTTCGCCGTGTTCCAGACCCTGGGCACCCCGTCCACCGCGGCCGTGTGGGACTACCTCGACAAGCAGAAGGTGCCGCAGCCCTTCGTCGCCACGGGCGCCTCCGCCTGGGGGATGGACGGCAAGCACCCCTGGACGATCGGGTGGCAGCCCAACTACGTGGCCGAGGCGCGGGTTTACGCCAAGTATCTCAAGGACGCGAAGCCCAAGGCCGAGGTCGCGGTCCTCTACCAGAACGACGACTTCGGCAAGGACCTGCTCGCCGGGTTCAGGAAGGCCGTCGCCGGCAGCGGCATCAAGGTGGTCGCCAAGGAGAGCTACGAGGTCACCGACCCCTCCGTCTCCGCACAGATGGCGAGCCTCGCGCGGTCCAGGGCGGACGTGCTGCTCGACGTCACCACCCCGAAGTTCGGCAGCCAGGCCCTCGCCGCGGACGCCAGGAACACCAAGTGGAACCCGCTGCACATCGTGAACAACGTGGCCTCGTCCGCCGCCGTCCTGCGGCCCGTCGGGTTCAAGAACGTCCAGGGCGTGGTCTCGGCGACCTACTTCAAGGATCCCGCCGACCCGCAGTGGGCGAACGACCCCGAGATGAAGACCTACATGAGCGCCATGCACGAGTACGCCCCCGACGCCGACCCCGCCAACCAGTTCAACGCCTACGGCTGGGCCGTGGCCTCCAGCCTGCACGAGGCCCTGGACGCGATGAAGTGCCCGACCAGGGAAGGGCTACGGGACGCGGTGCGCAACCTGAAGAACGTGAAGGTGGGCCTGCTGCTGCCCGGGGTCACCATGTCCACGGGGCACGGCGACGCCTTCCCGCTCGAGACGATGCAGCTGATGCGGTTCAAGGGCGAGCGGTGGCAGCTGTTCGGCAAGCCGGTGGACACCCGCGAGGAGTTCGGTCCACTGGAGAAGTGAGCCGGCGGGGGCGGCCCGGGCCGATGCCCTGACACCGGTCCGGGCCGATGCCCTGACACCGGTCCGGGTCGATGCCCTGACACAGGAGGGCCGCCCTCGCCCCGTCACCGGAGTCCGGAGTGCTCAGACGGCGTTCAACCCTCCGTCCACCACCAGACTCTGCCCGGTGATGTAGGAGGCGCGGTCGGAGAGCAGGAAGGTGACGGCCGCGGCCACTTCCCAGGCGGTTCCCTGGCGTCCGAGCGGTATGCGGCCGAACGAGGCGGAACGCGACGCCCGCCGGGTCGAGGCCTGGCGGCCCATGGGGGTGTCGATCAGGCCCGGGACGACCAGGTTCGCGCGGATTCCGCGCGGTCCGCCTTCCTTGGCGACATGGCGGGTGAGACCGAACAGGCCTGCCTTGGAGCTGTCGTAGGCGGGCGAGTCGGTGGCCGCGCGCAGCCCGGCCACGGATCCGACGAAGACGATCGAGCCTCCGTCGGCCATCGCGGGCAGTCCGTACTTGGCGGCGAAGAAGGGGGCGCTCAGGTTGACGGTGAGCACGCGCTCCCACTGCTGCGGCGAGGTGTCCGCCAGGCCCGTGCCGAGGCCGATGCCGACGTTGACCACGATCGCGTCGAGTGCGCCGAGTTCGCGAAGGGCCTCGGCGACCATGGCCGAGGACCGGCCGGGATCCGCGGCGTCACCGATCACGGTGAGGCCACGGGCGTCCTCCTCACCGACCAGGGCGGCGGTGGCCTCCGCGGCGGAGGGGGAGACGTCGGCGCAGGCCACGGACGCTCCCTCGCGGGCGGCGAGCACGGCCACCGCCCGCCCGTTGCCCACCGGGGCCGTCGGATCGTCGCCGGGGCGGGTGCCCGCGCCGATGACCAGTACGTTCCGGCCGGACAGGAGGCCGGCCGGGCGGGTCGCATGGTGCCGGGGCTCAGGCATCGCCGTGTGCCCCTTCCGCCGCGTCCGCGTCCGCGCCGGCGCCGGTGGGCGCGGGCAGGGATTCCGTCTCGAAGCCGGGCTCGAGCCGCGTACCGGCGGAGTTCAGGAAGAACGCGACCATGTGGTACTGACCGACGAGCATGGTGATTTCGATCAGCTGGGCCTCGTCGTGGTCGGCGGCGAGTGCGGACCAGGTGGCCGCGGACAGGCGTGCGTCCCGGTGCAGTTCGTCGGCGGCACGCAGCAGACGGACGTCGGCCGGCAGCCACCCTTGGGCGCCCGGGCCCTCGCCGACCCGTCGGATCTCCTCGTCGGTGACCCCGGCGGCCCTGGCCAGTGGTACGTGTCGCCCCCATTCGTAACCGGCCCGGGTGTTGCATGCGGTGCGCAGGATCAGCAGCTCCCGGGTCCGGTCCGGAAGCCGGCCGTCCCGCAGCAGATGGCTGCCGAACGGCAGGAAGTGCCTGAAGAGGCCGGGGTGCCGTACCAAGGTGGTGAAGACGTTGGCGAGGTGGCCGTCGGCGTCCCGGGGAATCGGGGCGAGCAGTTCCCGGGTGGACGGGTCCCAGCCGTCCTCGGACAGTGGCGCGAGGCGCGGGCCGGTGTCGGCGGCGGCGCGGTGGGGTCGCTGATGGTGCTTGTCGGTCATGGCGGTCTCCGTACTGATCGTCAGGGTGGGTCGGTACCACGGGCGGGCCTGCGTACGGTCGACCGGCGCCGCGCTGCGTGCGCGCCGATCCACTCCTTCCGCCGTCGTGCCACTGTGCTTTCGGGGACGGGGAGTTGTCGACGGCTCCCCGGCCAAGGCCGGAGGTCGGCATATTGTTCAGTCGCACAACGGCCGGTACCGCAGGGGCGGAGGTGAGGTCCATGCCCGGACAGCCGGGCCCGGCGGAGCCTCTCGAACGGGTCATCGCCGCGATGGCCGTGCAGCAGTGGCACGTGGGCGGGCGTTTGCACCCGGAACTGGCGGACCACATCCCGTCCTACCGGGCGGTCCCGCGGGAACTCCTGGACCAGATCTGGCAACGGCACTTCCACCGGGCTCTCGCGGTCGTGCGTGAGGGGACGGTGCCCGCTCCGGAGGCCTTCGACGAAGCCGATGTGGCCCGGGACCGGGTCGCCCGGGGCGTGCCGCTCGGTGACGGGCTCCGCGCCTTCCGCCGGGCGATGAGCGCGATACGGGATCTGTTCCTCGCGGAGGCGACCGAACGCGGGCTGGACCCCGGCCTCGTCGTCGACCGCACCAGGTGCCTGTGGGAGCTGGCGGACGTCGCGAGCCTGCAGATCGCCGCCGTCCACCGGCAGGCGGAGGTCGCCTCCGCCCTGCTCGACGCCCGCCGCCGCGCCGGCTTCCTGCGCGGACTGCTCTACGGGACGCTGAGCGCGGCGGAGATCCACAGCGGTGCGGCGATCTACGGACTGGACCCTGCGCGGCCGCACCGAGCCATCAGAGCCGTCCCGGACGGCGACGTCGACCCGGACGCGCCGGCACGCTCCTTGGAGTCCCATGGGCGCGGGAACGGCCGGGGCGCGCTGCTCACCGTGCTGGACGAGACTGTCGTCGGCGTCGTCGAGGAGAAGCCGGAGATCGGTGACCTGGGGGTGACGGCGGGACTCGGCCCGCCGACGGACCTGACCGCGGTGCACCGCTCCTTCCGCGCCGCCGGCCGGCTGCTGGAAGCCGCCCGTGCGTACGGCCTGCGCGGCGTGTACGACCTGGGTGACCTCTCCTGGCGGGTGGCCGTCGTCGCCGAACCGGAACTCGCCGAGTTGCTGCTCGAACGATATCTGCGTCCCCTGGAGGCGGAGGGGCAGTTCGGTGCACTCGTCGAGGAGTCGGTGCGGGGATACCTGGAGACGGGACGGCACATCCGCGAAGTCGCCCGCGGCGCGCACGTCCATGTCAACACCGTGCGCTACCGGCTGCGTCGTTTCGAGGAGCTGACCGGAACCAGCCTGGACGCTCCGGACACCGCGGTGGAACTCAGCTGGGCCCTGGCGGCGCGCGAGCTGAGGACACCTCCACGAGGCCCGGCAGGACCTGCTCCATGAGCGGGCCGCCGTGCCCGCCGCGGCGCCTCGTGCCCGCCACGCCGTGCCACCCGGCCGACGATGCCACCGAGGCCGCACCGGGTTCAATGGGCTTACATTGCGTCAGCAGGTCGGCGCGCATGGGAGAAGGCCGAGCCACACCGTGCTGGACGCCGTCACGCCGGTCGCCGGCCGGGTCGGGAACCGCGGCGCAACGTCGCTCACCGACTACAAGGGGTGTCAAGCCGTGGAGAAGCGGATGACGGAGCTCAGCGAAGGCCAGGACGATCCGTTCACCCCGCACCTCGCCGCCCTGGCGGTGCTCGACGACCGGGGAGTCGTGGTCGGATGGAACCGGCGGGCCCAGGAACTGCTCGGCCATCCGGACACAGCCGTGATCGGCCGTCCGGCATTCGAGGTCCTCGTGGACCCGCGCGACCTGACGGCTGCGAAGGAGGCCGCGGCGAGCTGCCGGAGAGCCGGCGGCTGGTTCGGCGTGCTGAAGGCGCGGCACCGGGACGGGCGGCTCGTGGAGATGGGGGTCAGGGCCCACGCCCTGTCACGTGATGAGCGGATCCGTGAGTGGTTTCTCGTCGGGGCACTCGCGGTTGACGTCCTGGAGTGGCAAAGGGACCTGGCGGTGCTCGACGGGTTGTACCGCCGGTGCCCCATCGGCCTGGTCGTCCACGGCCCCGACCTGAGGCTTCTCCGGGTCAACCGGGCCATCGAACGCTTCACTGGCGTCCCGGCGGCGGATTTCCGGGGGCTGCCCACCGGGCAGATGCTCCTCCCCGACGACGCACGCAAGGCCGTGGACCGTGTGCGCCAGGTCATGGAGACCGGAAGACCGTTGGTCTACTCCGAGCAGTTCGCCCGCCTGGAGCAGGATCCGGCACGAGAGCGGGTCGCGTTGGTCTCGTCCTTCCGGATGGAGGATCCCTCCGGCCGCGTCCTGGGGGTGGCCGAGATGATCGAGGACATCACCGAACGCCACCGGGCCCAGAGCCGGCTCGCGCTCCTCGACCAGGCCGGCAGTCGCATCGGAACCACGCTCGACGTGGCGGAGACCGCCCGGGAACTCGCCGAGGTGATGGTGCCGCACCTCGCCGACCATGCGTCGGTGGACCTGCTGCAGCCGGTGACGCGTGGTGAGGAACCGGCGCAGGCCTTGGGAGGGTCCGTGGTTCGGGTCGGGGCCCGCAGTGTCGGCGCCCAGCAAGCCGGGCCGCCTCACCCTGCGGGCGAGCCGGTGGAGTTCGGGCCGGACACGCCCCAGGCCAGATGCCTGGCCGAGGGGCGGCCCGTCCTGGAACCGGTACTTCCGCCCGACTGGTTCTCGATGCAAGGTTGCCAGGGGGCCCACGCTCCGGACCTGACCGCCCACTCGCTGATCGTGGTACCCGTTACCGCGCGTGGCCTGGTGCTCGGCGTGATGGCCTTGTGGCGTTCACGCCGCCCCGATTCCTTCGAGGCGGACGATCTCACTCTCGCCCAGGAACTCGCCTCGCGCGCCGCGGTCGCCATCGACAATGCCCGGCGCTTCACCCAGCAGCAGCAGACCGCGTTCACCTTGCAGAACAGTCTTCTGCCCCGGGCGGTTCCGGACCAGTCGGCCGTCGAGGTGGCCATGCGCTACCTGCCGGCCAGCGCGGCCCCGGGCCTGGGCGGCGACTGGTTCGACGTCATTCCGCTGTCCGGGGCACGGGTCGCCCTCGTCGTCGGCGACGTGGTGGGACGAGGAATCCACGCCGCCGCCACCATGGGCCGGCTGCGTACCGCCGTCCACACGCTCGCCAGCCTCGACCTGGAACCGGACGAGGTCCTCTCCCGCCTCGACGACCTGGTCGACCTCCTGGCGGCGGAACAGGAAGCAGCCGGCGAACGGCCCGTCGGCGAGCAGGTCGTCGGTGCCACCTGCCTGTACGCCGTGTACGACCCGGTCTCCGGGCGCTGCTCCGTGGCCCGCGCGGGCCACCCGCCGCCGGTGGTGACCGCGCCGGACGGCCAGGTGGCCCTGCTCGACCTGCCCGCCGGCCCACCGCTCGGCCTGGGCGGCCTGCCGTTCGAGGCCCGGGACGTCGAACTGGCCGAGGGAAGCCTGCTGTGCCTGTACACCAACGGACTCATCGGCGAACGCCACATCGATGCCGACCTCGGCCTGAGCAAGCTGTACGCGGCGCTCACCCGCCCCGCAACCGCGCTGGAACGGACATGCCAAGCGGTGGTCGACTCACTCGTGCCCGCGGGCCCCACCGACGACGTCGCGTTGCTGATCGCCCGCACGCGCGTGCTGCCACCGGACGATGTCGCCTCCTGGAGTCTGCCACTGGAGCCTGCCAGCGCCGCCCGGGCCCGGGAACTGACCTCGGCCAAGCTGAGCGAATGGGGGCTGGAGCACTTGGCGTTCACGACCGAGTTGATCGCCAGCGAACTGGTCACCAATGTCTACCGCTACGCCAGTGGCCCCGCGACCCTGCGGCTGATCCGTGAACGGTCTCTGGTGTGCGAGGTCAGCGACACCAGCCACACCTCACCCCACCTGCGCCGCGCCCGGACCACCGACGAGGGCGGCCGCGGCCTGTTCCTGGTGGCCCAGATGACGGAACGCTGGGGCACCCGCTACACCCGCGAGGGCAAGACCGTGTGGACCGAACAGTCACTGACCGGCACGCTCGCCTGACCGGCTCCGCCTGCGCAGCCCGCTCCGCCGCCGCGGCCGAATCACCACGGCTGCGGAACGGGCTGCGCAGGCGTGGTCATTCGGCCGCGGCGAGCATCCGTGCCTCGCTCTCCTCGTACAGCCGCCGGTTCTCGCGGCTGTGAGCGGGGCGACGCCGGTGGTCCAGACGGCTGCCCAGCCAGCCCGCCAGGTAGCCGAACGGGACGGAGACCAGTCCGGTGGACTGCATGGGGAACAGGTCGAAGTGGGCGTTGGGGAAGACGGCGGACGGTGTGCCGGAAACGGCTCTGGACACGACCATCAGCAGCAGCGCGCAGCCCGCTCCGCCGTAGAGGGCGGCCAGCAGGCCGGTGCGCGTGAATCCGCGCCAGAACAGAGAGTAGGTGAGCGCGGGTGCCACCGCCGATGCCCCGATGCAGATGGCCAGCGTGGTGAGTACGCCGACGTTCCAGTTCTGGACCAGAATGGCGAGTCCGATGGCGACGGTTCCCACGGCCACGCTCGTCCACACCGCCACCGTCATCTCGGTACGCGGCTCCGCGCGCCCCCGCCGCGCCGCATGGGCGAACAGGTCGTGGGCGAGTGACGAGGCCGCGGCCAGGGTCATCCCCGCGACCGACGACAGCAGGGTGATGAAGACCATGCCCGCCACGGCCGAGTAGAGAATCGTCGTGCCCGCGGATCCGGGTGCCCCGCCGAGCACCTGCGACAGCATGAGCACCGACGTCCTGCCCTGAGGGTCGGCCGTGGTGATGTACCGCGATCCCACCAGCGCCGCCGCGCCCGTACCCATGACGATCACGAACAGGCAGAACGTGGTGACCGTGGCGACCGCCCACGACATGGAGCGACGTACCGCCGGCGCGTCCTGCGCGGAGTACAGACGCATCGTGATGTGGGGCAGGCAGGCCACCCCGAGGACCACGGTGATCTGGAGACCGAAGAAGTCCAGCCGCTCACCGGCCGTGGTGCCCAGCTGAAGGCCCTGCCGGAGGAAGGCGGGGCCCGCGCCGCTGCCGTGCTGGGCGGCCCTGAGCAGGTCGCCCAGGCTCCAGTCGAAGCGGTTCAGGACCAGGGCGGCGACGACGGCGCTGGTGCCGAGCAGGAGCACGATCTTGATCATCTGAATGAGGGCGGTGCCTCGCATACCGCCGAGGGCCGCGTAAATGATCATCAGGCTGCCGACGATGACGATGCAGGCCGTCCTGGCGCCGGCGACGTGCGGGAGGTTCAGGATGAAGGTGAGCAGCGACCCGGCCCCGGAGAGCTGGACGACCAGGAAGGGCAGGGTCGCCGCGAGCGTCACCACGCAGGAGGCGACACGCACCGACCGCGCGGGCATGTTGCGGGCCAGGACGTCGCCCATGGTGAACCTGCCGGCGTTGCGCAGGGGTTCGGCCAGCAGGAACATCAGCAGCACCAGGGACAGGGCCGTGCTGACCGCGAGGACGTAGCCGTCGTAGCCGGCGAGCGCGACGATGCCGGTGGTGCTCAGCACCGTGGCCGCGGAGATGTAGTCACCCGCGATGGCGAGGCCGTTCTTGAGCGGGGTGAGCGAGAGGTAACCGGTGTAGAAGTTGGTCAGGTCGTTGCGGTCCGGTCCCGCCATCACACACATCAGCAGCGTGAGGGTGACCAGGGCGGTGAACAGGACGAGGACGGTGGCCTGCGTCCCGGAACCGAAGTCGTTCATCTCGCCACTCCCGCGTTCCGGCCGGCGGGGACAGCCCGCTCCCTGACGGCGCGGGCCAGCGGATCCACCGAGCGTTGTGCGCTGCGTCCGTACCAGGAGACCGCCACGAAGGTGACGACGAGTTGGAGGATCCCCAGGACCATTCCCAGGCTCAGCTCCCCGGCGATCCTGGAACCCATCAGGTCCGGCGCCCAGCAGGAGAGCACGACATACACCACGAATGAGCCGAGCGCGGCCAGCGTGGAGCTCCGGCGGAGCAGGCGGTAGGCCGAGCGGAGGGTGGCCAGGTCGTCATGGTGCGGAGCCTGGTGCGCATACGACTCGTCCCACGTGGCGTCCCCGAACCAGCCATGTCCGGAGGCGTCGTGTCCGTATCCCTGGGGCCTGGTGCGGGGCGGCGGCCATCCGGGTGGTCCGGGTGGTGGGTACTGGTGCTCGTCGGGGTTTGTCATCGCCTGGCCTTCCACTGCGGCACGAATACGTGGAGGTGAACGGGGGAAACGCATCAGGCGGCGCACCATACCGACTGGTTGGGATGTCTGTAAGCCCGCTGTGGGTCACGTTTTGGGGTCGACACGGCTCCCCCGGGTGTCGATCGGACGACGGCGGTGGATCGACGGGTGGGGTCGAGAAGCGCCTCGCGGGCACCTGTGGAACGGCGGGTTCCCCGCTACAGCGGCGCCGGTGAGGAGGCCCCCGCGATCAGCAGGCGGGGGGTTCCCGAGCCGTCGGCGGGCACGGTCCACAGGTCGCTGCCGCCCACCTCGCCGTCGGCGGGCAGGGCGTAGGCGAGGGTGCGGTCGTCCAGCCAGGTGGCCTGGTCGTCGACGCTGTGCCGCTCGGCCAGCGGCGTCCGGCGCAGGGTGCGCAGATCGAGGACGTACTCGTGCCAGAGCGTGGCGCCGGACAGGACCCGCTTCTTGAAGGCGACCCGGGTGCCGTCGGGGGAGAGCGAGGGGCACTCCACGTTCTCGGCCAGCGTGGTCACCGAACGCCGCGAGACCGAACCCCGCACCAGATACGTCTTGTTGGCGGTGTTGAGGGTGGCGTAGAAGGTGTCGTCGTCGGAGGCGAAGGTGACGCCCCAGAAGTTGATGTCCGAGGCGTGGTACGGCTTGCCGTCCCTGACGACCGAGAACTTCTCCAGGCTGGGGATCAGCCGCATGGTGCGGGTGTCCAGGATCGAGGTCCGGGTGGAGAAGAACGCGGAGGAGTAGGACTCGCCGGAGACGAAGACCGTCCAGGCGGCGAAGCGGCCGCTGGGCGAGACCCGGGCCCGGCTGGGCGTGCCCGCGAGCGGGAAGTCGCGCCGGGTGCGGAGGTTCGCGTCCAGAAGCAGGGCGCGGTTGCTCTGCTTGAGGACGCCGGGGTTGGACTGGAGGCAGACGCCGGTGCCGGCCGCCGCGTAGAAGCGCGCGCACTTCAGGCCCGAGGCGACCCGCCGGCCGCCGGGGTCGGCCGACGGCACCGAGGCGACCGCGGTGCGGTGCGGGCCGGCGGCCGCGTTGACGAACGTCAGGCGGTTCTTCTGGCCGAGCGTCAGCCTGCCCTCGCCGACGGCGGGACCGCCCGCCCGCGGCCGGTCGGCGCGGTCGGCGCGGGAGGCGGCGTGCAGGACCACGCCGGTGCCCAGGCCCGCGAGCAGCAGGACCGCCACGACGAGTATGAGCAGACGGCGGTGGAGCGTTGTCATCCGGATCCTTGGGGCTGAGGTGGTCATCGGGTCCCGCCGGCCGGCCGCAGCACCAGTGCCGCGACGGCCGCGCAAGCCAGCAGGCCGACCGCCGATCCGGCCAGCGCCGGGCCGTCGCCCCACACCGTCCAGGCGGCACCGAAGGCCAGCGAGCAGCAGAACCGGGCCAGCGCCTGGCTGGTGCCGACGATGGCGAGGCCGCTGGCGCGCAGCTCCTCGGGCACGATGCCGGCGAGGGCGGCCGGGAGCACACCGTCGGTGGCCGCGTAGAACATGCCGTGCAGGGCGAGCACTGCGGGGGTCAGGACGGGCGTGGCCGGCTCCCACAGCAGCAGGGCGTAGGCGATGAGCAGTCCCACGTGCCCCGCGAGGAACACGGTGCGCCGCCCGATCCGGTCCGCCAGCGCGCCGGCGGGCACGGCGAGCAGCAGGAACACCGCGGCGGTGCCCAGCGGCAGCAGCGTGAACCACTGCTCGCCGACGCCCGCGCGGCGCTGCAGGAGCAGATAGACGAAGGCGTCGCTGACGGTGGTCAGGCCGAGGAGCGCGGCGCAGCCGGCGAGCGCCCGCAGGCGCGGCAGGCGCAGCAGCGCCAGCGCCTCGCGCACCCGGACCGGCGGCCTGCCGTCCGGCTCACCCGCCTGCTCCGGCCGCGCCTCGCGCCGCCTGCCGGGTACGAACAGCACCAGCACGAGCACGCCGAGCACGGCGACGCACGCGCTCACCCCGAACACCGCGTCGTAGCCGTCGGCCGCCGCACGCAGGATGAGGAAGGCCGCGAGCGGGCCGAGCATCGCGCCGGTGGTGTCCATCGCCCGGTGCACGCCGAAGGCCCGGCCCTGGTTCGCGGCCGGCGTGGACAGCGAGATCATCGCGTCGCGCGGGGCGGTGCGCAGGCCCTTGCCGGTGCGTTCCAGGGCCAGGACCGTACCGAGCGTGCCGAGGCTGCCGGCGAGCAGCAGCAGCGGCTTGCAGAGCGCGGACAGGCCGTAGCCGAGCCCGGCCATCAGCTTGTGGTTGCGCACCCGGTCGGCGAGGTGGCCGCCGGTGAGCTGGACCAGGGCGCTGACGCCGTTGTAGACACCGTCGAGGGCGCCGAACCCCAGCGGGCTGAAGCCGAGTCGGCTGACCAGGTAGAGCGGCAGGACGGCGGTGACCATCTCCGAGGAGATGTCGGTGATCAGGCTGACCGTGCCGAGCACGACCACGACCGGGGCGACCCCGCGCCCGGGGCCGCGTGTCCGGCCCCGCTCGGTGTCCGCCCGGGCGGATGTGGAGCGGTCGGTGAGGTACATGATCGGGGACTCCAGGTGCGGTGCGTTCAGTTCTGCCGGCTGCTCTCGTCCCGCAGCCAGGTGCCGAAGTCCTCCGCCTCGATGGCCTTTCGCGCCCGCCGCCGGGCGACGACCGCGGCGGCGACGAAGACCACGACGTCCGCGAGGAGGCGCGGTTCCGCGCGGACCACGGCCAGCAGATCCGCCCTGCCGGTGCGTGCCGACGCCTCTCGCGGGTCCCGGTGCTTCTCGACCTGGGCGGTGGACACCGCGGCGCGGATGCGCCGCCTGACCAGATCCGGCCAGGTGCGCGGCGGGTGGACCACGACCCGGGCCGCACCGACCACGAGCCGCTCCCCGGGGGCGAACGCCAGGGACGCGGCCAGATCGTCCGCCATCAGCGGCGGCAGCGCCGCGATCCGGGCGTACCCGGCCTTGGAGACCGCGATGACGCCCCGGCCGAACAGCCCCTCGCGCACGGCGGGGAGCCGCTGCCACACGCGGTAGTAGGCCCGCACCGGCCAGGCGCAGGCGGCCAGCGGGAGCTGCCGTTCGGGGGCGGTGGCGAGGATGCCGGAGGTCTCGTCGTCGAGGGGCCCGGTCAGCGCCCGCACGTCGGCGCCCGTGATCACGACGTCGGCGTCCACGTAGACCCGCGGGAAGCCGCGCGCGTGGTCGTCACCCGCCCGCAGGGCCGCGTGCTTGGACGGGACCGGAATCTCCACCACCCTGACGCGCGGCCCGTGTTGGGCCGCGATCCGGGCGGTGTCGTCCGTGCAGCCGTTGCACACGACCACGATGTCGGTCTCGTCCCCGGCGGGGTCCGCCAGCAGGGAATCGAGGAGCCGGCCGAGGACGCGCGCCTCGTTGTGGGCCGGGATCACGATGCTCGTCACCCGGGCAGTATGCCGTCGGTGTCGTCATTGCGCCGTGTGTTTCGTCCAACTGTTCCCGCGACTGCGTCCCGTGGTCTAGATTGAGGTCCGCCGGGCCGGTTTGGGAGGGACATCTGCACTTGACGGCAAGTCAAGTCGCGGATTCGTAAACCGGGTACGGCACAGGCAACAGCCAACATGCAGGGTGCGTCCGGCGGTTGGGGAACCGCTCACCGCTCCCTGGTTTTCCGGCGCCGTTGTGTTGAGGAGACGCACCGGCGCCGTTCCGGCCCTGGCCGCGGACTTGCGACCGTATGTCCGCATCGCTCGGTCAGGGGTAGCCGCGCATGTGGTGGGGGGGGCATGACCATTGAGGTCACGCATGAGCAGGTGGTTCTGGAGCACAGGAGTCCAGAAGCGCGCCGAAGACCTTGGGAACGGAAGTACCGTGCGGTCCTGTTGGTCGCGGACGGCCTGGCGGCCGTAGCCGCGGCCTTAATGATTCACGGGGCCTACGGCCGCTGGACGGTGGCCCTGGTGCTGCCGCCGATGTGGATCGTGGCGATGCTGGCCCATCGCTCCTACGACCGGGGCGCCCTGGGCCTCGGAACCGAGGAGTACCTGCGGGTGCTGCGCGGGGCCGTCGCCCTGCCTGCGCTGGCCGCCTGCGCGTACTGGCTGTTCGCACGCGACCTGCGCCTGCTGCACGACATGATCGCGGCCGCGGTACCGGCCGCGGCGATCGCCCTGTCGGTCCGGTACGCGCTCCGCCGCCGGCTGCGCCGGTGCTGGGCACGGGGCCGGGACCGCACCGCGACGCTCCTGGTCGGGCCGTCGCACGGCGTCGTCGAACTGGTCGCCGTGCTGCGCAGGGCAGGCGGCGCACAGGAGTTGCAGGTCGCGGGCGTGTGCCTGAGCGACCCGGAGAACGCGGTCGCGATCCGTGAGCTGGGGCTCCCCGTCCTCGGCGGGATCGGCGACATGAACGACGTCGTCCGGGCCATGGGCATCGGCACCGTCGTGGCGCTGCCGGCGCCCGAGTTCGACGCCACCGTGCTGCGCCGGATGTCCTGGACGGCGGCCGTGCAGGACGTCGACTTCCTGCTGGCACCCGTGCTGACCGACGTGTCCGCCTCCCGGCTGGTGATACGGCCCACCAACGGGGTCCCGCTGATGCGGATACAGGCACCGAACCTCTCCCGGGCCTCCCGGCTGCCCAAGGAACTGCTGGACCGGGCGCTCGCCGCGGCGCTGCTGGCGGTGCTCCTGCCGCCCATGCTGGTGATCGCCCTGGTCGTCCGGCTGGACAGCACCGGTCCCGCGCTGTTCCGGCAGCGCCGGGTGGGCCGCTACGGAAACCACTTCACCATGCTGAAGTTCCGCACGATGCGGGAGGACTCCGAGGCCCTGCGGGCGGAACTGGAGCACCTCAACCAGAACAGCGACGGCCTGCTGTTCAAGGTGAAGGAGGACCCGCGGATCACCCGGGTCGGGTCGGTGCTGCGCCGCAGCTCGCTCGACGAGATCCCGCAGCTGATCAACGTGGTGCGGGGCCACATGTCGCTCGTCGGCCCCCGCCCCTCGCTGCCCGAGGAGGTCGAGGAGTACACGCCGGACATCAAACGCCGGCTCCTGGTGAAGCCCGGCCTCACCGGGCTGTGGCAGGTGAGCGGCCGTTCCGACCTGCCCTGGGACGAGGCGGTCCGGCTCGACCTCGGATACGTGGACAACTGGTCGATGGGCCTCGACATGACCATCCTGCTGCGCACCGGGTCCGCCGTGGTGCGCGGAGCGGGGGCCTACTGATGAACCGAAGGAAGAGGAACACAGTGACGCAGACCACGGATCCGCTGGGGGTCGCGGTCGTCGGGGCCGGCTACTGGGGCCCCAACCTCGTACGCAACTTCCAGGCCAGCGAGCGGTTCCGGCTGCGCTGGCTGTGCGACCTCGACGTGGACCGGGCCCGGCGGGTCCTCGGCGGCTACTCGACGGTCCAGGCCACCTCGGACTACGCGGCCGTCCTGGCCGACCCCGACGTCGCCGCCGTCGCCGTGGCCACCCCCGCCGGGACCCACCTCGACATCGCCCTGGCCGCCCTGCGCGCCGGCAAGCACGTCCTGGTGGAGAAGCCGCTCGCCGCCACCTACGCCGACGGGATGCGCCTGGTCGCCGAGGCGGAGGAGCGCGGGCTCACCCTGATGTGCGACCACACCTACTGCTACACACCCGCCGTGGGCCGCATCCGCGACATGGTCCGCTCCGGCGAACTCGGCGAGATCCACTTCGTCGACTCCGTGCGGATCAACCTCGGCCTCGTCCAGAAGGACATCGACGTCCTGTGGGACCTGGCCCCCCACGACCTGTCGATCCTGGACTTCATCCTCCCCGACAACGTCGAGCCGGTCGCCGTCGCCGCCCACGGGGCCGACCCGATCGGCGCGGGACAGGCCTGCGTGGCCTATCTGACGCTGCAGCTCAACACGGGGGCCATCGCCCACGTGCACGTCAACTGGCTCTCCCCGACCAAGGTGCGCACCACCATGGTGGGCGGCTCCAAGCGCACCCTCATCTGGGACGACCTCAACCCGGTGCAGCGCGTCGCGGTCTACGACCGCGGGGTGGACCTGGCCGCGCCGCAGGAGATCGGCGCGGACGAACGCCGGGACATGCTCGTCTCCTACCGTTCGGGCGACATGGTCGCCCCCGCGATCGGCGAGAAGGAAGCGCTGCGCAGCATGGTCGACGAGTTCGCCGACGCGGTCAGCGGCGGCCGGGCGCCGCTGACCGACGGCCGGGCGGGTCTGCGCGTGCTGGACATCCTCGAAGCGGCCTCCCGGAGCCTGGAGTTCCGGGGTGCGGTCGTCGGCCTGCGCGCCGGGCATTGACAGTTCCACCGATGGAGAGGGCACTTCAGTTGAGCAGCGTACGGGGCAAGAAGATCCTGGTCACCGGAGGGGCGGGGACCATCGGGTCCAATCTCGTCGACCTCCTGGCCGAGGGCGGTGCCCGTGAGATCGTCGTGCTGGACAACTTCGTCCGCGGGCGGATGGGCAACCTGGCCAGGGCCCTGGACAGCGGCGTCGTCGAGGTCGTCGAGGGCGACATCCGCGACGCCGCCGCCGTGCGGAAGGCCACCGACGGCGCCGACCTGGTGTTCCACCTCGCCGCGATCCGCATCACGCAGTGCGCGGAGGAGCCCCGGCTCGCCAACGAGGTCATGGTCGACGGCACCTTCAACGTCCTGGAGGCGGCGGTCGAGGCAGGGGTCGGCAAGGTGATCGCCTCGTCCTCGGCCTCCGTCTACGGCATGGCCGAGGACTTCCCGACGACCGAGCGCCACCACCCCTACAACAACGACACGTTCTACGGCGCGGCCAAGGCCTTCAACGAGGGCATGCTGCGCAGCTTCCACGCCATGTACGGCCTGGACTACGTGGCGCTGCGGTACTTCAACGTCTACGGCCCCCGGATGGACATCCACGGCCTCTACACCGAGGTGCTCATCCGCTGGATGGAGCGCATCGAGTCGGGCGAGCCGCCGCTGATCCTCGGTGACGGCAGCCAGACCATGGACTTCGTCGACGTCCGGGACATCGCGAGGGCCAACGTGCTGGCCGCCGAGTCGGACCTGACCGACGAGGTCTTCAACGTCGCGAGTGGTACGGAGACTTCGCTTAAGGAGCTGGCCCGGGGCCTGCTGGAGGCGATGGGCGCCGAGGGCCTGGAGCCGGAGCACGGGCCGGCCCGCGCGGTGAACGGGGTGGTCCGGCGGCTCGCGGACACCACGAGCGCCGCCGAGCGGCTCGGCTTCACGGCGCGGATCGACCTGCGCACCGGGCTCAGGGACCTGGTGGACTGGTGGCGTGCGGAGCGCGCGGCGGGGGAGGCCGCCCAGTGAGCACCGACCGCATCCCGGTGATGATCCCCTGGCTCGGCGAGGAGGAGGCCCGGGCCGCCTCCGAGGCGGTGCTCTCCGGGTGGGTCGCCCAGGGCCCCCGGGTCGCCGCGTTCGAGCGGGCCTTCGCGGAGCGGGTGGGCGCCGAGCACGCCGTCGCGGTCAGCTCGTGCACCACCGCCCTGCACCTGTCCCTCGTCGCGCTCGGCGTCGGGCCCGGCGACGAGGTCGTGGTGCCCTCGCTGTCGTTCATCGCCACCGCCAACGCCGTGCGCTACGTCGGTGCCGAACCCGTGTTCGCCGACGTCGAGCCCGCCACCGGCAACCTGACCACGGCCACCGTCGACGCCGTCCGCACCCCCCGCACCCGGGCCGTCCTCGCCGTCCACCAGGGCGGCGCACCGGCCGACGTGCACGCCCTGCGGGCCGCCTGCGCCGACTGGGACCTGCCGCTGGTGGAGGACGCGGCCTGTGCCATCGGCTCGACCGTCGGCGGCAAGCCCGTGGGGCACGGCGCACTGATCGCCGCCTGGTCCTTCCACCCCCGCAAGGTCGTCACCACCGGCGAGGGCGGCATGGTCACCACCGACGACGCCGCGTGGGCCGAGCGCCTGCGCCGGCTGCGCGAGCACGGGATGAACGCCTCGGCGGCCCAGCGTCACGCCAGCGCCAAGCCGGTCCTGGAGAGCTACCTCGAGGTCGGCTACAACTACCGGATGACGGACATCCAGGCCGCGGTCGGCCTGGTCCAGCTCGGCAAGCTGGACGCGATGATCGTCCGCCGCCGCGAACTGGCCGCCCGCTACGACCGGTTGCTGCGGGACGTCCCCGGCCTCACCCCGGTCCGCGACCCCGCGCACGGGCAGAGCAACTTCCAGTCCTACTGGGTGCTCCTGGACGAGGGCTTCCCCGTCGGCCGGGACGACCTGCTGGCGGCGCTCGCCGGAACCGGGGTCTCCGCCCGGCGCGGGATCATGGCGGCCCACCTCGAGCCCGCCTACGCCGGCCACCCGCGCGCGCCGCTTCCGGTCACCGAGCGGATCAGCCGCGACTCGCTGATCCTGCCGCTGTTCCACACGATGACCGAGGCCCAGCAGGACCGCGTCGTGACGGCCCTGCGCGAACAGGCCCGAAGATGAACGGGCTGCTGATCATCGGTGCCGGCGGCTTCGCCCGGGAGACCGCGCAGGCCGTACGGGACGCGGGCGGCACCGAGCTGCTCGGGCACCTCGACGACGATCCCGCCCTGCACGGCACCGAGGTGGACGGCGTACCCGTCCTCGGCGGCTGCGACCTGGTCCACGGCCTGCCCCGGGCCCGGGTGGTCCTCTGCGTGGGCAACCCGCGGGACTACGCGTCCCGCGCCCGGCTGGTCGCGAGGCTCGGCCTGCCCGCGGACCGCTACGCCACCGTGGTCCACCCGACGGCCTCGGTGTCGAGGACGTCCGAGGTCGGACCCGGCTCGGTCCTGCTCGCGCACTGCGCGCTGACCGCCGCCGTGCGGGTGGGCGCGCATGTCGCGGTGATGCCGCAGGCCGTCCTCACCCACGACGACGTGGTCGAGGACTGCGCCACCATCGCCTCCGGCGCCCGTCTGGGCGGAGGCGTACGGGTGGAGCGGGGCGCCTATCTGGGCTCCGGCGCCCTGATCAGGGAAGGCACGACGGTCGGCGCCTGGTCGCTGATCGGGATGGGGAGCGCCGTGCTCGGCGATGTACCGCCGGGCGAGGTCTGGGTGGGGAGCCCGGCCCGGCGGCTGCGCGCGGCGGATGCGCCCGCGCTCGACCGACTCGCGTCGCGGGACGACGACTTCGCGAAGCACGCACTGGGGGGACCAGTCACATGAACCAGATACCGCTCGTGGACCTCAAGGCGGCCCACGAGGAGGTCGCCGACGAGGTACGGGCCGGCTTCGAACGTGTCCTGGCGGGCACCGCGTTCATCGGCGGCGAGGAGGTCCGCCTGTTCGAGCGCGAGTACGCGGACTTCGGCGGTGTCGCGCACTGCGCGGGCGTCGCCAACGGCACGGACGCCGTCGAACTCGCGCTGCGCGCGAGCGGAGTGGGCCCCGGCGACGAGGTCGTGGTGCCCGCCAACACCTTCATCGCCACCGCGGGCGCGGTGGCCCGCACCGGCGCCCGGCCGGTCCTCGCCGACTGCCTGCCCGACACCTACCTGCTCGACCCGCGGGCCGCGCTGGACGCGGTCGGCCCGGCCACCCGCGCGGTCGTACCGGTCCACCTCTACGGCCAGATGGCCGACGTGACGGCACTCACCGCCCAACTGCCCCAGCACGTCGCGGTGGTGGAGGACGCCGCACAGTGCCAGGGCGCCACCCGCGACGGCCGCTCGCCGGGCAGCGGCGGTATCGCGGCGACCAGCTTCTACCCGGGCAAGAACCTGGGTGCCTACGGCGACGCGGGCGCGGTGCTCACCGACGACGAGGAGCGGGCCGGCCTGGTGCGCGCCATCGCGAACCACGGCGGCGTCGCCAAGTACCGCCACGACGTGCCCGGTTTCAACAGCCGGCTGGACGGGCTGCAGGCCGTCGTCCTGCGGGCCAAGCTCAAGCGCCTCGCGGCCGGCAACGCGGCCCGCCGGGCGGCCGCGGCCCGCTACGACGAACTGCTCGCCGGCCTCGCCGCGGCCGGCCGGGTCGTGCTCCCGGCGACGGCACCCGGCAACGTCCACGTATGGCACCTCTACGTCCTCCAGGTCGACGGGGCCGACCGCGACGACATCGTCGGCAAGCTCAACGCGGAGGGCATCGGCGCCGGGGTGCACTACCCGGCACCGGTCCACCTGACCCCGGCGTACCGCCATCTCGGCCACTCCCGGGGCGACTTCCCGCACGCCGAGCGGACGGCGGAGCGGATCCTGTCGCTCCCGCTCCACCCGCACATCACCCCCGACCAGCAGCAGCGCGTCGTGGACGCACTCGCCCACGCCCTGCGCGGCTGACCGGTCACGGCTTCACGGCTTCACCCCGACCGCACGGGTCGGTCCTGCACAGCACCGTGAGAGGTACACATGAAAAAATGGAGCAGACGGATCCGGGGCAGCCGCCTCGCCGTCGTAGCAGCGTTGATCTGGGCGGTGCTCCCGCAGGCGGGGACCGCCCTGGCAGCCTCCGATCCGTGCGGGACGGGTTCGAACCCCGTCGTCTGTGAGAACTCCAAGCCGGGCAACCCGAAGTCCGACTGGTTCTCGCCCAACGCCTACGGTGACATCAAGGGCTTCTCCACCAAGGAGAGCGTCCAGGCCGGTGACACCGTGCAGTTCAAGGTGCAGTCGAAGGTTTCGTACCACGTCGAGATCTACCGCCTGGGCTGGTACGGCGGCGACGGCGCGCGCGAGATGTCCACCGCGGCCCAGGCCGCCGTCACCTATCCGGCCAACTATCTGACAAACCCTGCCAGTTGCACCAAGAAGAGCGGCACCGGCCTGGTCGACTGCGGCAACTGGCCGGTGACCGCCACCTGGACGGTGCCCAGTGACGCCGTCTCCGGCCTGTACATCGCCAACCTCACCCAGACGGACGGTGACGGCCTGATGCCGTACCCGTTCGTGGTCCGCAAGGACTCCAGCACCTCCGACGTCGTCGTGCAGACCAGCGACCAGACCTGGCAGGCCTACAACGACTACGGCGGCCAGGACCTCTACGGCGGCGCCGGCCCCGCTCCGGACGGCCGCGCCTACGAGGTCAGCTACAACCGTCCGCTGGACATCGGCGGCGACAACGGCATCTACGGCTCCGAGTACATGATGCTGTCCTGGCTGGAACGCAACGGCTACGACGTCAGCTACCTGTCCGGCGTCGACGTGTCGGCCAACGGCGCCACCCTGCTGAAGAAGCACAAGGTCTACCTGTCCTCCGGCCATGACGAGTACTGGACGCAGAGCCAGTACTCCAACGTCCTCGCGGCCCGCAAGGCCGGCGTCCGGCAAGGCTTCTTCAGCGGCAACGAGGTCTTCTGGAAGACCCGGCTCACCCCGAGCATCGACGGCGCGAACACCGCCAACCGCACCCTGGTCTGCTACAAGATGACCAAGATGGCCCAGAACAACGGCGTCGCCGACCCAAGCGGCACCTGGACCGGCACCTGGATGGACCCCGCCAGCACCCAGTACGGACAGGACTACCAGCCGCCGAACGTCCTCACCGGCTCCATGTTCACGGTGAACGGCTACCGCAGCGACGCCATCACCGTCCCCGGCTCGTACGGGAAGAACCGGATCTGGCGCAACACGTCCGTCGCCAACCTGACGACCAGTCAGACCGCCACCTTCCCGACGGGCACCCTCGGCTACGAGTGGGACAGCGACATCGACAACAGCACCCGGCCCGCCGGGGCGATCGACGTGTCGTCCACCACGGTGGACATCAACGACGGCAAGCTCCGCACGGACTGGGGCAACGTCTACGGCAACGGCACCGCGACGCACAACCTCGTCGAGTTCCGCGACCAGGACTCCGGCGCCCTGGTGTTCGGGGCGGGCACCGTGCAGTGGTCGTGGGGACTGACCGACATCCCGACGTACAACCCCGACGACACCGTGGTCACCGAGGACGCCCGCATGCAGCAGGCGACCCTGAACGTCTTCGCCGACATGGGCGTCCAGCCGCTGACCCGGCAGAGCAACCTGGTCGCCGCGACGGCCACGACCGACACCACCGGCCCGGCCGTCACCGTGACGGCCCCGGCCTCCGGAGTCACCGTCCCGGCGCTGAAGCCGGTCACCGTCACCGGCACCGCAACCGACTCCGGCGGCGGCGTGGTGGCCCGGGTGGAGGTGTCCACGGACGGCGGCCAGACCTGGAAGGCCGCGACCGGCCTCGGGTCGTGGAAGTACACCTGGACCCCGACCGCCCCCGGCGCCGTGTCCGTCAAGGTCCGCGCGGTGGACGACAGCGTCAACATCGGCGCCGTCAGCACCGTCCCGCTCACCGTCGGCCCGCAGGCCTGCCCGTGCACCGTCTGGCCGGCCTCGGCCGTCCCCGGGACCGTCAACGGCGGTGACGGCAGCTCGGTGGAGCTCGGCGTCAAGTTCCGCACCACGGCCGCCGGTTCGATCACCTCGGTCCGCTTCTACAAGTCGCCCGTCAACACAGGCACCCACACCGGAAGCCTGTGGAGCGCCTCCGGCACCCGCCTGGCCACCGGCACCTTCACCGGCGAGACGGCCTCCGGCTGGCAGCAGCTGAACTTCTCCACCCCGGTGAGCGTCAAGGCCAACACCACTTACGTCGCCTCGTACTTCGCCCCCAACGGCGGATACTCCTACGACGGCGGCTACTTCTCCGGCGGTGACGCGGGCCTCGCCCCGCTCACGGCCCTGAAGTCCGGTACCGACGGCGGCAACGGCGTCTACCACTACGGCTCCACCAGCGCCTTCCCGTCCTCGCAGTCCTCGGGCAGCAACTACTGGGTCGACGTGGTGCTGGACACCTCGACGGCCAGCACCACCCCGCCCACCGTCAGCTCGACCTCCCCGACGTCCGGGGCGACCGGCGTGTCGATCACGGCACCGGTGTCGGCCGTCTTCAGCTCGGCCGTCGACTCCGACAACCTGACCTTCACCGTGAAGGATCCGGACGGCGACACCGTGCCGGGGACCTGGACGCTCCCCGCGTCCAACAAGGCGACCTTCACCCCGTCGACGGAACTGGCGCTGCACACCACGTACACCGCCTCCGTCCAGGCCTCCGACCTGTGGGGCAACGCCATGGCGGACCCGGTGACCTGGAGCTTCACCACCAGCACCACCCCGCCGGCGGTCACCTGCCCCTGCACCCTGTGGGGCGCCTCGGCCGTACCCGCCACCACCGACATGACCGGCGACACCAACTCGGTCGAGCTGGGCACCCGGTTCACGTCCTCGACGAGCGGCTGGGTCACCGGTGTCACCTTCTACAAGGGCACCGGCAACACCGGCACCCACACCGGCAGCCTGTGGTCCGACGCCGGCACGCTGCTCGCCACCGGCACCTTCACCGGCGAGACGGCCTCGGGCTGGCAGCGGATGACCTTCACCACCCCGGTGGCCATCAGCGCCGACACCCCGTACGTCGTCTCCTACCACGCGCCGAACGGCCACTACGCGGTCGACGGCGGCTACTTCGCCGCGGCCCACCAGTCCTATCCGCTCACCGGCACCGCCGACACCACCGCGCACCACAACGGGCTCTACCGGTACGGCACCGACCCTGCTTTCCCAAGCGGTTCCTACGGATCCGCGAACTACTGGGTGGGCCCGGTCTTCAGCGCCGACGACCCGGGCGCGTCCCTGGCGGCGCCCGGCGCCTCCGAGGACAACGCGGCCACGCTGACGCACACCGCCGACGCGGGCAGCCCGCTCGTCACCACCCTGCCGGCGAAGACCGCGGTGTCGTCCGTCAAGGCGACCGTGACCGTCCTGTCCGGCCCCCGGGCCGCCGCGGCCAGGAAGCTCCATGTCACGGCCGTCACCTCCTACGACCGGGCGGGTCACAAGGTGTCCGTGCACCTGTCGGCCCCGCTGCCGGACGGCACCCGGTTCAAGGTCGCGGTCACGGCCCGGGACAAGCACCGCCACGCGGTGAAGTCCCGTACCTGGACCCTGACCGCCAGGACCGTCCACAAGAAGAAGAACTGACCCGTCACAGCGCACCGGTGGTGGCCCCCGCGAACCCGGGCGCCACCACCGGGGATTGGCATTCCCACCGATGAGCAGTGTCAGTGTTGTGATCCCCTGCTACAAGTACGGCCACTTCCTGGCCGACTGCGTGAGCAGCGTCCTGGACGAGCAGGACGGAGTCGACGTCCGGGTCCTCATCATCGACGACGCCTCGCCCGACGACTCGGCGGAGACCGCGCACAAGCTGGCCGCCGCCGACCCGCGGATCGAGGTCCGCGTCCACGCGACCAACAAGGGCCACATCGCCACCTACAACGAGGGCCTGCTGGAGTGGGCCGACGGCACCTACGTCGCCCTGCTCTCCGCCGACGACCGGCTGGTGCCGGGCGCCCTCGTCCGGGCCGCCGCGCTGCTGGACGCCCACCCCGAGGCGGGGTTCGCCTACGGGCGTCCCCTGCGCTTCCAGCACGGCGGGCCGCTGCCGCCGGCCCGTACCCGCGGCACCGGCTCCGTGGTCTATCCCGGGCAGTGGTGGCTGGAGCGGCGCTTCCGTGAGGGCACCGGCTGCATCACCTCACCGGAGGTCGTCGTCCGCACCAGCCTCCAGCGCGAGGTCGGCGGCTACGACCCGGCGCTGCCGCACGCCGGCGACATCGAGATGTGGATGCGGCTCGCCGCGCACGCCGACGTCGGTTATGTACGCGGGGCCGACCAGGCCTTCTACCGCGTCCACGGCAAGAACATGTCCACGACCGACTTCGGCGGACAGCTCGACGACCTGCGCCAGCGCCTCGTCGCCTTCGACTCGGTGCTCGTCAAATGCGCCGACCGGCTGCCGCACGCCGACCGCCTCGCCGACGAGGTCCACACCCGGCTGGCCCGCCACGCGCTGCGCAGGGCCTACCGTGCCTACGACCGGGGGCGTACGGAGGTGGTTCCGGTCGACGAGTGCGTCGCCTTCGCCGCGGAGTGCCTGCCGGAGTACGCCGAGCTGCCGGAGTACCGCGCGCTGCGGCTCAGACGGCGCATCGGCCCGAAGGCGATGCCTTACCTCCAGCCGCTGGTGTGGTCGGCCGTGGCCGAACGCGGCCGGGAGTTGCTGTGGTGGGAGTCCTGGAAGCGCCGCGGTATCTGATGTCCACGAGCTCAACCCGTCGCGGGAATCCCGTCGGTGCGGCGCAGCGGGTCCGGGGACGTCTCCTTCGGCTTCCTGCGCCGCAGCGCGTACCGGTCGTACCACAGCGCGCCCAGGATCCCGGTGAACCCGCCCAGCAGCGCTGTGCCCGCCAGCGCGCGGGCCTTGTCGCCCTGCACCGGCGTGGCGCCGGGGGCGACCAGCACGGAGGCCGTGATCAGCGCCTTGTCCGGGACCCCTTCCGCCGACTGCGTGGCCGCCACATGCCTGGAGTAGACGTCGATGATCCGGCGGACGGCCGTGTCGGCCGCCGCCGGGTCGCTCCGCCGCGCCTGCACCTGCATCGAGGGGATCAGATACTGCGGCGTCGCGCTGGTGCCGCTGTTACGCGGGATGAGCTGGTACGCCCCGCGCACACCGGCGGAGTCCAGCTCCTTGCGCCCGGCCGGCGACTCGAGCTGCTGGATGACTCCGTACGAGAGGGCGGCGAGGGGCGGTTGCAGGTTCGTCAGCTGGTTCGGCTGGCTTCCGGTCGCGGGCGGCTTGAGAACGACCACCGCCGAACTCACGTACTCGGGAGCGGGGTTCACCACGCGGTAGGCCCCGGCGGCGGTCAGCAGGAACACGAGCAGCAGAACGTACCAGCGGCGGAGAAGCGCTTCGGTGACGTCACGAGGCGACACAGGGATTCCTTCCGTCGGCACCGATCCTCGCAGGCGCCAGGGCGGCCCGCCACCGAAAGGGAGTTCTCGTGAGCCTCGGCGATCTCTGGGCCATCATGTGCAGGCGCTGGTACTTCATGGTGCCCCTCACCCTGCTCAGTCTTCTGGCCGGCGGATATCTGCACCGGACCATCCCGGTGTCCTACGCGTCGCAGAGCTCCGTCACGCTCCTCGACTCCAGGGCGGTCGCCAACATGGCGCCGGCCTACGGCAACCCCATCTCGAACGCGGGCGGTTCGCTGGTCGTCACGGCCGACGTGCTGATCAGGGCACTCCAGTCGGGCGACTCCGCCAAGGAACTTCGCTCGCGCGGCGTCACGGATCCGTACACGGCCGGCTTCGCGTCCAACGCCGACAGCCCGCTGCTCACCCTGAGCGTCACCGGAACCGACCGGGCCAAGGTGCTCCGGGAGACCACCACCCTCACCAATTTCACCGGGGAACAGCTGAAGGCCCTGCAGGCCGGCGCCAAGGTGCCGACGGTGTACGCCGTGCAGGCCGCCCCGGTCGTCCTGCCGCAGAAACCGGTCCCGGAGTCGAAGGCCAGGTACCAGGACATCGCCGCGGTCGTCATCGTGGGGGTGGTCGGCGCGTTCCTGCTGTCCATCCTGGCCGAGGGCGTCGCGGTGGTCCGCCGGCGGGGACGCGCCCGGGCCGGGTACATCCCCCGGCGCCATCGCGCCCGGCCCCCCGAGCGGGCTCCCAGAGGGCTGCTGGTGCGCAGGCTGGACGCCGTGACGATCCTCACCGGCTATCTGGTGCTCGCCTTCTTCGTCCCGTCGAACCTCACCCTGCCCGCGCTGGGCGGCGTCGGCACCCCGGCCAACGTCTTCGCCCTGCTGGGACTCCTGTGGTACCTCGCCACCTGGCTCGGCGGCCGGATCCGCCCGGCCGAGGGCACCAGGCTGCCGCGCGTCACGATGTGCGTGCTCGCCGCGGCGGTGCTGCTGTCGTACGTCGCGGACGCGACCCGCGGCAGCTCGCACAAGGAGGTCCTCGGAGCCGACCGCGGCCTCATCGGGCTCGGGGTGTGGGTGGCGCTGGTGGTGCTGGCGTCCGCGGGCATCCAGGAGCGCGGCAGGCTGGAGACCCTGATGCGCCGGCTCGTCGTCCTGGGCACGGTGGTCGCCCTGATCGGCTACTACGACTTCTTCGCCGCGACCAACATCGCCGACTCCATCCACATCCCCGGCCTGCAGTCGAGCAGCGCCGGGATCAGCACCATGGACCGCGGCTCGTTCACCCGGCCGCGGTCCACCACGGCCCATCCGCTGGAGTTCGGGGGGATGCTGGCCATCCTCGTGCCCTTCGCCGTCCACCAGGCCTTCGACCCGGTGCGCCGGCACGCCGGGGCGCTGCGGCGCTGGGGCCCGGTGGCGGTCATGGCGGGCGCTCTTCCGCTGACCGTGTCCAGGACGTCCATCATCGGCGCCCTCATCGTCATCCTGGTGATGGTGCCCCGCTGGAAGCCGCAGCGGCGCTGGGCCGCGATCGGCATCGTCGTCGCCTCGGTGGGCGTCTTCAAGGTGATCATCCCCGGACTGATCGGCACCATCACCGGCCTGTTCGCCAGCTTCCTGTCCAACTCCGACAGCAGCACCCAGGCACGCACCGTGAAGTACAGCGCGATCGTGCCCTACCTCGACGAACACCCCTGGTTCGGCCGCGGGTTCGGCACCTTCACCCCCGACCTCTACTTCTTCACCGACAACCAGTACATGCTCACCCTGGCCGAGACGGGCGTCGTCGGACTGATCGCGCTGCTCGCCCTGTTCGTCACCGGGATCCACACCGGCGGCGCCGTCCGCCGGCTCGCCCGCACCGAGTCGGACCGGGAGCTCGGGCAGGCCTTCCTCGCCTCGGCCCTGGTCGCCCTCGTCATCAGCGCCACCTTCGACGCGCTCAGCTTCCCCATGTACGCGGGGATGTTCTTCCTGACCCTGGGCGCCGGAGGCAGCTACCTCGGCTTCGTCCGCCGTGAGGCGGCCGCCCGCCCCGGCCCCCGCAAGACGCCCGAAGCATCCGATACACCCGGAGCCCAGCTCCCCCGACTCGTGGAGTCCCGATGAGCGCCGTCGCCGTCATCGTCGTCACCTGGAACAGCGCCTCGGTGCTCCCCGGGTTCCTCGCCGCACTGCCCGACGGCATGGCCGGCCTCGACTGGCACCTGGTCGTCGCCGACAACGACTCGGCCGACGACACCGTGGAGGTGCTGCGGACCCTGGCCCCCGACGCCACCCTCGTCCCGACCGGCCGCAACGCCGGGTACGCGGCCGGGATCAACGCGGCGCTGAACGCGGCCGGTGAGTACGGGACCGTGCTCATCTGCAACCCCGACATCCGCATGCGGCAGGGCTGCGCCAAACGCCTCGTCGACAGCCTCCGGGACGGCGTCGGGATCGCCGTACCCCTTCTGTACGAGGAAGGCCGGGAAACGCCCCACCACTCGCTGCGCCGTGAGCCCAGCGTGCTCCGGGCCCTCGGCGAGGCCCTGATCGGCAACACCCGGGCCGGACGCTTCCCGGCCCTGAGCGAACTCGTCACCGACCCCGCCGCGTACCGGCGGCCCACGCGCGCCGACTGGGCGACCGGCGCGCTCATGGCGGTCTCGGGGGACTGCCTGGCCGGGTGCGGGCCGTGGGACGAGTCCTTCTTCCTCTACTCGGAGGAGACCGAGTACTGCCTGCGCGCACGGGACCGGGGCTACGCCACACGGCTGGAGCCGACGGCCGAGGCCGTCCACCTGGGGGGCGACTCACAGGTGTCGCCCCGCCTCTGGACGCTCCTCACCCTCAACCGGGTCCGGCTGTACCGGCGCCGGCACGGCCCCCTCGCCACGGCCGCCTTCCGCACCGCGGTCCTGCTCCGGGAGACGTCGCGTGCCGCGCTGGGCCGCCCGGCCAGCCGCGCGGCCGCCGCGGCCCTCGCCCGGCGGGGCGCCCTGCACGCCACGCCGGGACCGTGAGCCGGATGCCGGGGTCCCGCGCCGGCCGGTTCAGCGCGGGTTCTCGGTCCGCACGGCGATGAGCGACTTCGTCGCGCCGAGCATGCGCTCACTGAGGAGTACGGATCCGGGGAACAGATAGCGCATCTCGGTGCGGGTCAGCAGCTCGATGTTGATCACGGCGTCCATCGCCGACTCCGGGCTGTCCGGGCGGCTGTGGACGAGCGGCCAGTGCCGCACCAGACGTGCCCTGGCGCCCAGGGGCAGGAACTGGAAACCGGGTGCGACGAAGTGCGGCTCCACGGGGAAGTAGCGGTACGGCGTCTGGATCCAGTGCAGCGGCGCCAGCAGCTCGACGGCCGAGACGAACTTCCGGCGCTGGCTGTGGCCGCCCACGTGCTCGATGGTCGAGTTGGAGAACACCAGGTCGTAGCCGCCCTGGCCGGCGAGTTCGGCGGCGACCGCCGGATCGGTGACGTCGGCGACCTCCGCGGTGATCCAGTCGGGCAGTTCGGCGGGATGCTCCTCCAGGTTGATCAGATGGACGTGCTTGGCGCGCACCGGTGCGCGCAGCCACATCTCGGCCGTCCCGCCCAGGTCCACGACGCGCATGCCCTCGATGCCGGGGAAGCAGCGCCGCAGCCGCTCCCAGCGGGCGAGGCGCAGCCTCTCGCCCAGTGAGCCGGGCGCGTCGACGAATCTGTTTCTCAGGGCGCGGGAGTGGGGCATGGGATCAACCACCTGTGATCGGAGCGGAACGGGAGAGAGTGTCGACCCGGCTGTCACCACTGGGTGTAGAAGCTGGCCGGGTTCATCAGGTACCGGACGGTGGGGTGCGGGACGTGGCGCACCCGGTGCCTGCGGCCGTACCGGCGGATCAGCTCCCAGTCCTCGCGGGGCATCACCTCCGGCGTCCGGTGCAGGCGGCTGAAACGGAGACCGCGAGTGCGGCGGGCGACGAAGGCGTTCGTGTCCAGGAAGGACTCGCGAGCCGCGCGGCGGCGGTCGTAGGGCACCGACAGGACGTCCTTCTCACTGCCGTCGGGCAGGACGCGGCGCAGCGCCGTGTAGACGCCGTCGGGTCCGCCCGGTGACTCCAGGACCGCCAACGCCTTCTCCAGATGGTCGGGTTCCCACAGGTTGTCGTCGTCCAGGAACGCCACGTACCGCGAGCGTGTCAGGCGGATGCCCACGTTGCGCACGACCCCCGCCACGCCGGTGTTGCGCGTCAGCGAGACGGCCGACAGCCGTTCGTCGGCGGGGAGTTCGGGCAGTCCCGCGCCGTCGTCGACCACGATGACCACCTGGTCGCGAACCGTCTGGTCCAGGGCCGAGCGCACCGCGGCGCGCAGCGCCTCGGGGCGCCGGTGGGTGGCGATCACGGTGGCGACCAGTGCCGGGGGCGGTGACGGCAGGGCCGCGGCCAGCCGCCGGGTCTCGGCGTCCTCGAACCGGCGCAGCCGCACCGCGGAGGGGGCCAGCAGGATCTTGTTCCTGGCCTCGAAGAGCACGAGCCAGCCGAACGCCGCCTTGAGCAGTTCCCAGGGCGCCCGCGCGACACGGCGCGTCATGTCGTTGCCTCCCGCCCGGGGCGCCCCGCTCACGAGGACGGCTCCGGCCGGACCGGGCGGCCGTCGGACATCCGGTTGCCGCGCCACACGTTCCCGGCGCCGCCCGGGTTCCAGTGGGCGACCGCGCCGTAGCCGCCGGAAGCGGGGTGGTACTGCGTGGAGAAGATGTTGTCGGTGACCTTGATCCCGGTGGCGCCCTTGTCGCCTCCGTACAGGGCGTAGGCGCCGCCGGCCAGCCAGTTGTGGTCGACGACGACGTTGCGGACCACCCCGGTGTCCGCGAACAGGCCGATGCTTCCCGAGGCCCCCTGCTTGAGGCCGGTCGGGTTCAGCAGGGTGTTGTGCCGGATGATCAGCTGCCCGGTGTTGCCGCCACCGCTGATCACCGCGTTGGTGTGCTGCCACTCGCCGCCCTTGTTCACGAACGGGGCGATGTCGTGCACGTAGTTGTCGTGCAGGTTGCCCTGCCCCATGGCCAGGGCGTCGCCGAACACCGAGACGTCGCACCATCCGACCTCGATGGAGCTGCCGCCCATGTTCGACACGGCGTAGTCCACGCCGCCGTTGTCGGGCCCCTTGCCGGGCACGGCGGTGATGGTGGAGTGCAGGACCCGCAGTCCGCGAAAGCCCGGGCGCAGGTTGATGCCCCACCAGTTGTCCGAGGTGACCTTGGTGTCGATGACGGTGACGTCGTTCGCGTAGATGTCGAGCGAGCCGGTGATGTCCCAGCCCCGGATCACGAGCCCGTTGGTGCGGACGGTCAGGGCGCCCGTCTTGTGGGGGGTGAGGGGGATGCGCGGGCCGGTGGTGCGGGCGTCGGGGAAGCCGCAGGCTCCGGGCGAGGCGCACGCGCCCCTGGCCGAGGGCTTCCCGGTCGTACCCCGCGCACCGGCCGTCGTGGCGGGCCTCCGCGTCGGGGACGGCGGCGTTGCGGTGGTACGCCCCTTGGAGTCGTCGGCGGCCGCGCCCGACGGCCGTGCGCTCGGCGACGCCGGGGACACGCCCGCGGGGCAGGTCAGCGCGTCGTCCGGGCACGGGGGAGAGGCGGCCCGGTCCGATCCCGAGCAGGCCACGGCCATGACCGCGAGTAACGCCGCAAGCAGCGGTCCGGTGAGCAAGTCCTGGCTGATACGCCGTGACATCCGGTTCATTCCATGTCCTGTCGGTCAGGCCGAAGCGGTGCGGGAGGCCTGCGCCGGCCGCGGTGGGGTCGTGCACCGCGGCCGGTGCCGCGCAGGAAGCCGAGGCTGGGCAGTACGCACAGCGTGTAGGCGGCCAGGGCGATCGTGCCGATGGCGAGGAGGGCGAGCCGGCCGTCGCCGAACGGGCGCTCCAGCCCGAGCACCACCGCGGCCATCACGGCCCCGCCGAGGAAGGGCCACGCACAGGCCCTGGCTATCCGGCCGACGCCGATGCCGCCGCGGTTCAGGGCGATCAGGAACACCGGCACCACCATGCCCGCGGCGACCAGGACATGGCCCTGCGAGACTCCGACGATGCCGTCCAGGCGGGCGGCGACGATGAGCACCGGGATCAGGGCGACCAGCCACAGGCCCTGCACCAGGAAGAGCGACCGGCGCTGTCCGATCGCGACCAGGCAGTCGTAGGCGAGTTCGCCGCCGATGCGGATCAGGCCGAGGGCCATCAGCCAGGGCAGTGCCGCGGCGGCGGGGGTCCACTGGCTCCCGTAGACCAGGTGGATGACCGGCTCCGCGAGGCCGGCCAGCAGGACGCACAGGGGTACGGTGGCGGTGATCAGTACGCCCAGGGCACGGCTGAAGCCCTGGGCGAGCGCCTCCGGCGACTCGGCCAGGCGGGAGAAACCGGCGAAGGACACCCGGCGGGCGGCCTCGGAGATGATCCGCACGGGCCAGCCGGAGATGTTGAACGCCAGCACGTAGAAACCCAGCGACACGTTGCCCAGCGTCGCGCCCACCACCATGGTGTCGACGTTGACCACCGCGAGGGCCAGCATGCTCGCACCCGCCAGCGGAAGCCCGAATCTCAGCAGTGCCCGGGCCTGGCCGCTGTCCCAGCCGTACTTCAGGGTGCCCGGCGCCGCCAGTGCGCAGCCGGCCAGCGTCACGAGGTTCCCCGCCACGGCTCCCCAGGCGAAACTCATCGCCCCCCAGCCCTCGAAGGCCAGCAGCAGCGTCACCGCCGTGCCGATCACGAAGTTGAGCGCGTCGATGATCATCCGCTTGCCCTGGGCGAACTCACGGGTCAGGAAGCCCCCGGGCACCTGGGCCACCCCGTCGATCACCACGCACAGGCACATCACCCGCAGTACGCCCACGGCGTCCGGCGAACCGATCAGGCCGGCCACCGTCGGCGCCGCCGCGAACAGCGCCACGTACAGCAGACCGCTGGAGAGGGTGCTGAGGGTCAGTACGGTCGGCGCGAACCGCCGTGCGTCCCCCTCCCAGCGCACGATGGCCAGACCCACGCCCAGCTCGTTCGCGGACAGCAGGACCAGCAGCACGGTCTGGGCGATGCCGTACACGCCCCATTCCGCGGGGCCCAGGGCGAAACGCGCCAGCAGGATGCCGGTCGCGAAGGTGCCCAGCCGCATGACGACGGTGTTGATCAGGCTCCATCGCGCCGCCGAACGGACCTTCAGGCCGAGGTCGGCGGCGGGCGGTGCGACGGGACCGGGCGGAACGGGTCCGGGTGAAGCGGGAGGCGCGGGGCCGTCGCTCGTCTCACCGGTCTCCGGTGCGCGGGCGGTGTCCATGAGTCGACTCCTCGTCGAGCGGCTCTGCGGCGGACGCCCCGGCCACCACGGGCCGCGACGCGGTGGATCCTGCGGCGGCGGGCCCGTCCCCGGCGGGCCGCGACCATTGCGGCAGCCGCCGCATGGTGAGCGTCTCCTCCACGACCGGGGTCCCGGCCGAGGGGGCGGGGGCGAGCGACGGGGCGGAGGCGGCCGACGGGACGGGGGCGGTGCCGTGCTCCGGCGCGGGCTTCGGCGACCTCTTGCGCGCCTCCACGTAGAAGGCGGCGCCCATGCTCAGCACCAGGCCCAGGCCCCCGGCCATGACCAGGTACTCCAGCCGGGTCTTGGTCTGCGCCACCGGGCTCTGCGGGGGCACGATCGTGGTCATGCGGATCATGGCCTTCGGGGCGACCGACTGCTGCTTCTGGAACTGGTCCAGCCGCTCCTTGGCGTACGCCGTCAGGATGCGGTCCGAGTCCAGGACGGCGGCCCTGTCGGTGCCGGTGACGGTCAGCCACATCAGCGGCCCCTGCGCGTTGTCGGCGATCTTGGCCTCGATCGTGCCGTTGGCGCCACGGGACTTGAGTTCCCGCAGGGAGCCGTCGGAGTTGAGATTGCGGGCCAGGCTGTCGGCCATGCCGGTGAGCGAGGTCTGGGTGCTGAGGAACGGATTGCCGTCGTAGGCCACGGTGGCCTTCCGGGAGTTCAGAAGGGCCACCGTGCTCTGCGACTGGTAGGTGACCGGAACCACCAGCGCCACGCCGACCGCCAGCGCGGCGGTCAGCAGCAGTCCGGGCAGCAGGACGTACCAGCGCCTGCGCATGACCCGGAAGATCTCAGCGAGATCCATGGTGGTCCCCCCTCACGCCCCGACCCCCGATGAGCATATGCCGCGAGCGGATCATTTGGCGGGTGTTCGGTCGGTGGGCCTCGGCCGGCTGCTCGCGGTCCCTCCGTCCAGCAGCACGTCGGCGATGCGGTCGCTCGCCAGGCCGTCCCACAGCTCGGGCCGGCGCGGCCCGGGGGGATCGTCCAGCACGCGGTTGACGGTGGAGACGATGCGCGCCGGGTCGCGGCCCGCCAGCACATTGGTGCCCTGCTCCACGGTGACGGGGCGTTCGGTGTTGTCCCGCAGGGTCACGCAGGGCACGCCGAGCGCGGTGGTCTCCTCCTGCACGCCGCCCGAGTCGGTCAGCACGAGGCGGGCGGAGTCCTGCAGGGCGATGAAGTCCAGGTACCCGGCGGGCGGCACCAGCCGGATGCCCCCGGGGACACCGATGCCTGCCAGCCGTTCGGCGGCACGCGGGTGCACGGGCAGCAGCAGCGGGCAGCGGCCGGCGACCTCGCCCAGGGCCTTCAGCAGCCCGGCGAGGACCTCGGGGTCGTCCACGTTGGCGGGCCGGTGCAGGGTGACCAGACCGTACTCCCCCCTGGCCAGGCCGTACCGGTCGAGGACGTCCGAGGCGCGGGCCCGTTCCAGGTTGGCCAGCAGTGTGTCGATCATGACGTTGCCGACCAGGTGGATCTGGTCGTCCCGGTACCCCTCGGCGCGCAGGTTCCCGGCGGCGTCGGGGGAGGGTGCCAGCAGATAGTCGCTGACCCGGTCGGTGGCGACCCGGTTGACCTCCTCCGGCATGCTCCAGTCACGGCTGCGCAGTCCGGCCTCGACATGCGCCAGCAGCGGGCCCGCCTTGGCGGTGACCAGGGCGCAGGCCAGGGTGGAGTTGATGTCGCCGACCACGACGACGACGTCCGGGGACAGTTCGCCGAGCAGCGGTTCGAACGCGGTCATCACGCGTCCGGTCTGCTCGGCGTGGCTGCCGGAGCCGACCCCGAGGAAGTGGTCGGGCGGCCGGATGCCGAGGTCGGTGAAGAACACCTCGTTCATGGCCGGGTCGTAGTGCTGGCCGGTGTGGACCAGGATCACCTCGGCGCCCCGGCGTTCCAGCGCGTCCATCACCGGCTTGATCTTCATGTAGTTGGGTCGCGCACCGGCGACGCAGACGATGCGGGGCATGGTTCAGAGCACCTCGATCGTGGGCCCGGCCGACAGCCGGCGGCGGCAGTCGAGGACGAAGCGGGCGTACTGGGCGATGAGTTCGTAGTCGAAGCTGTCGTGGTCGGTGAGCAGGACCACCACGTCGGCGGCGGCCAGCTCCTCCGGCACCGGCTCGACCCGCACCAGCCGGGTGTCCACCGGCAGGCTCTCGACCACGTGCGGGTCCGCCGCCTTGACCTGGGCCCCCATGTCGAGCAGCAGCTGGGAGACGCGCAGGGCGGGCGACTCGCGGGCGTCACCGGTGTTCTTCTTGTACGCCAGGCCCAGCAGCAGGATGTTCGAGCCGTTCACGGACCGGCGTCTTTCGTTGAACAGGTCGCCGATGCGCCGGGCCACGTACTCGGGCATGTGGTTGTTGATGTCGTTGGCCAGCTCCACGAAGCGGAAGCTCTGGCCGAGTTCGCGCTGCACCCGCCAGGACAGGTACGAGGGGTCGATGGGCAGGCAGTGGCCGCCGACGCCCGGTCCGGGCGTGAACTTCATGAAGCCGAAGGGCTTGGTGGAGGCGGCGTCGATGGCCTGCCAGACGTCGATGTCCAGGTGGTGGGCGAACATCGCGATCTCGTTGACCAGCGCGATGTTGACGTGCCGGAAGGTGTTCTCCAGCAGCTTGGCGAGCTCGGCCTCCTTGGGCGAGCGCACCGGCACGGTGGTGTCGACGAGCTGCCCGTAGAAGTCCCGCACCGCCTCCAGTGAGGCCGCGTCGACGCCGGACACCACCTTCGGGGTCTCCTTGAAGCCCCAGACGGCGTTTCCGGGGTCGATCCGCTCCGGGCTGTAGCCGAGGTGGAAGTCGGGGCCCGCGGTCAGGCCCGAGCCGTCCTCCAGGATCGGGGCGAACAGCTCCTGGGTGGTGCCGGGATAGGTGGTCGACTCCAGGACGACGGTGGCGCCGGGGCGCAGATAGCGGGCGAGGGTGACCGCCGACTCCTTGATGTACCGCAGGTCGGGAGTGCCCTCGTGGAGCGGCGTCGGCACGGTGACCACGGCGACGTCGAAGCCGCCGCAGTCCCGGGCCGCGTCGCTGGGGCGGTAGGTGCCGTTGTCCAGTGCGGCGCGGATCCGCTCCGAGGAGACGTCCTCGACGAAGGACTCGCCGGCGGCGAGACTCTTGATCCGCCGGGAGTCCACGTCGTAGCCGATCACCTCGTGACCGACCTCGGCGGCCCGGACGGCCAGTGGCAGGCCGACATATCCCTGTCCGACCACGACGACGCGCATCAGTGACTCCTGTTCGCGGAGGCGGGCGACGGGGTGAGCCGGATGAACTCGCGCGCCGTCATGAGGACGAAGGCAGCATTGGTGGTGAGGTAGCGCCGGCCCAGCCGGCGCGGCTCCTGCAGCGCCCGGTAGAGCCACTCGACGCCCCAGCGCTGCCAGGACACCGGGGCCCGCCGGGTGACGCCGGCCAGGATGTCGAAGGAGCCGCCGACCCCGTGCACCACGCGGGCGCCGGTGCGCTCGCCGTACGCGGCGGTGAAGATCTCCTTCTTGGGCGAGGTCATGCCGAGGAACAGCATCTGCGCGCCGCTGCGGGCGATGGCGTCCGCGACGTCCCGCTGTTCGGAGTCGTCGAAGTAGCCGTTCCGGCTGCCGGCCACCTTCAGGCCGGGGAAGCGGCCGGCCACCTCGCCCAGCATCCGCTCCAGCACCTCCTGCCGGGCGCCGAGGAAGTAGACGGACATGCCCGCCGACTCCGCCTCGGCCAGCAGCCGCAGGAACAGGTCGATACCGGCCACCCGTTCCGGCAGCGGGGCGCGCAGGAGCCGGCCGGCCCAGACCACGGCCTGTCCGTCGGCGAGGACGAGATCGCAGCCGGCGACGGCCTCGGCGAGCCGCTTGTCCCGCCGCATGTTCACCAGCTTCGCCGCGTTGACCACGCCGATCTCGAGCTGCCGGCCCTCCCGGACCGCGGCCAGGCAGCGCCCTACGGTCTCGTCCATGGTCAGCGGGTCCAGTTCGACCCCGAAAAGTGACTGACGCCCGCTCATACGCGGCCTCCCTGCCAGGCGTGGAGCATCCAGCCGAACTCGTACGGCCGGCATTCGCGGTCCACCGAGACCGGGCGGTACACCCGGTCCAGGGGCTTCAGCCGGAGGTTCGGAGCGACCCGGCTGCCCAAGCCCCGGGCGGCGCGTACGGCCTTCTTCGGGTCGCCCCGGAAGACCTTGCGCCAGGTGACGCCGAGCTCGTCGAGGATCAACGGCTCCTGCTTGTCCGGGTGTCCGGCCAGTTCGGGCACCTCCGTCATCCAGCCGAGGCCCTTGCGGACCGACGCCGCGAAGTCGGTGCCGCCGGCCTCGGCGAGATCGAACAGGGCGGTCGGCGCCATCGCGTGCTGGTGGACGCTGTAGACCGGGTAGCCCTCCACGACGCCGCCGGTGCGCGCGTCGTAGTGCCACCACCACTGCCCGCCGTCGCCCTGCAGCTCGCTGATGCGCGCGGCGCAGGCCTCGGCCGCGGCCAGGGCCTCCGGATCGCCGTTCCCGTCGCCGCAGGCGTGTGCCCGGGCCAGGGCCTGGAGCGGGTACGTCTGGTCGGCGAAGCAGCTCACATGCGCCCGGTACCAGGGCACCAGGCCGGGGCCGGTGGCGTGCGGGAACAGCGGGCTGTTCCCGATCCGGGCCCGCAGCAGACGGTCGCGGGCCGCGGTGAGGGGCCCCTCCACGTCGACCGTGCCGTGCGCCGCCGCGAGGGCGGACAGCACCCAGGCCGCCTCGACGGTGTACTGCGGCCGGCCCTCCTCGTCCAGGGCGCGCATCCGGTCGAGGGCGTCGGACAGCTTGGGATGCCCGGTGTCGGCGGCGGCCCAGGCGATGAGCGCCGCGTCACCGAGGTTGGTCACCGCGGGCAGTGACTCGATCAGCAGACCGGTGAACTCCTGGGCGCTGCGGCCGCCGAGCACCGCGCGCTGGCGGTCCTCGGGCAGGAACCGCGCTCCGAGCGCGGTGATGGCCGCGTACCGGGTGCTGGTCCCGCGCCGCTCCAGCTTCCAGGAGCCGCCGGGCGACCTGTGCCCGGCCATGGTGAAGGCGAAGGCCTCCTTGCCGGGAAGCAGCATCGACGGAAGCCCCGACTCGGCGACGGTGAGCAGCCGTTGGGCGAGCGTGAGCAGCGCCGGCTCCTCACGGCCGAGCGCCGCCAGACGTGTGATGGTCATCGTTCGGACACACCAACCCCCCTGTGGGTCCTGTTTTCGCGCAGACTTGAGATCGCCGCGGCGCGAACGGCCGGGCGTGTGAAGGCGATGCGGATGTCAGGCGCCGGAGCGGCCGCCGCTCCTCGCTTCAGGCACAGATGTCCCCCACTCCGAAACCCCCCCCGGGCCATGCCGAATCGTGTGCTCCCTGTGGTGGGTCTGCACACTTCGCACACATGTTATGCCTGCACATGTTCGACGAACGGTGTTTTGGGAGAATCGGGATCGGTACTTCGCCCGATCAACTCGTCATGCGCGCGGGACGAGTTCGCCGTCCTTCTCGTCGTACCGCTCGCCGGTCTCGGGGCACTCCCAGCAACCCGGCTCGCCCTCCCGCTCCACCAGCCGGACGCCGGCCCGGCCGACCCAGCCGATCCGGCGCGCGGGCACGCCCGCCACCAGCGCGAAGTCCGGTACGTCCCGGGTCACCACGGCGCCCGCCGCCACCAGGGCCCAGCGGCCGACGCGCACCGGCGCCACACACACCGAACGGGCCCCCAGTGACGCCCCCTCGCCCACCACCACGGCCACGGCCTCCCAGTCGCCGCCGCGCTTCAGCCGGCCCCGCGGGTCCACGGAGCGCGGGAAGTGGTCGTTGGTGAGCACCGCCGCGGGGCCGACGAACACCCCGTCGCCGAGCACCGCTGGTTCGTAGACCAGGGCGTAGTTCTGGAGCTTCACGTGGTCGCCGATGCGCACCCCGGGGCCGACGTACGCCCCACGGCCCACGATGCAGCCGCTGCCCAGTGCCGCGTCCTCCCGTATCTGGGCGAGATCCCAGACCGTCGAGCCGTCGCCGATCGCGGCCGACTCGTCCACCTGGGCGGTGGGCTGGATCCTCGTTTTCACCGGGTCGGTCTCCTCTTGTGGTCGGTACGGCCGGTGCGGCCGGTCACCGGTGTGCCGGCCGTCATCGGGTCTCCTTCGTGGATACCCCGGCCTTCAGGCCGGGGAGGAAACGAAGCTCCCGCGTAGCGGGGCAGGGAATGGCGAATCGCCGCCAGGGCGATTCGGTGTCTATGGCCACCGGCCGACACCCGCCGTTCACACGGGAACTGATAGATTCGTCGGCCGAGTACACCCGCAGCGCGTTCAAGTGGCGTGACGGGAAGCTGACTCTGGCCAAGATGGTCCAGCCGCTGGACATCCGCTGGTCGCGTCCCCTGCCCGCGGGTGCGGAGCCGACCACGGCGACCGTGTCCCGCGACGCGGCAGGACGCTGGTTCGTGTCCCTGCTGTGCGAGGACAGCATCACCCCGGCCCCCGACACCACGCCGGCCGTGGGCATCGACGCCGGGATCACCTCCCTGGTGACCCTGTCCACCGGCGAGAAGATCACCAACCCGAAGCACGAACGCCACGACCGCCTCCGGCTGGCGCGCGCGCAGCGGGAGCTGTCGCGGAAGGCGAAGGGCTCGGCCAACCGCGAGAAGGCCCGGCGTCGCGTCGCCAAGATCCACGCGCGGATCGCCGACCGGCGCCGCGACTTCCTGCACAAGCTGTCCACTCGGCTCGTCCGTGAGAACCAAACGGTCGTGATCGAGGACCTCACCGTCCGCAACCTGCTGAAGAACCACTCGCTCGCGCGAGCCATCTCGGATGCGTCGTGGACGGAACTGCGCTCCATGCTGGAGTACAAGTGCGCCTGGTACGGGCGCGAACTCGTCGTGATCGACCGCTGGTTCCCGTCCAGCAAGCTGTGCGGGGTCTGCGGCGCGGTCCGCGGGAAGCTGCCGCTGAACGTCCGCGAGTGGACGTGCGCCTGTGGCGCCGTGCA
>NZ_JBEXYS010000025.1:0-105231 GCF_040631045.1 Streptomyces sp. NPDC005706 | reverse complement strand
ATCCGAGAACCGACCAACCTCCGACGACTTCACCTGACCCGGCCTTGGCACAACCCATCCAACGACCAGGCCCCAACAAAGTCACCGGTATTGGGTCTAGGACGGCTGCCGGGCGTCGTAGGCCGCGCGGGAGGCGAGCACGTCGTCCATCGCGCCCTCCACACAGTGGATGAGGGCGAGCAGCCGCTCCGCGACCTGGTGGCCGAGCGGGGTCAGTTCGTAGTCCACGCGCGGCGGATTGGTCGGCTGGGCCTCGCGGTGCACCAGACCGTCGCGCTCCAGCGCGTGCAGCGTCTGGGACAGCATCTTCTCGCTCACGCCGTCGACCCGGCGGCGCAGCTCGTTGAAGCGCAGCGGGCCCTCCTGGAGCGCGCCCAGCGTCAGTCCGCCCCAGCGGCCCGTGACGTGCTCGAGCGTGCCGCGCGAGGGGCACGCCTTGGCGAACACGTTGAACGCGAGGTCGTCCTCGATGACGGGCTGCTGGTCTGTGCTCATACCACAAGCGTACGCGCACACAGCGCTCACCACCAGGTTGCACTAACTAGAAGTTAGTGCTTTCCTTTCGTCATCGTTATTGAGCTGTCCCGTCGCGGCAGTTTCGGCATTTCCGAGGAGTTCGCCATGACCACACCTGTTGTCTCGATCGCTTACCACTCCGGCTACGGCCACACCGCCGTGCTCGCCGAGGCCGTCCGCGCCGGTGCCGCGGATGCGGGTGCGGAGGTTCACCTGATCAAGGTCGACGAGATCACCGACGAACAGTGGGAGACGCTGGACCGCTCCGACGCGATCGTCTTCGGCTCGCCCACCTACATGGGCACCGCCTCCGGCGCCTTCCACGTCTTCGCCGAGGCGTCCTCCAAGCGCTGGTTCGGGCAGGACTGGAAGGACAAGCTCGCGGCCGGCTTCACCAACTCCGGTTCCAAGAGCGGCGACAAGCTGCACACGCTGCAGTTCTTCCAGATCCTCGCCGGGCAGCACGGCATGCACTGGGTCAACCTCGGCCTGCACCCGGGCTGGAACAGCAGTGAGGGCTCCGAGCACGACCTCAACCGCCTCGGCGTCTTCGCGGGCGCGGCCGCCCAGACCAACGTGGACGAGGGTCCGGACGCCGTGCACAAGGCGGACATCGCCACGGCGGAACACCTGGGCCGCCGGGTCACCGAGACGGCCCGCGTCCTGACCCGCGGCCGCGCGGCGGCCTGAGCGAGCGGAAGGCGGTCGGCGCGCCCGACGCGGGACCGGTCGTGCGGGGAGCGGGCTCAGTAGCCGAAGAAGTGAAGGGCCGGTCCTCTGACCTGCGGCCCTGTAATCGATCAACGCTGCGACCTGCGACCTAGCTGTCGGTGGTTGTCAGCGTTGGTCGTCGCTGAGCGCCCTCCGACGGCCCAGAGACGGCCCGGCTCCGTCATGAGCCATGGCGCCTGGTGCCCAGCCCGCCCGCTGCTACAGACCGCGTAGTGCCTCGTACAGATCGTCGTAGGCCGACCAACAGTCGATGCTGCCGTCGTCGTACAGGCTTCCCATGTACCAGTCGTCGTCATGAACGGGCTTCACGAGGCACAGGCTGTGGAACCCGAGAATGATCTCTGGGTGCAGCCTTTCCGGAGCTCCGGCGCCGGCCACCCACTTCACCGCCCGGTTTGGATCTAGCGCGACAGCCTCTTGGTCCCCGGATACGTCGCGGATCTGCTGGAGGGTCCACCCTGGGGTTAGCTGTGCGTCTGCCATCCACAGATGCTCTCACCCGCCAGGCGTGGACTACCGCTTCAGGAGGGCGGGTGTGATCGGCGGCAGTGATGCACGGGTCACTCCGGCTGTGGAGCCAGCCCGGCTCATCGACGCATCTCGACCGTGGTGAGCCGCCGTTGACCGTGGTTGACCGCACCATGTGGCACGACTGTGGCACGCCGGGACCAGCTAGCTAGGTTCTGCACAGGTGATCTTGGTTGAGGAAGCCTGATTTCAGCCGCCGCGCACTGCCGCCCATCGGGTAGTCGGGAGCACGGATGATTGTCTCTGCCATGATCGAGTCATGATCTCAACTTCTGCAGACTCAATAGGTCGGCCCGTTTCCCGCCGCTTAATCCTCGGCGGTCTCACGGCCACGGTTGCCACTCTCGCGCTACCCTCCTCCGCGCGCGCCGCGACAAGCCCGAGTGGCGACCTCTTCCGCTGCGCCCTGCCCGCCCCCACCGGACCGCATCCGGTCAGCACGGTCGACCTGTACCTTGTCGACCCTCGGCGGAGTGACCCATGGGTTGAGGACGGCTCCCAGCCACGGGAACTCATGATCACTGTCTGGTATCCCGCGCGCCGAGACACCGAGGCACCGGCAACGCCCTACGCCACGCCCGGACTTGGCCCGGCCTTCGATACCTTCGCGGGATCCCTCGGTATCCCCGCCGGCTCCGTCGACTGGGCCGACATCGGTACGCATACGACCATCGGCGCCCCGGTGGCGCACGCGGCCAGGCGGCTGCCCGTTGTGCTCTACACGCCCGGTCGGCTCAACCCGCGCTTCCTCGACACCAGCGTCGCCGCCGAACTGGCCAGTCACGGGTATGCCGTCGTGGCCGTCGACCACACCTACGAATCGCTCGCTGTCGAGTTCCCCGACGGCCGTGTCATCACCCCGGCCCTCGCTCTGGCTGGCGAGCTGTCACCCCAGGTCATGAAGGCCGCGGTGGACTGCCGTGTGGCCGACCTGCGCTTCGTGCTGGACCAGTTGCGTCTACTCGCTCGGGGTGGCATCCCCAACTCCGACGACCGCACCCTCCCGGCCGGACTCGGAGCCGCGCTCGACCTCGGGTCCGTCGGAGTCTTCGGGCATTCCCTGGGCGGCACGGCCGCAGCCGAGGTAATGCGCCTGGACCGGGGCATCAGCGCCGGTGCGGTCCTTGAGGGCCCTCTCGGCTATGGCCCGGACGACCCGGCACTGTTCGCGCCTGTCACACATACAGGGCTGCGGCAACCCTTCCTCCTGGCGGGTAGCTCATACACGCCTGAGCTCCCCTTCACACACACTCACGTACCCGCCTGGCAGGCTCTGTGGAAGAACTCCTACAGCTGGAAACGCGACTTGTGGACCGCCCGGGCACGTCACCAGTCCTACAGCGATTTCCAGGTACTCGTCCCAGCGCTCGCCGCCCACTTTGGTACCCCACCGCCCACTGTCGTGGCGGCCATGGTCGGAGACATCGACCCGGCCAGCTTCACCGGCGCCCGCCGCGCCTACCTCACCGCCTTCTTCGACCAGTCTCTGAAACACCGGCGGCGCCCCCTACTCGACAACCCCACACCCCACCTCCCCGACGTCACCCGCATCAACTAGGACACAGGAGGAAGCAATAGACGAGGACGTGGGCTGCCCTCCGCGCTGCCGGTGTGACTTCGGGGCGGGACAACGGCATGCACGCGCTACGGCACTTCTACGCGTCGGTCCTCCTGGACGCGGGGGAGAGCATCAAGGCCTGAGCGAGTACCTGGGCCACCACGACCCCGGTTTCACTCTGCGGACCTACACCCACCTGATGCCGACCAGCGCGACCCGGACGCGGGCCGCCGTCGATGCGGTCTTCGGGGACGGCTCGGCTACCGATGACGGCCCTGAGATGGCCCAGGAGACCTCTTAGGGCGTTGACCTGCGGTTATCTCAATAGCCGAAGTCCTGCGTCCACCACGGGCCGCCCGAGCCCAGGTGCACGCCGACCCCGAGGGTCTTGAAGTCGCAGTTCAGTATGTTGGCGCGGTGGCCGGGGCTGTTCATCCAGGCTTCCATCACGGCCGCCGCGTCCGTCTGGCCGCGGGCTATGTTCTCGCCGCCGAGGTCGGTTATGCCCGCCTTGGCGGCCCGGTCCCAGGGGGTGGCCCCGTCGGGGTCGGTGTGGTCGAAGAAGCCCCGTGCCGCCATGTCGTCGCTGAAGGCCTCGGCCAGCGCGGTCAGTGAGGAGTTCGCGGAGAGCGCGCTGCACCCGACCCTGGCCCGCTCCTCGTTGACCAGCTTGAGCACCTCCGCCTCGACGGCGGCCTGCGTCGACACCGTCACCGGTGCGGAAGTCCGCTTCGGGGCCTTGGTCGCCGTGTGCGACGGAGTGCTCTTGCGCTCGGGGGCCTTCGCCGTGGGCGAGTGCTTCTTCGACGGCGCCTTCGTCGGGGTGGGGGAGGCCGAGGCGGACGCGGACGCGGAGCCGGTGGGGGCCGGAGAGGCCGCCCGCCCGCTGTCGCGGCTCGCGGCCGGGCCGCCGCCGCGGCTGTCCGCGCTGCCCGAGTTGCCGCCCTGCTCGGACGCGGTGTTGCTGGGGGAGTCCGCCGCCTGCACCCGGTCGCCGCCCGTGGCGTTCGTCTTGCCGCCGAGCTGGTAGTTCTCCAGACCGGGCACCGCACCGGTGGCCACCGCCAAGGTGCCGAGGGCGACGGCGGCGGAGACGCCGAGCAGCCCGTTGCGCACCGGGGTCGCGGCCTTCTTCCTGCGCCGGCCGCCGTGGGACGGGCCGCCGGCCGGGGTGAAGCCGTCGTCGCCGGGCGCCTGCGCGGGCTCGTCGCCCACCGAGTACAGGTAGGCGGTGCTTCGCGCGGTGGTGTCGGCGTACGCCTCCGGGTGCAGGTACGGCGCGATGCCCATGGGCGCGTGGTCGCCCGCGTAGGGATCCCGCGGGTTCTCGCCGCCCGTGGCCGAGTGGTGCGTCTGCGTGACCCCCGTGGCCCGGCCGGTGGCGGCGCGGCCGGCGGCGGAGCGTCGGTGGCGTCCCATGCCCTTGCCCTCTTCCTCGTCTCGCGGCCGACCCGGCGTCACGATGGTGAGCGACTCCGTATGACCGACTCCACTCACTCGAACGAGTGAGTTTCATATGAGATTCATTGGGTTCGGACCGTACCGCAAACCACTGGGGCGGGGTGTGTCCCGAGTGACATTGGCCGGTTAGGTTGCCCCCATGAGCGAGGATGTTCGACTGGTCGCCTGGGTGCGGGGACGCGTCCAAGGTGTGGGTTTCCGCTGGTTCACGCGGGCCAAGGCGCTGGAGATCGGCGGCCTGAGTGGTTTTGCTCTCAATTTGGGCGACGGCCGGGTCCAGGTCGTCGCCGAGGGGCCGCGGAACGGCTGTGAGGGTCTGCTGGACTGGCTCCAGGACGGCGACACGCCCGGACGCGTCGACGGTGTCACCGAGATCTGGGACACACCCCGCGGCGGCTACGACGGCTTCGCCATCCGCTGAACCGATTCTGTGAAGCCGCCCGGGTCACCCTGCGGTTACCTGCCCCCGGCATATGCCCGCAGCAGAAATGGGCTGGTGGTTGCCAAGGCGGGCGCCACATGGCAGGCTCCGCTGGTACAGCTGATCGCCACGCCCCGAGGGCCCCGCAGGAGACGCAGCGCCACCGTCCGGTGACCGCGCGCCCCGGGTTCGCCCGCCAATACGGGGCGTGATCGTGTTGACCGTCAAACTTTTTGGTGAGACGCTGAAAGCCCCGCGCACCTTAGCTGTTTGGCATGTAGGAACGCAGAGCAACACTCGAGTGTGTCAAGCACCGCGGGTGCGAATCCCTCACGACCCACACCGCATCGGTCGGTCACTCATTGTGGAGGACCATCCATCATGGCAAAGGCGCTTCTCGGTTACGTCGGCGGCTCCGACCCTCGACTCCTCGCCGAGATGCGACGGCTTCAGCAGCGTGTACAGGACCTGGAGTCCGAGCTCGTACGGATCCAGGCGGAGAACGACGCGCTGGCGGCTGCCGCTTCTCAGGACAGGATCATGGAGAGCATCGACGCACACCAGGCGGAGCCTGCGCTCACCTGATCGCTGCATCGCTCCACGACAGCAACCGCAGCGGTCGGGGTGCCCACCAACCGCACTAGTTGTAGGCAACCGCGACCCGGTCGCCAGAGTTGCAAGGGACGCTTCGGCGTCCCTTCTTTCTTCCCCCGTGCATCCTTTCACCCTCTTTAACGTTTGGTTTGCCCTGCGTGTTCAATGGCGAAACCGTGCGGTTGCGAGTGTCCGTGGAGTGAGATAGCGGCGCCGGGTAGAGTCCAGCGGCGTGCACCTCAAGGCCCTGACTCTCCGCGGGTTCAAGTCGTTCGCCTCGGCGACCACGCTTCGGTTCGAACCGGGGATCACGTGTGTCGTCGGTCCGAACGGGTCGGGCAAGTCCAATGTCGTGGACGCGCTGAGCTGGGTCATGGGCGAGCAGGGCGCCAAGTCGCTGCGCGGCGGCAAGATGGAGGACGTCATCTTCGCCGGCACCACCGGCCGCCCACCGCTGGGCCGCGCCGAGGTGTCCCTGACCATCGACAACTCCGACGGCGCCCTGCCCATCGAGTACGCCGAGGTCACCATCACGCGGATCATGTTCCGCAACGGCGGCAGCGAGTACCAGATCAACGGCGACACCTGCCGGCTGCTGGACATCCAGGACCTCCTCTCCGACTCCGGCATCGGCCGCGAGATGCACGTCATCGTCGGCCAGGGCCGGCTCGACTCCGTCCTGCACGCGGACCCCACCGGCCGCAGGGCGTTCATCGAGGAGGCAGCGGGCGTCCTCAAGCACCGCAAGCGCAAGGAGAAGGCGCTGCGGAAGCTCGACGCGATGCAGGCCAACCTCGCGCGCGTGCAGGACCTCACCGACGAACTGCGCCGCCAGCTCAAGCCGCTCGGCCGGCAGGCGGCGGTGGCCCGCCGCGCCGCCGTCATCCAGGCCGACCTCCGCGACGCCCGGCTGCGCCTCCTCGCCGACGACCTCGTACGTCTGCGCGAGGCACTGAAGTCCGAGATCGCCGACGAGGCGGCCCTGAAGGAGCGCAAGGAGACCGCGGAGCGGGAGCTGCGGAAGGCGCTCCAGCGCGAGGCCCTGCTGGAGGACGAGGTACGGCGGCTCACACCGCGCCTCCAGCGCGCCCAGCAGACCTGGTACGAGCTGTCCCAGCTGGCCGAGCGGGTCCGCGGCACCGTCTCGCTGGCCGACGCCCGCGTGAAGAGCGCCACCTCCGTGCCCCCCGAGGAGCGGCGCGGCCGCGACCCCGAGGACATGGAGCGCGAGGCCGCCCGCATCCGTGAGCAGGAGGCCGAGCTGGAGGCGGCTCTGGAGGCCGCCCAGCGGGCCCTGGACGACACCGTCGCCCATCGCGCCGAGCTGGAGCGCGAACTCGGTGTCGAGGAACGCCGACTGAAGGACGTCGCTCGCGCCATCGCCGACCGCCGCGAGGGACTCGCCCGCCTCTCCGGTCAGGTCAACGCGGCCCGCTCGCGCGCCGCCTCCGCCCAGGCCGAGATCGACCGGCTGGCCGCCGGCCGCGACGAGGCCCAGGAGCGCGCGGTCCACGCCCAGGAGGAGTACGAGGCCCTGAAGGCCGAGGTCGACGGTCTCGACGCCGACGACGCCGACCTCGCCGAGCGGCACGAGACGGCGAAGCGGGCGCTCGCCGAGGCCGAGTCCGCGCTGACCGAGGCCCGCGAGGCGGCCACCGCCGCCGAACGCCGGCGCGCCGCGACCCGGGCCCGGCACGAGGCACTGGCGCTGGGCCTGAGGCGCAAGGACGGCACCGGCGTACTCCTGGGCGCCCGGGACCGCCTCACCGGAGTTCTGGGCCCGGCGGCGGAACTGCTGACCGTGACCCCCGGCCACGAGGTCGCGCTGGCCGCGGCCTTCGGCGCCGCGGCCGACGCTGTAGCCGTGACGTCCACGGCCTCGGCGGCCGAAGCGATCCGCCTCCTGCGCAAACAGGACGGAGGACGGGCGGCCCTGCTCCTGACCGGCAGCCGGAACGTCGTCGGCGACGGCCCGGACGCCCCCGGCGGCGGGCTCCCCGGCGGCGCCCTCCTCGCCGCCGACCTGGTGCGGGGCCCCGCCGAGCTGATGCCCGCCGTGCGGCGGTTGCTGCGCCGGATCGTGGTCGTCGGCACGCTGGAGGACGCCGAGGACCTGGTGCACGCGCACCCCGGGCTGACCGCCGTCACCGCCGAGGGCGACCTGCTCGGCGCGCACTTCGCGCACGGTGGCTCGGCCGGCGCGCCCAGCCTGCTGGAGGTGCAGGCCTCCGTGGACGAGGCGGCCGCCGAGCTGGAGGTGCTGGCCGTCCGCTGCGAGGAGCTGACCGAGGCCCAGCACACGGCGGCCGGGCGGCGCACCCGGGCCGCCGCGCTCCTGGAGGAGTTGGGGGAGCGGCGCCGGGCCGCCGACCGGGAGAAGTCGGCCGTGGCCCAGCAGCTCGGGCGGCTCGCGGGACAGGCGCGGGGCGCGGCGGGTGAGGCCGAGCGGTCGGCCGCGGCCGCGGCACGCGCCCAGGAGGCGCTGGACAGGGCCGTACAGGAGGCCGAGGAGCTGGCCGAACGGCTCGCCGTCGCCGAGGAGATGCCGGTCGACGAGGAGCCGGACGCCTCGGTGCGGGACCGGCTCGCCGCCGACGGCGCCAACGCGCGGCAGACCGAGATGGAGGCCCGCCTCCAGGTCCGTACGCACGAGGAACGGGTCAAGGGACTCGCGGGACGCGCCGACTCGCTGGACCGGGCGGCCCGCGCGGAGCGCGAGGCACGCGCGCGTGCGGAGCAGCGGCGGGCCCGGCTCAGGCACGAGGCAGCCGTCGCGGAGGCCGTCGCCTCCGGCGCCCGGCAACTGCTCGCGCACGTCGAGGTGTCTCTCGGGCGGGCGGGGGAGGAGCGGGCCGCGGCCGAGGCCGCGAAGGCCCGGCGCGAGGAGGAGCTGACCGCCGCCCGGAACGCGGGCCGGGAACTGAAGTCGGAGCTCGACAAGCTGACGGACTCGGTGCACCGGGGCGAGGTGCTCGGCGCCGAGAAGCGGCTGCGGATCGAGCAGCTGGAGACGAAGGCGCTGGAGGAGCTGGGCGTCGAGCCGGCGGGTCTGGTCGCGGAGTACGGCCCGCACCAGCTCGTGCCGCCCTCGCTGCCCGCCGCCGGCGAGGAGCTGCCCGAGGATCCGGAGCACCCGCGCAACCGGCCCCGGCCGTTCGCGCGGGCCGAGCAGGAGAAGCGGCTCAAGGCCGCCGAGCGCGCCTACCAGCAGCTCGGCAAGGTCAACCCGCTGGCGCTGGAGGAGTTCGCGGCGCTGGAGGAGCGGCACAAGTTCCTCAGCGAGCAGCTCGAGGACCTGAAGAAGACCCGCGCCGACCTCCTTCAGGTGGTGAAGGAGGTGGACGAGCGCGTCGAGCAGGTCTTCACCGAGGCCTACCGGGACACCGCCCGGGAGTTCGAGGGCGTGTTCGGCCGGCTCTTCCCCGGCGGCGAGGGACGCCTGGTGCTGACCGACCCGGACAACATGCTCACCACCGGCGTGGACGTCGAGGCGCGTCCGCCGGGCAAGAAGGTCAAGCGGCTGTCCCTGCTCTCGGGCGGCGAGCGCTCGCTGACCGCCGTGGCGCTGCTGGTGTCGATCTTCAAGGCCCGGCCCAGCCCGTTCTACGTCATGGACGAGGTCGAGGCGGCCCTGGACGACACCAACCTCCAGCGGCTGATCCGGATCATGCAGGAGCTTCAGGAGAGCTCGCAGCTCATCGTGATCACACACCAGAAGCGCACGATGGAGGTCGCCGACGCGCTCTACGGCGTCTCCATGCAGGGTGACGGAGTGTCGAAGGTCATCTCGCAGCGTCTCCGCTGATCCCCGTTCGAAGATCAACTCACTGCGTGTTCACTTTTTGAACACAGGGCGGTTCGGCGCGTCTTAAAACTCATAGCCACACAACTATTGACTTCGAAACTTGAAGGCATAGTCTCTGCAACGTTGCTTTTACCTTCAGGTCTAAGTGGTGTGAACGCGGCGCCACGGGACACCTGTAAGGGCTCACCCCCACGCGGCAGCGTTGCCGTGGCCCGAGGAGTTATTCGTGACCAGCACAGCGCAGGCACCCAAGCCACGAGCCGGGACGGCTCACCCCGACCATCTCGGGCACGTCATCTTCATCGCGGCGGCGGCCGCCATGGGCGGTTTCCTGTTCGGCTACGACAGCTCCGTGATCAACGGCGCCGTCGAGGCGATCCGGGACCGCTACGACATCGGCTCCGCGGCTCTGGCGCAGGTCATCGCCATCGCCCTGATCGGCTGTGCCATCGGTGCCGCGACCGCCGGCCGGATAGCCGACCGGATCGGCCGCATCCGCTGCATGCAGATCGCCGCCGCGCTGTTCACGGTCAGCGCCGTCGGCTCCGCGCTGCCCTTCGCGCTGTGGGACCTCGCCTTCTGGCGCATCGTCGGCGGCTTCGCCATCGGCATGGCCTCCGTCATCGGCCCGGCCTACATCGCCGAGGTCGCCCCGCCCGCCTACCGCGGCCGGCTCGGCTCCTTCCAGCAGGCCGCGATCGTCGTCGGCATCGCCATCTCCCAGCTGGTCAATTGGGGTCTGCTGAACGCCGCCGGCGGCGACCAGCGCGGCACGCTGATGGGCCTCGAGGCCTGGCAGGTCATGCTCGGCGTCATGGTCGTCCCGGCCGCCCTGTACGGTCTTCTCTCCTTCGCGATCCCCGAGTCCCCGCGCTTCCTGCTCTCCGTCGGCAAGCGTGACCGCGCCCGCGCGATCCTCGCCGAGGTCGAGGGCAAGGACGTGGACCTGGACGCCCGCGTCGCCGAGATCGAGCACGCGATGAAGAGCGAGGACAGGTCCACCTTCAAGGACCTGCTCGGTGGGGGCTTCTTCTTCAAGCCGATCGTCTGGGTCGGTATCGGCCTGTCGGTGTTCCAGCAGTTCGTCGGCATCAACGTCGCGTTCTACTACTCCTCGACGCTGTGGCAGTCGGTCGGCGTCGACCCGACGGACTCGTTCTTCTACTCCTTCACGACGTCGATCATCAACATCGTCGGCACCGTGATCGCGATGATCTTCGTGGACCGCATCGGCCGCAAGCCGCTCGCCCTCATCGGCTCCGTCGGCATGGCCGTGGGCCTGGCGCTGGAGGCCTGGGCGTTCTCGTACGACCTCGTCGACGGCAAGCTGCCCGCCACCCAGGGCTGGGTCGCCCTGGTCGCCGCCCACGTGTTCGTGCTCTTCTTCGCCCTGTCCTGGGGCGTGGTCGTCTGGGTCATGCTCGGCGAGATGTTCCCGAACCGGATCCGTGCCGCCGCGCTGGGCGTGGCCGCCGCCGCCCAGTGGATCGCCAACTGGGCGATCACCGCGAGCTTCCCGTCGCTGGCCGACTGGAACCTGTCCGGCACGTACGTGATCTACACGTTCTTCGCCGCGCTCTCCATCCCGTTCGTCCTGAAGTTCGTCAAGGAGACGAAGGGCAAGACGCTGGAGGAGATGGGGTAACCGCCCCGCCGAGACCCGAGGAGAAGGGCCAAGTCCCCGCTGCCCCTCTCCTCGAACCCCCGCCGCCCCCGCTCGGTCACTGCCCGGGCGGGGGCGGCTCTTCGCTGCGCGCGCCGGCCCGCCGGCGGCCGGCCTCGACGGGATCAGCCGTCCAGCGCCGGGACCACCCGCTCCGCGAACAGCCGCAGGCTCCGCCAGCCCTCCGCCGGCGGCATCCCGCCCACCAGCGGATGCAGCACGAGGCCGGCCAGGCCCAGGCTCACGCACTGCTCGGGGGTGAGAACCCGGTACACGCCCTCAGCGCGCAGCTCGCGGACCGTCGTGGCCGCCGACCGTACCGCCGAGCGGTTCCCGCCGGACTGCCAGGAGGCGTACGTCCGCGCCTCGTGCAGGAAGTGCTCGCCGTACTCGGCCCAGACCCGGTCCGGATCCTCGGCGAGGTGCAGCAGCGGGTTCTCCGCGGCGGGCATCATGGTCCAGCCCTCGGTGCCGTACTCGGTGAGCCGCTCCTCGTAGTAGGCCGCCAGTTCCGGCAGGTGCGCGCTGGGAAAGAACGGCAGGCCCAGCCGGGCGGCCCGGCGGGCGGCGGCCCGGGAGGCACCGCCGACCAGCAGTGGCGGGTGCGGTTCGGTGTACGGGCGCGGGGTGAGCCGTACCGTACGGCCGCGGTAGCCGAACTCCTCGCCGGTCCATGCCTTCAGCAGGGTCTCCAGCAGCTCGTCCTGCAGCCGGCCGCGCCACCGCCAGTCCACCCCGAACAGGGCGTACTCCTCGGGCCGGTACCCGATGCCGGCCACCGTCACCAGCCGCCCGCCGCTGAGCAGGTCCAGCACGGCGATCTCCTCGGCCAGCCGCAGCGGATCGTGCAACGGGCCGATCGCCGCCGCCACCGTCACCGCGATCCGGCGGGTGGCCCCGAGCACCGCGCCCGCGAAGGTGAACGGCGACGGCAGCCAGTTGTCGTCGGCGCCGTGGTGCTCCTCGGTCTGCACGGTGGTGACCCCGTGCTCGTCGGCGTACGCGGCCATCTCCAGCGCGGCCCGGTAGCGCGCGGAGAGGGACGCGGGGGTGGCGCCGGGCTCGGCCAGGTCGAAACGGACGACCGTGACGGGCATGACAGCGTCCCCCTTCACCGGGTGGGTGTGCAGGGGGACGCCAACTGACGCGATACACCGGACGGCCGTCGACGCGGCCCGGCGGGGCGGGCCCGGTCAGACGCCGGCGGTCGCGGGCTCCTCGGCGGGCTCGCCGGATCCGGCGGCGGGTTCGCCGGCCTCCGCCGGGGGCGCCACCGCCGGCTTCGGCAGGGCCGTGTACAGCAGCCCGGAGATCACGACCGTGGCGACCCAGCCGAGGCCGTACTCGCCGATGACGTTGTTCTTCGCCAGCGGGCCGGTGAACCAGTCCGAGGTGGTGAACAGCAGGCCCGCGACCAGACCGACCGCCCAGGCCGCCACCGCGGCGGGGGAGAAGCCGCCCCGGTACCAGTAGGCGCTGGTGCGCGTGGTGTCGGCCATGGCCCGGCCGTCGTACTCCGTGCGCCGCAGCATGTCCGCGCCGAACACGCCGACCCAGGCCGAGAAGGCGACCGCCAGCAGGGAGAGGAAGGCGATGAACGAGCCCATGAAGCTCGTCGCCACCAGCATCAGCACCCCGCCGAGGACGAGCGAGATCACGGCGTTCACCGACACCGCCCAGTGGCGCGGCACCTTGAAGCCCAGGGTCTGCGCGGTGAAGCCCGCCGAGTACATCGACATGGAGTTGATCAGCAGCATGCCGATCAGCGCGATGAGCAGGTACGGCACCGCGATCCACGTCGGCAGGATCTCGCCCAGGAAGGAGACCGGGTCCGCCGCCGAGGCCAGGTCGGGCGTCGAGACGGCCATGACCGCGCCCATCAGCACCATCGGCAGTACGACGATCCCGGCGCCGCCCACCGCCGTGCCCACGATCGCCTTCGACGACGCGGTGCGCGGCAGGTAGCGGGTGAAGTCCGGCGCGGACGGGATCCAGCTGACCCCGCCCGCCGCGATCATCCCGATGCCGGTGATCACGGCGGCCGTGGAGCCGGCGCCGTGGTGCATCACCTTCGACCAGTCCGTGTTCACGGCCAGGTAGCCCAGGACCAGCACGGAGAAGACGCCGAACACATAGGTCGCGTACTTGTTGCACTTCTGCACGGCGTTGATGCCGAGACCGGAGATCGCGAAGGTCGCGACGACGAAGACCAGCAGCGTCACCATGTCCAGCACGCTGTTCGCCCGGATGCCGAACACGATGTCCAGGATGGTGAGCATCGCGTAGGCGCCGGTCACCGCGTTGATCGTCTCCCAGCCCCAGCGGGCGACCCAGATCAGCGAACCGGGCAGCAGATTGCCGCGCTGGCCGAACACCGCGCGCGACAGCGCCATGCCCGGGGCGCCGCCCCGCTTGCCGGCGATGCCGATGAGGCCGACCAGCCCGTACGCCACGACCGGCGCGGCTGCCGCGACGACGAGGGCCTGCCAGATGTTCAGGCCGTACGCCACCACCAGGCTCGCGCCCATGGTGAGCAGCAGCACGCTGATGTTGGCGCCGACCCAGGTCGGGAACAGTTCGCGGGTTCTCGCGGTCCGCTCGTGGTCGGGTACCTGCTCGATGCCACGGGTCTCGAGAGCGCCTTCGGCCTCGGCTGTCTTGCTCATGAAAGAGAGTGCCTCGGTGTGGGGGGACGGGACGACGGGGACTCTACGCGCGTGGACGGAGTCAATACCATCGTACTTTGATCCGACTCATGCCTTCCAGTGGCTTTTGTCTCTCGGAGGAAGCCACGAACCCGGCGGCGACGCACCCATGGCCGATACTGGACGCGTTATGGAAACCATCATCCTTGCTGTAGTCATCGCCGTGGTCGTCCTCGGCGCGCTCGGCGGGCTCATCGTCGGCAGCCGGCGCCGCAAGCCACTGCCCCCGCCGCCGCCCAGGACGCCCGACATCACCGCGCCCCCGGCCGAGCCGCACGTCGGCGAAGAGGCCGAGACGCCGCGCGACGAACCGCGCCGGACGATCGAGGAGGTGGATCTTCCCGGCGGCCCCGCACCGGTCGTCGTCGAGGAGCCGCCCACCGTCGAGGCTCCCGAGATCGAGATCCCGGAGCCCACCGCGGGGCGGCTGGTCCGCCTGCGCACCCGTCTCTCTCGCTCGCAGAACGCCCTGGGCAAGGGCCTGCTCACGCTGCTGTCCCGCGAGCACCTCGACGAGGACACCTGGGAGGAGGTCGAGGACACGCTGCTCACCGCCGACGTGGGTGTGCAGCCCACCCAGGAGCTGGTCGAGCGGCTGCGCGAGCGGGTGAAGGTGCTGGGCACCCGCACCCCGCAGGAGCTGCGCGGCCTGCTGCGCGAGGAGCTGCTCAAGCTGGTCGGCACCGAGGCCGACCGCTCGGTCAGGACCGAGCCCGAAGACCGCAAGCCCGGCATCGTGATGGTCGTCGGGGTCAACGGCACCGGCAAGACCACCACCACCGGCAAGCTCGCCCGGGTGCTCGTGGCCGACGGCCGCACCGTCGTGCTGGGCGCCGCCGACACCTTCCGGGCCGCCGCCGCCGACCAGCTCCAGACCTGGGGCGAGCGCGTCGGCGCCTACACCGTGCGCGGCCCCGAGGCCGGTGACCCCGCCTCCGTCGCCTTCGACGCGGTCAAGGAGGGCAAGGAGATGGGGGTCGACGTGGTCCTCATCGACACCGCCGGCCGGCTGCACACCAAGACCGGCCTCATGGACGAGCTGGGCAAGGTCAAGCGCGTGGTCGAGAAGCACGCGCCGCTGGACGAGGTGCTGCTCGTCCTGGACGCCACCACCGGCCAGAACGGTCTGGTGCAGGCCCGCGTGTTCGCCGAGGTCGTGAACATCACCGGCATCGTGCTGACCAAGCTCGACGGAACCGCCAAGGGCGGCATCGTGGTCGCGGTCCAGCGCGAGCTGGGCGTCCCGGTCAAGCTGATCGGCCTGGGCGAGGGCGCGGACGACCTGGCGCCGTTCGAGCCGGAGGCGTTCGTGGATGCGCTCATCGGTGACTGACGGCGGGGTGTGCTCACCCGCCGGATCGAAGAAGCGCCCGCCCCGGAACACCGGGGGCGGGCGCTTCTCCCTTTCCGGCACACCGCCACGGGGCGGTCGCGCGGACGGCGCTCGCGCGGAGGACCCTTCGGCGGAGGACGCTCAGGCCTCCGCCCGCGCCCGCGACCGGTGGGCCACGTACGCCAGCGTGCCCAGCAGCAGCCGGGCGGCCGGCGGCCGGGTCGCCGAGTCCAGCGCGGGCGGGCGCAGCCAGCGCACCGCGCCGAGGCCGCCCCGGTCGGAGGGCGGCGCGGTGATGAACGTGCCCGGGCCGAGGCCGCGCAGGTCCAGCGCCGACGGGTCGTCCCAGCCCATGCGGTAGAGGAGCTGGGGGAGGTCGGCGGCGGCGCCGGGGGTGACGAAGAAGTGGGCGCGTCCGTCGGGGGTCGCGGCGACCGGGCCGAGCGGGAGGCCCATGCGCTCCAGCCGGACCAGGGCGCGGCGCCCGGCGGGCTCGGCCACCTCGATGACGTCGAACGCGCGGCCGACGGCGAGCATCACGGAGGCGCCCGGGAACCGGGCCCAGGCCCGGGTCACCTCGCTGAGCGTGGCGCCGGCCGGCACCGGGGGCGCGAAGCCGAGCGGATGCGCGCCGGGTGCCCGGCAGCCGGCGTGCCCGCAGGAGCAGACACCCGCCGCGGCCCGTGCGCCCGGCACCACGTCCCAGCCCCACAGACCGGTGAACTCGGCGACGGTGGTGCACTCCGACGAACGGCCGCGCCGGCGCGTGCCGGAGCGGATCTCGCGAATGCCGCCGATCGTGAAGCCCATGCCCCCTCCAACGGGTCCGGCGCGCCGGTGGTTACGACGCGGAACGAGACGGAAGCGGAACGTGACGTTACGGCTGCGGTTCCACTCGCTCCGTGAGGCCGAGGCGGCGCGTCGATGCGTCATGGGTGGCGCGAGGGGGGTCGTGCGCCCCCGCGTGCATCACCCCGCCGACGTCCAGTCGTCCTATGTCAAGTGAATCGCGTCGAGCTGACCGTGAGTTCATTCGAAGGGGTGGCGAATGGTGGCGTTTCCGGGTTCGCCATGGCTGGACGGGTGATCGTGGGATTACTGTGAGTGTGTGAGGCCTGGGGGCACATGCTCTCGCGGGTATGCCGGAGGCAAGCCGTCGGTTCGTTCGAAGGGTGAGAACCGGCGGACGGGAGGCCCTATTTACCGGCATTCTGATAGGGCTTGGCGCACTCGGCGGCAAGTGGTCTCAGGGATGGGGGCGTGCCAGTGGGCGGCAACGGCGGAAGCGGGACGAACGCTGACAAGCGCCCCAACGAGCTGCTCGGCTCGTGGTTCGTGCGCAGCGGCTGGTCCAAGGGTGAACTGGCCCGCCAAGTGAACCGCAGGGCACGTCAGTTGGGTGCCAACCACATCTCCACGGACACCTCGCGGGTGCGGCGCTGGCTCGACGGCGAGAACCCGCGCGAGCCGATCCCGCGGATCCTCTCCGAGCTTTTCTCCGAGCGCTTCGGCTGTGTCGTCTCCATCGAGGACCTCGGCCTGCGCGCCGTCCGCCAGTCACCCTCCGCGTCCGGCGTCGACCTGCCCTGGACGGGTCCGCAGGCGGTGGCCCTGCTCAGCGAGTTCTCGCGCAGCGACCTCATGCTGGCGCGGCGCGGCTTCCTCGGGACCTCGCTGGCCCTGGCCGCGGGCCCGTCCCTGGTCGAGCCCCTGCAGCGCTGGCTCGTGCCGTCCCCCTCCTCGCCGGCCCCGCCGGCGCCCGAGACCGTCCTCGACTCCCGCAGGCCGGGCAGGCTGTCCAGGCCGGAGCTGGACCTGCTGGAGTCCACCACCCGGATGTTCCGCCAGTGGGACGCCCAGTGCGGCGGCGGCCTGCGGCGCAAGGCGGTCGTCGGCCAGCTCCACGAGGTCACCGACCTGCTTCAGGAGCCCCAGCCCGAGGCCACCAGCCGCAAGCTCTTCAAGGTCGCCGCCGAACTTGCCGAACTCGCGGGCTGGATGTCGTACGACGTGGGACTCCAGCCCACCGCGCAGAAGTACTTCGTCCTCGCCCTGCACGCCGCGAAGGAGGCCGGCGACAAACCGCTCGGCTCCTACGTCCTGTCCAACATGAGCCGCCAGATGATCCATCTCGGCCGGCCCGACGACGCCCTGGAGCTGATCCATCTCGCGCAGTACGGCAGCCGCGACTGCGCCAGTCCGCGCACCCAGGCCATGCTGTATGCGATGGAGGCCCGCGCCTACGCCAACATGGGCCAGCCCGGGAAGTGCAAGCGGGCCGTCCGCATGGCCGAGGACACCTTCGCCGACGCCGACGAGTGGGACGAGCCGGACCCCGACTGGATCCGCTTCTTCTCCGAGGCGGAACTGTTCGCGGAGAACTCGCACTCCTACCGCGACCTCGCCTACGTGGCCGGCCGCAGTCCCACCTACGCCTCCCTGGCCCAGCCGCTGATGGAGCGGGCGGTTGAGCTGTTCGCCAAGGACCACGAGCACCAGCGGTCGTATGCGCTGAACCTGATCGGCATGGCCACCGTGCACCTGCTGCGGCGCGAGCCCGAGCAGAGCACCCAGTACGCCTCCGACGCCATGCGGGTCGCCAAGAAGGTGCGTTCCGAGCGGGTGAACACCCGGATCCGCAAGACGGTCGACACCGCCGTGCGCGACTTCGGCGACCTCACCGCCGTCGTCGACCTCTCCGACCAGCTCGCCGTGGACCTGCCCGAGGCCGCGGAGGCCGTCTGACCCCGCAGGACACCCATGCCCCGGCCGCGGCCGGTCCTCCCGAACCGCCCGACTCGGCTCCCCCGCGCCAGGTCATCGGAGAGGCCCGCCGCGGCCGGTTTCTTTCGCACCGCGAAGGTTGCGCCACGATAACGATCCCGCGGCCCGACATCTCGCTCTTCATCGACCCGTAACACGCAGGGCGCCTTCGTCACCCCGGCGAAACAACGAGGGGCTTCCACCGAAACCGCGCTGCGCCAGTCTCATGGCGCATAACCGGCCCACCCCTCACCCGACCGGACCGCTCAGGCACCGCCCGCACGGGGCCGTACCAACCGACGAGGAGACGCCGATGGCACCAGCCATCACGCTTGCCGCGGAGGCACCCAAGTTGTCCGCCGCGAACACAGGCTTCATGCTCATCTGTTCCGCCCTGGTACTGATCATGACCCCGGGCCTGGCCTTCTTCTACGGAGGCATGGTCCGCGTCAAGAGCACCCTGAACATGCTGATGATGAGCTTCATCAGTATGGGCATCATCACCATCCTCTGGGTGCTCTACGGCTTCTCCCTCGCCTTCGGCTCGGGATCCAGCCTGCTCGGATGGAACGCCGACTGGCTCGGCCTCAGCAACATCGGGCTGACGGAGCTCTGGGACGGCTACACGATCCCGGTCTACGTCTTCATGGTCTTCCAGCTGATGTTCGCCATCATCACGCCGGCCCTGATAAGCGGCGCCCTCGCCGACCGCGTCAAGTTCTCGGCCTGGTCGCTGTTCATCGCGCTGTGGGCCACGATCGTCTACGTCCCGGTCGCCCACTGGGTCTGGGGCGCCGACGGCTGGGCCTACAAGCTCGGCGTGATCGACTTCGCCGGCGGTACCGCGGTCCACATCAACGCCGGTGCCGCGGCCCTCGGCGTCATCCTGGTCATCGGCAAGCGGGTCGGCTTCAAGAGGGACCCGATGCGCCCGCACAGCCTCCCGCTGGTGATGCTCGGCGCCGGTCTGCTGTGGTTCGGCTGGTTCGGGTTCAACGCCGGCTCCTGGCTCGGCAACGACGACGGCGTCGGCGCGCTGATGTTCGTGAACACGCAGGTCGCCACCGCCGCCGCCATGCTCGCCTGGCTCGCCTACGAGAAGATCCGCCACGGCGCGTTCACCACCCTGGGCGCCGCCTCCGGCGCGGTCGCCGGCCTGGTCGCGATCACCCCGTCGGGCGGCGCGGTCTCCCCGCTCGGCGCGATCGCCGTCGGCGCCATCGCCGGTGTCGCCTGCGCCGCGGCCGTCGGCCTGAAGTTCAAGTGGGGCTACGACGACTCCCTCGACGTCGTCGGCGTCCACATGGTCGGCGGCATCATCGGCTCACTGCTCATCGGCTTCTTCGCCACCGGCAAGGGCCAGTCCGACGCCACCGGCGTCTTCTACGGCGACCACTCCTTCGACCAGCTGTGGAAGCAGTGCGCCGGCGTCTTCGCGGTCCTCGCCTACTCCCTGGTGGCCTCCGCCGTCCTCGCCTTCCTGATCGACAGGACGATCGGCATGCGAGTCACCGAGGACGAGGAGATCTCCGGCATCGACCAGGCCGAGCACGCCGAGAGCGCCTACGACTTCAGCGGCACCGGCGGCGGTGTCATCGGCTCCTCCGCTCCCGCCTCCGGCCCGGCCGCGGCCGCCAAGCCCTCCAAGAAGGTGGACGCATGAAGCTCATCACCGCCGTCGTCAAGCCGCACCGGCTGGATGAGATCAAGGAGGCCCTTCAGGCCTTCGGCGTCCACGGACTGACGGTCACCGAGGCCAGCGGTTACGGTCGTCAGCGAGGCCACACCGAGGTCTACCGCGGTGCCGAGTACACGGTCGACCTGGTTCCGAAGATCCGTATCGAGGTACTGGCCGAGGACGACGACGCCGAGCAGCTGGTCGAGGTCATCGTCAAGGCGGCCCGCACCGGCAAGATCGGTGACGGCAAGGTCTGGTCGCTGCCGGTGGAGACGGCCGTACGGGTCCGCACCGGCGAGCGCGGCCCGGACGCGCTCTGACACGACGCGAGGACAGGAGTGGCTGGGTGACGGGTACGGATGTGCGAAAAGAGACGGACGACTCGGGACCCGGCGGCTACGCGGCGGCCCGGCTGCGCCTCCTCACCGAGGAGGCGCGGTCCGGGCCGCCGCGCCGTTCCGCGCTCGCCGAGCTGACCGACGACTGGCTCTCCGGCCTCTTCACGGCCGCGGCCGGGGAACTCGGAGGTGTCTCGCTCGTCGCCGTCGGCGGCTACGGCCGCGGGGAACTGTCCCCGCGCAGCGACCTCGACCTCGTGCTGCTCCACGACGGCGGTGATCCCGGCGCGATCGCCGCCCTGGCCGACCGCCTCTGGTACCCGGTCTGGGACCTCGGCCTCGCCCTCGACCACTCGGTGCGCACGCCGGCCGAGGCCCGCCGAACGGCCGGTGAGGACCTGAAGGTCCAGCTCGGCCTGCTGGACGCCCGGCACCTCGCCGGCGACCTCGGCCTCACCGCCGCACTGCGCACCGCCGTCTTGGCCGACTGGCGCAACCAGGCCCCCAAACGCCTCCCCGAGCTGCAGGAACTCTGCGCCGAGCGCGCCGAACGGCAGGGCGAGCTGCAGTACCTGCTGGAACCCGATCTCAAGGAGGCCCACGGCGGCCTCCGGGACGCCACCGCCCTGCGCGCCGTGGCCGCCTCCTGGCTCGCCGACGCCCCGCGCGAGGGCCTCGCGGACGCCCGCCGGCGTCTGCTCGACGTCCGGGACGCCCTGCACCTGGCCACCGGCCGCGCCACCGACCGGCTCGCACTCCAGGAGCAGGACCAGGTCGCGGCCGGACTCGGCCTGCTGGACGCCGACACCCTGCTGCGCCAGGTGTACGAGGCGGCGCGGGTCATCTCGTACGCCAGCGACGTCACCTGGCGCGAGGTGGGGCGCGTGCTGCGCTCGCGCGCCGTCCGCCCGCGCCTGCGCGCCATGCTGGGCGGCGGGAAACCGGTCACCGAGCGGTCGCCGCTGGCCGAGGGCGTGGTCGAACAGGACGGCGAGGTGGTGCTCGCCCGCGCCGCCCGCCCCGAACGCGACCCCGTACTGCCGCTGCGCGCCGCGGCCGCCGCGGCCCAGGCCGGCCTTCCGCTCTCCCTGCACGCCGTACGGCGCATGGCCGCCACCACACGCCCGCTGCCCACGCCCTGGCCCGCCGAGGCCCGCGAGCAACTGGTCACGCTGCTCGGCTCCGGCCGCCCGACCATCGACGTCTGGGAGGCGCTGGAGGCGGAAGGCCTGATCAGCCGGCTCCTGCCCGACTGGGACCGGGTCCGCTGCCGGCCCCAGCGCAACGCAGTCCACATCTGGACCGTGGACCGGCACCTGATCGAGACCGCGGTCCGCGCCTCCGAGCTGACCCGCCGCGTCAGCCGCCCCGACCTGCTCCTCGTCTCCGCGCTGCTGCACGACATCGGCAAGGGCTGGCCCGGCGACCACTCCGTGGCCGGCGAGATCATCGCCAAGGACGTGGCCGCGCGGATCGGTTTCGACCGCGCCGACGTCACCGTGCTCTCCACGCTCGTCCGGCACCATCTGCTGCTGATCGAGACGGCCACCCGGCGTGACCTGGACGACCCCGCCACCGTCCACTCGGTCGCCGAGGCCGTCGGCAGCCAGAGCACCCTGGAACTGCTGCACGCCCTCACCGAGGCCGACGCGCTCGCTACCGGCCCCGCCGCCTGGTCCACCTGGCGCGGCTCCCTCGTCGCCGACCTGGTGCGCCGCGTGGCCGCCGTCCTGGCCGGCGACACGGCCGAGGAACCCGAGCCCGCCGCGCCCACCGCCGAGCAGGAACGCCTCGCCATCGAGGCCTTCCGCACCGGCAGTCCCGTCCTAGCGCTGCGCGCGCAGCCCGAACCGGCACCCGTGGAGGAGGCCCCGGGCGAACCCGAACCGCTCGGCGTCGAGCTGCTCATCGCGGTACCGGACCAGCCGGGCGTGCTGCCGGCGGTCGCCGGTGTCCTCGCCGTGCACCGGTTGACCGTCCGCACGGCCGGGCTGCGCGCCCTGCGCCTGCCCCACGACGTCGAAGACGCCTCGGTCCTGCTGCTGAACTGGCGGGTCGCGGCCGAGTACGGCTCCCTGCCGCAGGCCACCCGGCTGCGCGCCGACCTGGTCCGGGCCCTCGACGGCTCCCTCGACATCGCCGGCCGCCTCGCCGAGCGGGACGCGGCCTATCCGCGCCGCCGCGGCCAGGTGGCCCCGCCGCCACGGGTCACGGTGGCCCCGGCGGCCTCCCACCACGCCACGGTGATCGAGGTACGCGCGCAGGACGCCCCCGGCCTGCTGTTCCGGATCGGGATGGCGCTGGAGAAGGCGGCGGTGCGGGTGCGCAGCATGCATGTCAGCACCCTGGGCGCCAACGCGGTCGACGCCTTCTATGTGACGACGGGCACCGGGGCGCCGCTGCCACCGCAGGACGCGGCGTCGACGGCCGAGGTGCTGGAGGAGACGTTGCGCGGATGACGTGAGGTGCCGCTCCCCGTCCGCTGTGTGGGGCGGGCGGGGGATATCGGCTCTCCGGGCGGATATCCTGGAGGGCAGCCCAGAACGCCCCCGACTTCCGAGGACCGACGCCGCCGTGTTCGATACCCTCTCCGACCGCCTCAGTGCGACCTTCAAGAACCTCCGTGGGAAAGGCCGACTGAGCGAAGCGGACATCGACGCCACGGCGCGCGAGATCCGCATCGCACTTCTCGAAGCCGACGTGGCCCTGCCCGTCGTCCGGTCGTTCATCAAGAACGTCAAGGAGCGCGCGCTCGGCGCCGAGGTCTCCAAGGCGCTGAACCCCGCCCAGCAGGTCCTCAAGATCGTCAACGACGAACTGGTGACCATTCTCGGCGGCGAGACCCGCCGACTGCGCTTCGCCAAGCAGCCCCCCACCGTGATCATGCTCGCGGGTCTGCAGGGTGCCGGTAAGACCACCCTCGCGGGCAAGCTCGGCAAGTGGCTCCAGGAGCAGGGCCACTCGCCGCTGCTCGTAGCCGCCGACCTCCAGCGCCCGAACGCCGTGAACCAGCTCAGCGTCGTCGCCGAGCGCGCCGGTGTCGCCGTCTACGCGCCGGAGCCGGGCAACGGTGTCGGCGACCCGGTCAAGGTCGCCAAGGACTCCATCGAGCACGCGCGGACCAAGGTCCACGACATCGTGATCGTGGACACCGCCGGCCGTCTGGGTATCGACCAGGAGATGATGCAGCAGGCCGCGGACATCCGCGACGCCGTCTCCCCGGACGAGATCCTGTTCGTCGTCGACGCGATGATCGGCCAGGACGCCGTCAACACCGCCGAGGCCTTCAGCGCCGGCGTCGGCTTCGACGGCGTGGTGCTCTCCAAGCTCGACGGTGACGCCCGCGGTGGTGCCGCCCTGTCGATCCGCCAGATCACCGGCAAGCCGATCATGTTCGCGTCGAACGGCGAGAAGCTCGACGACTTCGACGCGTTCCACCCGGACCGGATGGCCTCCCGCATCCTCGACCTGGGTGACCTGCTCACCCTGATCGAGCAGGCGGAGAAGACCTTCAGCCAGGAAGAGGCCGCCAAGATGGCCTCGAAGCTGGCGTCCAAGAAGGGCCAGGACTTCACCCTGGACGACTTCCTGGCCCAGATGGAGCAGGTCAGGAAGATGGGCTCCATCTCCAAGCTGCTCGGCATGCTCCCGGGCATGGGCCAGATCAAGGACCAGATCAACAACCTGGACGAGCGGGACGTCGACCGCACCGCCGCGATCATCAAGTCGATGACCCCGGTCGAGCGCCAGGACCCGACGATCATCAACGGCTCCCGTCGCGCCCGTATCGCCAAGGGTTCCGGTGTCGACGTCAGCGCGGTGAAGAACCTCGTCGAGCGGTTCTTCGAGGCCCGCAAGATGATGTCCCGCATGGCACAGGGCGGCGGTATGCCCGGCATGCCGGGGATCCCGGGCATGGGCGGTGGCCCCGGCCGGACCAAGAAGCAGCCGAAGAAGGCCAAGGGCAAGCAGCGCTCCGGCAACCCGATGAAGCGCAAGCAGCAGGAGCAGGAGGAGGCGGCCCGGCGCGCCGCGGCCGCCGAGGGCGGCGCCTTCGGGCTGCCGCAGCAGGGCGGCCAGGAGTTCGAGCTGCCGGACGAGTTCAAGAAGTTCATGGGCTGACGCCCGCGGTACGGCGCTGAGGGCGCCCCCCTGAACCGGGGGGCGCCCTCAGCGCATGCCGAGGCAGGCGTGGTGCCGTAACGTCCAGGTATGAGCAATGCGGCGCCACCCCGCAAGGCCCCTGACCAGCCGTGGCGCGCCGAGGGCACTCCGGACGAGACGCCCCGGCGGTCCGGCGGCGGACTGCGCGGCGGCAAGTGGTGGGGCCTGCTCGTCACCGCGGTGATCGTCTTCCTGCTGGCGTACGTCGGCCTCAACTACCTGGGCCGGGGAAACGAGCCGACGATCTCCTACACGGAGTTCAGCCGGGAGGTCGGCGCCGGCAATGTCGCCAAGATCTACTCCAAGGGCGACGCGATCCAGGGCCAGCTCAAGAGCCCCCGGGCCAACCCCGACGGCGGCGGCGACTACACCAAGTTCCGGACGCAGCGGCCCGCCTTCGCCGACGACAAGCTGTGGCAGAACCTGAGCAGCCACGGCGTCACCGTGACGGCCCGCCCGGTCGTACAGGAGCGCGGGCTCCTGTCCAACCTGCTGATCTCCCTGATCCCGATCGTGCTGCTGGCCGCCGTGTGGATCTTCATCGCCCGGCGGGTCGGCTCCGGACTGGGCGGCGCGGGCGGCATGTTCGGACGCAAGGCGCCGCCCAGACCGGTCGAGCTGCGGCCCGGCACCGGGCGCACCACCTTCGCCGACGTGGCCGGCATCGACGAGGTCAAGGGCGAGCTGGACGACGTCGTCGACTTCCTCAAGTACCCCGACACCTACCGCCGGATGGGCGCCAAGCTGCCCCGCGGGGTCCTGCTCGCCGGATCCCCGGGCACCGGCAAGACCCTGCTCGCGCGCGCGGTCGCGGGCGAGGCCGGCGTGCCGTTCTTCTCGGCCTCGGCGTCCGAGTTCATCGAGATGATCGTCGGTGTCGGCGCGTCCCGGGTCCGTGAGCTGTTCGCCGAGGCCCGCAAGGTGGCGCCGTCGATCATCTTCATCGACGAGATCGACACCATCGGACGGGTGCGCGGCGGCGGCGCCTCGATGAGCGGCCACGACGAGCGCGAGCAGACCCTGAACCAGATCCTCACCGAGATGGACGGCTTCTCCGGCTCCGAGGGTGTGATCGTCATCGCGGCGACCAACCGCGCGGACATCCTCGACCCGGCGCTGACCCGGCCCGGCCGTTTCGACCGGGTGGTCAGCGTGTCCCCGCCGGACCGCGGCGGACGCGAGGCGATCCTGCGGATCCACACCCGGGAGATGCCGCTCGCCGGCGATGTGGACCTGGCCCAGCTGGCGCGGGTGACGCCCGGTATGACGGGTGCGGATCTGGCCAATCTCGCCAACGAGGCCGCGCTGCTCGCGGTCAAGGGCAAACAGGAGCAGGTGACGCGGGCGGACCTGTCCGAAGCGCTGGAGAAGGTCCAGCTCGGCGCCGAGCGCACCCTGGTGATGCCCGAGGAGGACCGCCGCCGCACCGCCTACCACGAGAGCGGCCACGCCCTGCTCGGCATGCTCCAGACCGGCGCCGACCCGGTCCGCAAGATCACCATCGTGCCGCGCGGCCGGGCGCTCGGAGTGACCATGTCCACGCCCGAGGTGGAGCGGTACGCGCACTCGGAGGGCTATCTGCGCGGCCGCATCATCGGCGCGCTCGGCGGCATGGCCGCGGAGGAGGTCGTCTACGGAGTCGTCACCACCGGCGCCGAGAGCGACCTCGAGCAGGTCACCAACATCGCGCGCGGGATGGTGGCCCGCTGGGGCATGAGCGAGCGCGTCGGCCGGCTCTCCGCGCTCCCCAGCGACGCCCAGCAGGCGTACGGGCTGTCGGCCGCCCCGCAGACCCTCGACGTGATCGACTCCGAGATGCGCCGCATCGTCGACGAGTGCTACGAGGAGGCCTGCCAGAAGCTGCGCGACCACCGTGGCCGGCTGGACGCGCTGGCACACGCCCTGCTGGAGAACGAGACCCTGGAGGAGGCGGACGCCTACCGGATCGCCGGCATCACCCGCCTGAGCAAGGACACGGCTTAGGGGACAGGACAGGACAGGCCGGCGTACCGGCGGGGGAAGCGCGGCTACGGCACGCGGGCGACCAGATAGCGGAAGACGTTCGGCATCCACACCGTCCCGTCCGCGCGCCGGTACGGATGCAGCGCCTCCGCCAGCTCCTTGTCCACCTGCTTGCGGTCGGTGGCCGCGATCGCCGCGTCGAAGAGTCCGGTCGACAGCAGGCCGCGTACGGCGCTGTCGACATCGGCGTACCCGAACGGGCAGGCCACCCGTCCCGAACCGTCCGGCTTCAGCCCGGCCCGCTGGGCGGCCTCCTCCAGGTCGTCACGGCGGGCCGGCCGCCAGCTGCCCGGGCTGCGCAGCGGATCGGCGAGCTTCGTCGCCACCCGCAGCACCGAGGAGGTGGCGCAGCGCTCCGGCGGGCCCCACCCGGCCAGCACCACGGCCGCCCCGCGCGCGGCCAGCGGCAGCGCGCCCGCGAGCAGGCCGCCCAGGCCCTCGGAGTCACCCGCCAGACAGCCGATCGGCTCGAAGACGGTCATCAGGGTGTACGCGGGTGCCTCCGCGCCGGCCCGGTCGCCCGGTAGATCCTCCACGAGATGCGTGCCCGCGCCCCTGCCCGTTCCTCCGCCGGCACGCGCGCGCGTGCCGCGCGCCGCGTCCGGTGACAGGCGCTCGCGCGCGAGGGTTAGCAGTTCCCGGCAGGAGTCGACGCCGGTCACGGCGGCCCCTCTGGAGGACGCCATCAGCAGGGCGAGACCGGAGCCGCAGTGCAGGCCCAGCAGCCGTGTCGCCGGACCCACCTCGAGCCGCTCGTAGACGGCCTCGTAGAGCGGGACCAGCATGCGCTCCTGGATCTCGGACCAGTCACGCGCGCGTGCGCACGGGTTCACGCCGGGTGGTACGGAACCCGGGTGGGACAAGTGCTCCCGCACGAGCGTAGGTGTCATAGGTAAGCGCCCCAATCCGCCGACAGTTCGTCGCAGTGCCCGATTGCGAGGCCCCCGTGCCGATCGCTCGCACCCTCCACCGTCAGGTAACTCCCGGCTCGCGAAGCCGTCCAGGGGTCGTGGGGCCCTGCTTGGGGGCTGAGCGCACAAGTGGCGAGATTTCACATCCCCGCAACCCCGGCGACCGTACGGTGTCCGCTCCCGCGAGGGACGGGCCGGTGACGAGGGGCGCGGAGCCACCCGGTAACGTCACGATCGGCGCGGACGCAGACAGAGGTGACGGCCTCACGCGAGAGCGACCGAAACGCGCCTTGCGCAACCGCGGCCCACCGCCACAGCACCGCTTACACGCCGCGTCGTACGTCGGACTACGCACCGGCTTGGTATGAGCTGTGAGGCTTCTCCGCAGATCAGCGCACCCGCCCTCGTCAGGACGCATCAGAGGCAACTGACGGGTAAGTGCAAATTATTTGGGATGCCCCGGAATAGGAACACAGTGGCACCCACGCTCGTTGTCATTACGTGAGCACGACACAGACACCACCTGTTCTCGCCGCAGAGCTGGCAGAGGCGTGGGCCGACATTCAGCGGTACCACCCCGAACTGCCCGACCTTGCCGCGCCAGAGTCCCTGATCGGGGAGTCGTCGTCCGCGTGCGGTCACGAACTCTCCTTCGAGCGCCTGCTCCACGAGGCCGTCCACGGCATCGCCGCCGCCCGCGGTGTCCGCGACACCTCCCGCGCCGGCCGCTACCACAACCGCCGCTTCCTCGCGATCGCCGAGGAACTGGGCCTGGACCACCCCGAGGAGCCGCATCCCAGCAGCGGCTTCTCGCTGGTCACGCTCAATCCCGAGGCGAAGCGGCGCTACCGTCCGACCATCGAGCGCCTCCAGCGCGCCCTGAAGGCCCACACGGCGGCCACCTCCGCCGACACCTCCCGCACCTTCCGCGGCCCGGCCGCCCGTCACGGCTCCTCGGGCGGCGGCGTCCGTGTCAAGGCGGTCTGCGACTGCGGCCGCAACGTCCGGGTGGTGCCCTCGGTCCTGGCCCAGGCCCCCATCATGTGCGGTGGCTGCGGCAAGCCGTTCCGGATCCCGGAGGTCGTGGGAGTGGCGTAGCGGCGAGCCGCGAGTACCGGCATCTCGTGGGTGCCGGAAGCGGGCTCGTCCCCGCGCGGCTGCCGACGGCACCTCGCGGCGCCGAGCGGCGCACCCGACGTGGCCTCACCCCCGCGCCGGGTGCCGCTCGGGCATGCCCGGGATCACCCCGTACCCCGTGGCGGAGTGCGACCCGATCGGTATGGCACAATGTCTAGCTGTACTCGACAGTCGCACAGGACCCCTCTCTCCTCCGGCTGACGCGTCCATCGGGCACTCGGGTACCGCAACCCCACGCGGCTGTTCGCCGTGCCCAACCACGTCAAAATCAGGAGAGTCCACTCCCGTGGCAGTCAAGATCAAGCTGAAGCGTCTGGGCAAGATCCGTTCGCCTCACTACCGCATCGTCGTCGCCGACTCCCGTACCCGCCGTGACGGCCGGGCCATCGAGGAGATCGGCAAGTACCACCCGACCTACAACCCGTCGGTCATCGAGGTGGACGCCGAGCGTGTGGCGTACTGGCTGGGTGTCGGCGCTCAGCCGACCGAGCCCGTTCTCGCCATCCTGAAGAAGACCGGCGACTGGCAGAAGTTCAAGGGCGAGCCGGCTCCCGCGCCGCTGCTCGTCGCCGAGCCGAAGTCCACGCGTCCGTCGTTCGAGGCTCTCGGCGGTGACGACGAGGGCAAGGGTGAGGCCATCACCCAGAAGAAGAAGGCTGAGAAGAAGGACGAGGCCGCTGCCGAGTCCGAGTCGACCGAGGCCTGAGCACCATGCTCGAAGAGGCGCTTGAGCACCTCGTGAAGGGCATCGTCGACAACCCTGACGATGTGCAGGTCGCCTCGCGTGACCTGCGCCGCGGGCGCGTGCTGGAGGTCCGGGTCCACCCCGACGACCTCGGCAAGGTGATCGGCCGCAACGGCCGTACCGCGCGCGCTCTGCGCACCGTCGTGGGTGCCATCGGCGGTCGCGGTGTCCGCGTCGACCTCGTCGACATGGACCACGTCCGCTGACGCTTATCGCAGCACCGGCTCGGGCCGGGGAGGGCCACTGGGCCGTCCCCGGCCCGTAGTCGTATGACAGGAGAGCAAGCACAGTGCAGCTGGTAGTCGCACGGATCGGACGCGCCCACGGCATCAAGGGCGAGGTCACCGTCGAGGTACGTACCGACGAGCCGGAGCTGCGGCTCGGTCCGGGAGCCGTTCTGGCCACCGACCCGGCCTCCGCCGGACCGCTCACCATCGCCACCGGCCGGGTGCACAGCGGCCGCCTCCTGCTGCGCTTCGAGGGCGTCGGCGACCGCACCGCCGCCGAGGCCCTGCGCAACACCCTGCTGATCGCCGAGATCGACCCCGAGGAACTGCCCGAGGGTGAGGACGAGTACTACGACCATCAGCTCATGGACCTCGACGTGGTCACCGAGGACGGTACGGAGGTCGGCCGGATCACCGAGATCTCGCACCTGCCCTCCCAGGACCTGTTCATCGTCGAGCGCCCGGACGGCAGCGAGGTGATGATCCCCTTCGTGGAGGAGATCGTGACCGAGATCGACCTCGAGGAGCAGAAGGCCGTCATCGCGCCCCCGCCCGGCCTGATCGACGACGCCGCCGAGATCGCCTCCTCCCGGGAGGAGGACGCATGAGGCTCGACGTCGTCACGATCTTCCCCGAGTACCTCGAGCCGCTGAACGTCTCCCTCGTCGGCAAGGCACGCGCGCGCGGGCAACTCGACGTCCACGTGCACGACCTGCGCGCGTGGACGTACGACCGGCACAACACGGTCGACGACACCCCCTACGGCGGCGGCCCCGGCATGGTCATGAAGACCGGGCCCTGGGGCGACGCGCTCGACACGGTGCTCGCCGACGGCTACGAGACCGGCGCCCGGACCCCCGCGCTGATCGTGCCCACCCCCAGTGGCCGTCCCTTCACCCAGGAACTGGCGGTCGAACTCTCCGAGTGCCCCTGGCTGATCTTCACACCGGCCCGCTACGAGGGCATCGACCGGCGCGTCATGGACGAGTACGCGACCCGGATGCCCGTCCACGAGGTCTCCATCGGCGACTACGTGCTCGCCGGCGGCGAGGCGGCCGTCCTGGTCGTCACCGAGGCCGTGGCGCGGCTGCTGCCCGGCGTCCTCGGCAACGCCGAGTCCCACCGGGACGACTCCTTCGCGCCCGGCGCGATGGCCGGCCTGCTGGAAGGCCCCGTCTACACCAAGCCGCCCGTCTGGCGCGGCCGGGACATCCCCGAGACGCTGCTCAGCGGCCACCACGGCCGGATCGCCCGCTGGCGCCGCGACGAGGCCCTGCGGCGCACCACGGCCCACCGGCCCGACCTGATCGAGCGCTGCGACCCCAAGGCCTTCGACAAGAAGGACCGGGAGATGCTCTCCATCCTGGGCTGGCAACCGGACCCGCAGGGGGAGCCGTACGGCCGGTTTTGGCGCCGAGCCGACGGCATGGAACAATAGGCCGCTGTTGTGCGTCCGTCCGGCGTGCGCCCCTGCCACAGGGGGACACGACGCCCGCACCGACTCGCACGGCAGTCCTCATGGAAACCTAGTTCCCGTTGATGACCTGTGGCATCAGCGAAGAAAGCAGACGAAATGTCTCACCTGCTCGACACCGTCGACGCCGCGTCGCTGCGCAGCGACGTCCCCGCCTTCCGCCCGGGTGACACCGTCAACGTCCACGTCCGCGTCATCGAGGGCAACCGCTCCCGTGTGCAGCAGTTCAAGGGCGTTGTGATCCGTCGCCAGGGCTCCGGTGTCCGCGAGACCTTCACGGTCCGCAAGGTCTCGTTCTCCGTCGGCGTCGAGCGCACCTTCCCGGTGCACACCCCGATCGTCGAGAAGATCGAGCTGGTCACCCGTGGTGACGTGCGCCGCGCCAAGCTGTACTACCTCCGTGAGCTGCGCGGCAAGGCCGCGAAGATCAAGGAGAAGCGCGAGAACTGAGCGCTTTTCCTTCGGTCGCATCGGGGCGGATAGCATCTGGCTCCGATGGACACCGAAGCACAGCCGACGCGACGCGACCGCTCCTCCCGACCCGGTACCACGGGGACGGAGGGACGGTCGCGTTTCGCGTTGGTGTCGCGGATCGCCGCATGGCTGCCGGGCGGCCGGATCACCCTCACCCTCTTCGTCTGCCTGGCGTTCCTGCTTCTCCTCAACGCCTTCGTGGCGCGGCCGTTCCAGATCCCGAGCGGATCCATGGAACAGGGATTGAGGATCGGTGACCGCGTCCTCGTAAATAAGTTGGCGTACCGTTTCGGTGCCCAGCCGCTCCGCGGTGACGTGGTTGTCTTCGACGGAACCGGGTATTTCGGGGACGCCGACTACATCAAGCGCGTTGTAGGGGTAGGGGAAGACCATGTGGTCTGCTGCGACAAGGAGGGGAGGCTCGAGGTGAACGGCCGGCCGGTCGACGAGACGGCGTTCCTCCATCCCGGGGACAGCCCGTCCAGCGTCCCCTTCGACGTCGTCGTGCCCGCGGACCGCCTGTTCGTCCTCGGGGACCACCGCAGTCGCTCCAGCGACTCCCGCGACCACCTGGGCTCGCCCGGCGGCGGCATGATCCCGGTGGACGACGTCATCGGCCGGGCCGACTGGGTCGCCTGGCCGTACGGTCACTGGCGGCACCTGACGCGGCCGTCGGCCTACGCGCGCGTGCCCGCGGCCACCTCCGCGGAGGACGCGCATGGGTAACCGGGGCAAGCCGCGCGGAGCGCCGGCCGGCGCCGCCGAGAGCCTGCTGCCCACCGGGACCCGCCGCACCGGCTCCGGAACGGGCGGTGGCCGCACGCGCGCGGAGCGGCGCCAGCTCCAGCGCAAGGTGAAGCGCAAGCGCAGGCGGTCAGCCGTTCGGGAGATCCCCCTTCTGGTCGGTGTCGCGGTGCTCATAGCCCTTGTCCTGAAGACGTTCCTCGTGCAGGCGTTCGTGATCCCGTCCGGCTCCATGGAGCAGACGATCCGGATCGGCGACCGTGTCCTGGTCGACAAGCTCACTCCGTGGTTCGGCTCCGAGCCGCAGCGCGGGGACGTCGTCGTCTTCCACGACCCGGGCGGCTGGCTGGCCGACGAGCAGACCACCCAGAAGAAGGACGACCCGGTGGTCGTCAAGCAGTTCAAGGAAGGCCTCACCTTCATCGGCCTGCTGCCCTCCGACAACGAGAAGGACCTGATCAAGCGGGTCATCGGGGTCGGCGGGGACCACGTCAAGTGCTGTGACGCGCAGGGCCGGGTCACCGTCAACGGAAGTCCGCTGAGCGAGACCGGCTATCTGAATCCGGGCAGCGCCCCCTCCGTCACCCCCTTCGACATCACCGTGCCGCAGGGACGCCTGTGGGTGATGGGCGACCACCGCGACAACTCCGCCGACTCCCGCGCGCACCAGAACACGCCGTACGGCGGCACGGTCTCCGAGGACTCGGTGGTGGGCCGGGCCATGGTGATCGGCTGGCCCGTCGGCCACTGGACCAGCCTCGACGAACCTAAAACCTTTGCAAGCGTTGCCGACTCCGTGTCGGGGTCGACCGCGTCCCCTCCGCTGTCGCATAGGGTTGCCTCCGGCGATCCGAACGGAACGACCCGCCTCCCGACCCCTGCGGAACTCCCGCTCGTTATGGGAGTGGTGGGCCTGCACCGTGGATGGCGCAGGCGGCGGCAGAGAGTAAGGAGTTGGCGTGGGGGATGTGGCGGTTGGCGCACGGTCGGGACACGACGGCGAGGAGCACCGCGGGCACCCCGTGGAGTCGAACGCCCCCGCTCCGAACGGCGCCGTGACGTCCGGGAACTCCGACTTCTCGGCGTCCGACGACGGCGGGCCGGAGGAGCACCGGCACCAGAGCGACGGCGAGGGTACGGACGGGACGGCGAACCGGCCGAAGAAGCCGCGCTCCTTCTGGAAGGAGCTGCCGATCCTGATCGGCATCGCGCTGGTCCTGGCGCTGCTGATCAAGACGTTCCTGGTGCAGGCGTTCTCGATCCCCTCGGACTCGATGCAGAACACCCTCCAGCAGGGTGACCGCGTCCTGGTCGACAAGCTCACCCCGTGGTTCGGCTCCGAGCCCGAGCGCGGCGAGGTCGTCGTCTTCCACGACCCGGACAACTGGCTGGCGGGTGAGCCGGCGCCCAACCCGAACCCGGTGCAGAAGGTCCTGAGCTGGATCGGCCTGATGCCGTCCGCCGAGGAGAAAGACCTGATCAAGCGGGTGATCGGGGTCGGTGGCGACACGGTCGAGTGCAACAAGACCGGCCCGCTGACGGTCAACGGCAAGGCGCTGAACGAGCCGTACGTCTACCCCGGCAACACGCCGTGCAGCCTGGACGACCAGGGCGGCCAGTTCAAGGTGAAGGTCCCCCAGGGGTACATCTGGGTGATGGGCGACCACCGCCAGAACTCCCGTGACTCCCGCTACAACCAGTCCGACAGCCACCACGGCATGGTTCCCGTCGACAAGGTCGTCGGCCGCGCCATCGTGCGCGCCTGGCCCATCAACCGCTGGGGCACGCTGCCGGTGCCGGACACCTTCGACCAGCCCGGCCTCGGTCAGCAGTCCTCCGCGGCCGCTTCCCTGACCGTGGCGCCGCAGGGCGTGGCGCTGGCGGCCGTGCTGCCGGTGGCGGTCTGGCGGCGCGGGCAGGCGGACCGGCTGCGGACCGGCGTCCAGGCCACGGCGGCCGCCGGAAAGCGCTGAGCCTGCCGGCCGTGCGCGTGGGGCCCCTCTGTGAAGCTCCGGGAAAGCTGTTCCCAGGGTCCTGAAAGAGGGGCTGCCCCCGTTCGGTACCGGCAGGTAGGGTGCGGGTCCATGAGCGGCGAGAGCACGACGCGTACGGCCCCGCGCACCGCGGGCACAGGCACGGCACGGGCCGGCGGTGGCCGGCTCGGGGAGCGGCTTTCCGGGGTGGCCATGGCGCTGGGTCTGGTGCTGTTCCTCGGCGGCTTCGCCTGGGGAGCGGTGGTCTACCGTCCGTACACCGTGCCGACCAGTTCGATGGCACCGACCATCGACGCCGGTGACCGGGTGCTGGCCCAGCGCGTCGACGGCACCGAGGTGCGGCGCGGCGACGTGGTCGTCTTCCGCGACAAGAGCTGGGTCACCAACGCCAACGTGGTCAAGCGGGTCGTCGCGGTCGGCGGCGACACCGTCTCCTGCTGCACCGACGGCAAGCTCACCGTCAACGGCAAGAAGATCGACGAGCCCTACCTGCCCGCGGGCAGCCCGGCCGAGATCAAGGACATCCCGACCATCACCGTCCCCAAGGGCCGGCTGTTCCTCCTCGGCGACGAACGCCAGGGCTCCCTGGACTCCACCGCCCACCTCACCGACGCCGCCCAGGGCACGGTGGCGCGCGGCGCCGTCTCCGCGCGCGTCGACTCCGTCGTCTGGCCCATGAACGGCATGCTCGAGCGCCCCACCGGATTCGAGGCGCTGGGCGCCCTCTCCCAGCCGGGCCCGCTCCGGACCATCGAGCTGATGATCGTCGGCGGCGCCGTCCTGGTCCTCGGCGGCGGCGTGTGCGGCTCGATCGCCAAGCGGCTCGGCCGCGGGCGCAACCGCCCGGGGCCCGCCGGTGCCCGCTGAGACCACGCGGCCGGGCGAGGACACCTACGAGGGCGGACTGCGCAGGGTGGCCCGGGTGGTCCTGCTCGACCCCGAGGACCGCATCCTGCTGCTGCACGGTCATGAGCCGGACGATCCGGCCGACGACTGGTGGTTCACCCCAGGTGGCGGTCTGGAGGGCGACGAGACGCGCGAAGAGGCCGCGCTGAGGGAACTCGCCGAGGAGACCGGCATCACCGACGTCGTCCTCGGTCCGGTGCTGTGGCGCAGGCGCTGCTCCTTCCCGTTCGCGGGCCGGCGCTGGGACCAGGACGAGTGGTACTACCTGGCCCGCACGAGCCGGACGGACGTCGCGGCCCAGGGCCTGACCGAACTGGAGCGGCGCAGTGTCGCCGGAGCGCGCTGGTGGACGTGCCAGGAACTGACCCGGGCACATGAGACGGTGTATCCGACCAGACTCGCCGGGCTGCTGCGCACGCTGCTCGACGAAGGTCCCCCCGCCAGGCCCGTGACTCTGGACACGGAAATCGTCTGAGGGCTCGTCGGACTGGCGCACAATGGGGGGATCGCACGGCTGAAGGGGAACATGCCATGAGCGCCGAGGACCTCGAGAAGTACGAGACCGAGATGGAGCTGAAGCTCTACCGGGAGTATCGAGATGTCGTCGGTCTGTTCAAATACGTGATCGAGACCGAGCGGCGGTTCTACCTCACCAACGACTACGAGATGCAGGTCCACTCGGTCCAGGGCGAGGTGTTCTTCGAGGTGTCGATGGCGGACGCCTGGGTCTGGGACATGTACCGGCCGGCCCGGTTCGTGAAGCAGGTGCGCGTCCTGACCTTCAAGGACGTGAACATCGAGGAACTGAACAAGAGCGACCTCGAGCTCCCGGGCGGCTGACGGCCCCGGATTCCGTCCTACGGGTGACGGGGTTGTCCACAACCGGCGAGTAGCCCACCAAGATCCACTTCTGTTCGCATGCTGCGTGACCGTGGGTGCCGGAGGTGGTGCCGACATGAGCAGGGCACGCAGTGGACTCGGCAGGTACGGCGAGGATCTGGCCGCACGGCGGCTGACCGAGGCGGGGATGACCATCCTGCGGCGCAACTGGCGCTGCGGTCGTTCCGGCGAGATCGACATCGTGGCCCGGGACGGGAACACGCTGGTCGTCTGCGAGGTGAAGACCCGCAGGGCCGGCGGCTTCCAGCATCCGATGGCCGCCGTCTCGCCCGAGAAGGCGCGACGCCTGCACGGCCTGGCCGAACGCTGGATCCAGGCCCATGGCGGAGCCCCGCCGGGCGGCGTCCGCATCGACATCGTCGGCGTGCTGCTGCCCCGCCGGGGAGCCCCGGCCGTCGAGCACGTGCGCGGGGTGGTCTGAGATGGGATTCGCCCGTACGTGCTCCGTCGCCCTTGTCGGCGTCGAGGGCGTGGTCGTCGAGGTGCAGGCCGACCTGGAACCCGGGGTGGCGGCCTTCACCCTGGTCGGCCTCCCGGACAAGAGCCTGACGGAGAGCCGGGACCGGGTCCGGGCGGCGGTCGTGAACTCGGGCGGCGAATGGCCGCAGAAGAAGCTCACCGTCGGACTGAGCCCGGCGTCCGTGCCCAAGGCCGGCTCCGGCTTCGACCTGGCCGTCGCCTGCGCGGTGCTCGGCGCCGCCGCCCGGATCGACCCACGGGTCCTCGCCGAGATCGTGATGATCGGCGAGCTGGGACTGGACGGGCGGGTGCGGCCGGTACGGGGCATCCTGCCCGCCGTCCTCGCCGCCGCCGACGCGGGGTACGAACAGGTGGTCGTGCCCGAGAGCGCCGCCGCCGAGGCCTCGCTGGTCCCCGGGGTGTCCGTGCTCGGCGTGCGCAGCCTGCGGCAGCTCATCGCCGTCCTCACCGACGAGCCCGTGCCCGAGGAGGACCCTGACGGACAGGGGCGCCCGGACCCCCTGCTGGCCGGGCTGCGCGTGCCCGGCACCGGGGCGGCCACCGGCATGCACGGCGGCGGCGCCCCGCAGCCCGACCACGACCTGGCCGACGTCGTGGGCCAGACCTCGGCGCGCACGGCCGTCGAGGTGGCCGCCGCCGGCGGGCACCACCTGTTCCTCGAGGGGCCGCCGGGCGCCGGCAAGACCATGCTCGCCGAGCGGCTGCCCGCCGTGCTGCCCCCGCTCACCCGGCAGGAGTCGCTGGAGGTCACGGCGGTCCACTCGGTGGCCGGACTGCTGCCCCCGGGCAAGCCCCTCGTCGAGGTCGCGCCCTACTGCGCCCCGCACCACTCGGCCACGATGCAGTCCCTCGTCGGCGGCGGCCCGGGCGTGGCGCGGCCGGGCGCCGTGTCCCTGGCCCACCGAGGGGTGCTGTTCCTGGACGAGGCGCCCGAGTTCCACGGCCAGACCCTGGACGCCCTGCGGCAGCCGCTGGAGTCCGGGCACGTGGTGATCGCCCGCAGCGCGGGAGTGGTCCGGTTCCCCGCCCGGTTCCTGATGGTGCTGGCGGCCAACCCCTGCCCGTGCGGGCGGTTCTCGCAGCGGGACTCCCTGTGCGACTGCCCGCCGTCGGCGATCCGCCGGTACCAGGCCCGGCTGTCCGGCCCGCTGCTGGACCGGGTCGACCTACGGGTCGAGGCCGACCCGGTCACCCGTGCCCAGCTCACCGAACCCGGGGCCCGGGGCGAGTCCTCGGCGGCCGTCGCCGACCGGGTCCGCGCGGCCCGGGAGCGGGCCGCGGCCCGCCTCGCCGGAACGCCCTGGGGCACCAACAGCGAGGTGCCCGGCAGAGAGCTGCGCAGCCGCTTCCACGCCGGCGCCGGCGCGATGGACGAGGCCGAGCGGAGCCTCGAGCGGGGCGTGCTCACGGCCCGCGGCATCGACCGGGTGCTGCGCGTCGCCTGGACGGTCGCGGACCTCGTCGGCCACGACCGCCCGGACGCCGGCGACGTCTGCCTCGCGCTGCAACTGCGCACCGGAATCCCACGGGGCGTGCCCATGGCCCTCGGGGCCCTGACATGACCGCGGGGACCGACGCGGAGGAGGAGCGGCTGGGACGGGTCTTCCTCGCCCGGGTCATCGAGCCGGGGGACGAGGCCGGAGGACGGTGGCTGCGGGAGTTCGGGGTGGCGGAAGTGGTCCGGCGGCTGCGCGACGGCGGGCGGCGGCTGCCGGGGGTGAGCGGGAAACGGTGGGACGGGCTGGTGGCGCGGGCCGGGCGGGCCGAGCCGGAGCGGGACCTCGAGGAGGCGCGGAACGCCGGTGTGCGGTTCGTGTGCCCGGGCGACACCGAGTGGCCGGGCCGGATCGACGACCTGGGCGACGCAAGGCCCATCGGGCTGTGGGTGCGCGGCACGCCCAGTCCGCGGGTATGGGCGCTCGGCTCCGTAGCCGTGGTCGGGGCACGCGCCTGCACCGAGTACGGGACGCATGTGGCGGCCACCCTCGCCGCCGGGCTGGCCGAACGGGGATGGGTGGTCGTGTCCGGCGGGGCCTACGGCATCGACGGAGCCGCCCACCGGGGTGCCCTGGCCGCCGGCGGGGCTACCGTCGCCGTGCTGGCCTGCGGCGTCGACCGGCCCTATCCGCGCGGTCACACCGCGCTGATCAACCGGATCGCGGAGCAGGGACTGGTGGTGGGCGAGCTGCCGCCCGGTGAGCATCCGACGCCGAGCCGGTTCATCCAGCGGAACCGGGTGATCGCGGCGCTCACCCGGGGCACCGTCGTCGTGGAGGCGGCGTGTCGCAGCGGCTCGCTGGTCACCGCGCGGGCCGCCGAGCGGCTCGGCAGATTCACGATGGGGGTCCCCGGACCGGTCACCAGCTCTCTCTCCGCCGGGGTGCACGAACTGCTGCGCGGCGGGGCCACGCTGGTCACCGATGCCGCGGACGTCATCGAACTGGTCGGTGACATGGGTGAGCTGGCTCCGCCCAGGCGCGGCCCCGTCCTCCCACGTGACCTGCTGGAACCGGCCGCGCGGGCCGTCCTCGCCGCCCTGCCGGGCAACCGCCCGGCAGGCGCCGGGGAGATCGCGCGCGGCGCGCGGACCACCCCGGACGACGCGATCGCGAGACTGTACGAACTCCGAGCACTTGGCTACGTCGAAAGACACGGCGACGGCTGGAAGTTGACACGCCAGGCGCTGATCTCGGCCCGGGGCGGCCCGGCTCCGTGCTGACCCAGCGTGTTCGGCCGTCCGGGGGAACGCCCTAAGCCCTTGGTAATTCCCGGAGTTGGCGCATCCGGGTGGTCACGCAGAGCAAGCTGCCGACTGCGGTGGTCGTGCCGGTGGAGAAGCTCCGCGCAGGGGTGGTGCCTCGTTGTTCGCACACCGCGACTCCGCAGTCACGCTACGCTCACGAAGTCCGGGCGCAGACCGCGCCGACTCGACACCAGACCGACAGCTCACCCGGGTGCCCCACTCGGCCCGTGGTGACCCACCGAGCACCGCTTCCGCCCACCACCCCGGCTCGCGCCACCCCGCAGCACTTCACGGCAGATCACGGCACTTCACGGCAGAACGGCACAAGGCGACGAATGCCCCAGCACACCTCCGGCTCCGACCGGGCGGCGGTCACACCGGCCGCCCGCGACGGTGGCAGCGTGCGGCCGCCCGCTCCCTCGACGCTCGACGAACTGTGGCGGTCGTACAAGGCGACGGGGGACGACCGGCTGCGGGAGCAACTGATCCTGCACTACTCGCCGCTGGTCAAGTACGTCGCGGGCCGGGTCAGCGTCGGTCTGCCGCCCAACGTGGAGCAGGCCGACTTCGTCTCCTCGGGTGTGTTCGGACTGATCGACGCCATCGAGAAGTTCGACATCGACCGGGAGATCAAGTTCGAGACGTACGCGATCACCCGGATCCGGGGCGCCATGATCGACGAGCTGCGGGCGCTGGACTGGATCCCCCGGTCCGTCCGGCAGAAGGCGCGCAACGTCGAACGGGCCTACGCCACCCTGGAGGCGCGGCTGCGGCGGACCCCGACGGAGGGCGAGGTCGCCGCCGAGCTGGACATGGAGGTGGACGAGCTGCACGCCGTGTTCAGCCAGTTGTCGCTGGCCAACGTGGTCGCGCTGGAGGACCTGCTGCACGTCGGCGGTGAGGGCGGCGACCGGCTCAGCCTCATGGACACGCTCGAGGACACCGCCGCCGACAACCCGGTGGAGGTCGCCGAGGACCGGGAACTGCGCCGGTTCCTCGCGCGCGCGATCAACACCCTGCCCGAGCGGGAGAAGACCGTCGTCACGCTCTACTACTACGAGGGGCTCACCCTCGCCGAGATCGGCAATGTGCTCGGGGTCACCGAGAGCCGGGTCAGCCAGATCCACACCAAGTCGGTGCTGCAATTGAGGGCGAAGCTTGCGAGCTTCGGACGCTGAGTCGCTCCCGTTCGCGGGGACGCGTCCGTAAAGTGGTCGACGTGCCAAGGATTCGAGCGGCCTCCGTGGCCGAGCACCGGTCGATGCAGCGAGCCGCCCTGCTGGACGCGGCTCGGTCCCTGCTGTCCGACGGCGGGACCGACGCGCTGACCTTCCCCGCGCTGGCCGAACGGACGGGCCTGGCGCGGTCGTCCGTGTACGAGTACTTCCGCTCGCGCGCCGCTGTGGTCGAGGAACTGTGCGAGGTCGACTTCCCCGTCTGGGCGGCGGAGGTCGCGGCGGCGATGGAGCGCGCGGCGACGCCCGAGGCCAAGGTCGAGGCGTACGTGCGGCAGCAGCTGGCGCTGGTCGGGGACCGGCGGCACCGGGCCGTGGTGGCGATCTCGGCGAGTGAGCTGGACGCGGGGGCGCGCGAGAAGATCCGCGCGGCTCACGGAGGGCTGGTCGCGATGGTCGTCGAGGCGCTGGCGGAGATGGGGCACGAGCAGCCCCGGCTGGCGGCGATGCTGTTGCAGGGGGTCGTGGACGCGGCCGTGCGGCGGATCGAACTGGGTGCGGCGGAGGAGCCGGCCAGGATCACGGACACCGCTGTGCGGATGGCCCTGCGGGGGGTCCAGGGCTGAGTGCTGCCAGCGGGGCTGGGCGGGATTTTGGGTTGCCCCTTGCTTCCGGGGTGGTGCCCTGCCGCTGGTGGGTGCGGTAGTACGCCGCGCTCTCAGGGCGCCCCGTGCCGACCCGGGCCGGAGGCGTCGCGCTCGCCCGCGCTTGCGGGGTGCCGCTGCGCCCACCCGTGCCGCCCCAGGCGGCACACATGCCCGTGGCTGTGCGGGCTCGGGTGCCCGCGGTTACGCCGTACGTCGCCGGATGTCCGTGGTTGCGCCGGTGCGTCGGCCGCTGCCGGGTGGGCGCCGACCGTGGCGCGCCGATGCCCGCGGCTCAGCGGCTCGCTGCCCCGCCGCTAAGCCCGGACGTTCAGTACCGGGAGCAGCCGGGAGGGACCCCCGCGCAGGAGCCACGGTGGGAGCAGTGTCAGCGGGTTCAGGTAGGTCTCGCCGGTCAGCAGGCCCCAGTGGACACAGGTGGCGGGGCAGTGCTGGGCGGTGGCCTCCACCGTGCCGACCACGTCACCGGCGTCCACCTCGTCGCCCTTCCGCACCGACGGGGCCACCGGCTCGTACGTCGTGCGCAGATCCGTCCCCGTCAGCGCCACCGACACCACACCACGCCCCGCCACCCGCCCGGCGAAGGACACCCGGCCGGGTGCCACCGCCCGTACCGGGGCACCGGCCGGCGCACCCAGGTCCACACCCCGGTGCCCGGGGCCGTACACCGTCGCCGGTGGCTCCCAGCCCCGTACCACCACCGGCCGGACCCCCACCGGCCAGGCGCGGGCGATGGCCGGGACCGGTGCCCGCGAGGGTGGTGAGGGCGCGGGGGCCGGGGTGTCCGCGGAGGCCATGGGGGTAGGCACGAGCGCCGCGAGACCGAGCACCAAGCCCGCCCACCCACCCGAATGCCGCATCACTCGTCGCATGCCGAAACCCTCCCGCACCCCCGCGATCACGGCCGGGATCTGTGGACCACCCCGCGGTTGTGGACAGCGGCGTCACCCGGTGCCCCGGCGGTCCCGTACACTTTCTCTGGCGATCCGGGTCACCGGGTCGACTTCGCACGCCCCGGTACGGGTCTCGTCGGACGGCTTCCGTCGGACGGTCCGTATCAGCGCCCCTCGGTCCCTCGTGGCACCGGCGCAACGCGGGCGTCAGGCGCGACGGCCGACCGGCTGTCGCGGCACAACCGAGAAATTCAAGGAGATACGGCCATGGCCGTCGTCACGATGCGGGAGCTGCTGGAGAGCGGCGTCCACTTCGGTCACCAGACCCGTCGCTGGAACCCGAAGATGAAGCGCTTCATCTTCACCGAGCGCAACGGCATCTACATCATCGACCTGCTCCAGTCGCTGTCGTACATCGACCGCGCCTACGAGTTCGTCAAGGAGACCGTCGCCCACGGCGGCACGGTCATGTTCGTCGGCACGAAGAAGCAGGCGCAGGAGGCCATCGCGGAGCAGGCCACCCGCGTCGGCATGCCCTACGTCAACCAGCGCTGGCTGGGCGGCATGCTCACCAACTTCTCGACCGTCTACAAGCGCCTGCAGCGCCTGAAGGAGCTCGAGCAGATCGACTTCGAGGACGTGGCCGCCTCCGGCCTCACCAAGAAGGAGCTGCTGGTCCTCTCCCGCGAGAAGGCCAAGCTGGAGAAGACCCTCGGCGGTATCCGCGAGATGCAGAAGGTGCCCAGCGCCGTCTGGATCGTGGACACCAAGAAGGAGCACATCGCGGTTGGTGAGGCCCGGAAGCTGAACATCCCGGTCGTCGCGATCCTCGACACCAACTGCGACCCCGACGAGGTCGACTACAAGATCCCGGGCAACGACGACGCGATCCGCTCCGTCACCCTGCTCACCCGTGTGATCGCCGACGCGGTCGCCGAGGGCCTCATCTCCCGCTCCCGTGTCGCCACCGGCGACAAGGGCGAGAAGGCCGCGGGCGAGCCGCTCGCCGAGTGGGAGCGCGACCTGCTCGAGGGTGAGAAGAAGGCCGACGAGGCCGCTCCGGCCGCCGAGGCCGAGAAGCCCGCCGAGGCTCCCGCCGCCGAGGCCCCCGCCGCCGAGGCCGAGGCCGAGGCCGAGAAGCCGGCCGAGGCTCCCGCCGCCGAGGCCGCCCCGGCCGCCGAGGGCGAGCAGGCCTGACGTCAGTGGCGACAGTGGGGGCGGTACGGAAACCGCAGCGCCTCCGGCGCGGGTGAGTCCGCCCCCACTGTTCACCCGTAGGTCGGCACGCCGTCCGTGGTCCACGGCTACAAGTGGACGCGGACCGTGCTCATCTCCGTTCTCCGAAGACTTCGAGAAAGACTCACAGACTCATGGCGAACTACACCGCCGCCGACGTCAAGAAGCTCCGTGAGCTGACCGGCGCCGGCATGATGGACTGCAAGAAGGCGCTGGACGAGGCCGAGGGCAACGTCGACAAGGCCGTCGAGGCGCTGCGCATCAAGGGCCAGAAGGGCGTCGCCAAGCGTGAGGGCCGCTCCGCCGAGAACGGCGCCGTGGTCTCCATCATCGCCGACGACAACTCCTCCGGCGTCATCGTCGAGCTGAAGTGCGAGACGGACTTCGTGGCCAAGGGCGACAAGTTCCAGGCCGCGGCCCGGACCATCGCCGAGCACGTCGCGAAGACCTCCCCGGCCGACATCGAGGCCCTGCTCGCCTCCGAGATCGAGGCCGGCAAGACCGTCCAGGCGTTCGTGGACGAGGCCAACGCCAACCTCGGCGAGAAGATCGTCCTGGACCGCTTCGCGCAGTTCTCCGACGGTTACGTCACCGCGTACATGCACCGCACCATGCCCGACCTGCCCCCGCAGATCGGTGTCCTGGTCGAGCTGGACAAGCCGAACGCCGAGGTCGCCAAGGGCATCGCCCAGCACATCGCCGCCTTCGCGCCGAAGTACCTCGCCAAGGAGGACGTGCCGGCCGAGGTCGTCGAGTCCGAGCGTCGCATCGCCGAGGAGACCACCCGCGCCGAGGGCAAGCCCGAGGCCGCGATCGCCAAGATCGTCGAGGGTCGCGTCAACGGCTTCTTCAAGGACGCCACGCTGCTCGGCCAGCCGTACGCGCTGGACAACAAGAAGTCGGTCCAGAAGGTACTGGACGAGGCCGGTGTCACCCTGAAGCGCTTCTCGCGCATCAAGGTCGGCATCTGAGTCCGTACCGCGATCGACGCGCGACCCCTATAGGGTCGACAGCAGTCGTCCGCGCACACCGCCACACCCGGGCACGTGGCGGACGGCAGCAGATCTGACGAGGAGGCCATTGCCGCGCATGGGAGCGAAAAGCGACCCCAACCGGCAATGGCCTTCTTCGTATGTGCAACACGTGAAAGAGGCGGGATCTCCATGACCACCAAGGCCCAGAAGAGCGACGACGGCAAAGTACGCGGCCGGTTTCTGCTGAAGCTGTCCGGAGAGGCCTTCTCCGGTGGCGGGGGCCTGGGCGTGGACCCGGACGTGGTGCACAAGATCGCCCGCGAGATCGCGGCCGTCGTCCGGGACGGCGCCGAGATCGCGGTCGTCATCGGCGGCGGCAACTTCTTCCGCGGCGCCGAACTCCAGCAGCGCGGCATGGACCGCGCCCGCTCCGACTACATGGGCATGCTCGGCACCGTCATGAACTGCCTCGCCCTCCAGGACTTCCTGGAGAAGGAGGGCATCGACAGCCGGGTGCAGACCGCCATCACCATGGGCCAGGTCGCCGAGCCGTACATCCCGCTGCGCGCCGTGCGCCACCTGGAGAAGGGCCGCGTGGTCATCTTCGGCGCCGGAATGGGCATGCCGTACTTCTCCACCGACACCACCGCCGCCCAGCGCGCCCTGGAGATCGACGCCGAGGCGCTGCTCATGGGCAAGAACGGCGTGGACGGCGTCTACGACTCCGACCCCAAGACCAACCCCGACGCCGTCAAGTTCGACGCCCTCGGCTACGGCGAGGTCATCACCCGGGACCTCAAGGTCGCCGATGCCACCGCCGTCACCCTGTGCCGCGACAACAGCCTGCCGATCCTCGTGTTCGAGCTGCTCGCCGAGGGCAATATCGCACGGGCCGTCAAGGGTGAGAAGATCGGCACGCTGGTGGATGACCAGGGCAGCCGGGACTGACCGGCACACCCCGGCGCCCGGGGTGTGACACCTGTCCGGGGGACGGACGGGACGCACCCAGGCCGGGGGATGGACAATGTCCTGCCGGTCGGGAACCGTGCAGGAAGAAGACGCGACGCAGCCGGCCGCCGCCCGACAGAGGAACCGCAGCCGGGCCTTACTCAAGACACGCAGGAGCAAGTGGTGATCGAAGAGACCCTCCTCGAGGCCGAGGAGAAGATGGAGAAGGCCGTCGTGGTCGCCAAGGAGGACTTCGCCGCGATCCGCACCGGCCGTGCGCACCCGGCGATGTTCAACAAGATCGTGGCCGACTACTACGGCGCGCCGACGCCGATCAACCAGCTGGCTTCGTTCTCCGTGCCGGAGCCGCGCATGGCGGTCGTGACCCCGTTCGACAAGAGCGCGCTGCGCAACATCGAGCAGGCGATCCGGGACTCCGACCTGGGCGTCAACCCGAGCAACGACGGCAACATCATCCGCGTGGTGTTCCCCGAGCTCACCGAGGAGCGCCGCCGCGACTACATCAAGGTCGCCAAGGCCAAGGCGGAGGACGCCCGGGTGTCGATCCGCTCGGTGCGCCGCAAGGCCAAGGACGCCATCGACAAGCTGATCAAGGACGGCGAGGTCGGTGAGGACGAGGGCCGTCGTGCGGAGAAAGAGCTCGACGACACCACCTCGAAGTACGTCGCTCAGGTGGACGAGCTGCTGAAACACAAGGAAGCGGAGCTGCTCGAAGTCTGATGAGCCACTCTTCCTGGGGGGCGCCGCCGACGGCGGGGCAGACCGGCTACTGGGGGCCCACCGAGGGTGGGCCCGCCCACCGGGCTGCCCCGGCGGGTCCCGCGTACGATGCGCCTGAGGCGCAGCAGACTCGCCCCATGCCCATCGTGCCCGACGTACCCGCGCATGGCGGAGACCAGGACGACGACCGGGGGGCCGCTCGGCTGAGCGGCCCCTTGTTCCGCAACGAGACGCAGAATCCGGAGCCCATGCCCGACGCCCCGCAGCCGGCGCCCGCGCCGCAGAAGAAGAGCGCGGGCCGCGACCTGAGCGCCGCCATAGGTGTCGGGGTCGGGCTCGGTGTCGTGATCATCGCGTCCCTGTTCGTCGTCAAGGCCGTCTTCGTGGGTGTCGTCGCGGTCGCGGTGGTCGTCGGGCTGTGGGAACTGACCAGCAGGCTGCGGGAGCGCAAGGACATCGGGGCGCCGCTGGTGCCGCTCGCGGTGGGCGGTGCGGCGATGGTGGTCGCCGGGTACGTCCGGGGCGCCGAGGGCGCGTGGGTCGCGATGGCTCTGACCGCGCTCGCGGTCCTGGTCTGGCGCATGACGGAACCGCCGGAGGGCTACCTCAAGGACGTCACCGCCGGTGTCTTCGCGGCGTTCTACGTGCCGTTCCTCGCCACGTTCGTCGCGATGATGCTCACCGCCGACGACGGCCCCTGGCGGGTGCTGACCTTCCTGCTCCTCACCGTCGTCAGCGACACCGGCGCGTACGCCGTCGGCTGGCGCTTCGGCAAGAACAAGCTCGCCCCGCGCATCAGCCCCGGCAAGACCCGCGAGGGCCTGCTGGGCGCGGTGGCGTTCGCCATGGTCGCGGGCGCACTGTGCATGCAGTTCCTGATCGACGACGGCCGCTGGTGGCAGGGACTCCTCCTCGGTCTCGCCGTCGCCGCCAGCGCCACCCTCGGGGACCTCGGCGAATCCATGATCAAGCGCGACCTGGGCATCAAGGACATGGGCACCCTGCTCCCCGGTCACGGCGGCATCATGGACCGGCTGGACTCGCTGCTGCCGACGGCGCCGGTGGTCTGGCTCCTGCTGGTGCTGTTCGTCGGCTCGGCCTGAGCCGCCCGGAGCGCACGGAGAACGGGCCCCACCCTGTGGCCAGGGTGGGGCCCGTCGTCGTGGGCGCCGGACTCAGGGCGTGGTGCGGATGGCGGCGATGTCGAACTGGAGGCGGACCTTCTCGCTCACCATGGCTCCACCCTGGGCGAGCCTGGCGTTGTAGGTCAGACCCCAGTCGCACCGGTTGATGGTCGTGGTGCCGTCGAAGCCGACCCGCTCGTAGCCGAACGGGTCCGTCACATGGCCGATGTAGGTGAGCTCCAGGTCGACGGGGCGGCTGACGTTCTTGATGGTGAGGTCGCCGGTCATCCGGTAGACGTCCTCACCGGCGAGCCGCACGGCGTTGCTCGTGAAGGTCATCCGCGGGTACGTCGCCGCGTCCAGGAACTCGCGGCCCACCAGATGGGCGTCGCGCTGCTCCACCCCGGTGTCCACGCTCGCCGTGTACATCACGATGTCGGCCCGGGAGCGGGCCGGGTCACCGGCGTCGAAGTAGAGCCGGCTCTCGTACTCCGTGAAGGCACCGCGCACCGTGGTCACCATCGCGTGCCGCACGGAGAACCCGATCCTGCTGTGCGCGGGGTCGATCGCCCACTCCCCGGTGAGGGACGCCAGACCGGGATCGGGCAGGACGGCGGTGGCACCGGGCGCCGAGGCGCTGTGCGCGGCGGGAGAGGCGGGCGCCTCCAGACGCCGCTGGAAGGGGCTGCGGCCGAAAAGGTTCATGGAGCACCTTGCTACGGCAGCGTGCCCCCGCCCGGCAAGACCCGACCAGGAAACCCGACCGTTCACCCGCAGAACTTCACAGGTGGGGAGGGGCCTGGACCGGGCGGGTGCGAGGATGGGCGCGTGCTCGTACAACTGGTCGCCGCGGTCGGTGTCCTCGCTGTCCTGACCGTCGTTCCCGGCCCGGACATGGCCGTCGTGACGAAGCGGGCCGTGGCCTGCGGCTGGCGGGACGGGCTGCGCACGGTCGGGGGCATCACCGCCGGCCTGCTCACCTGGGGCGTGCTCACCGTGGCCGGGCTGGCAGCGGTACTGGCCGCGTCCGCCGCCGCCTACACGGTGGTCAAGCTGGCCGGCGCCGCGTACCTGGCCTTCCTCGGCGTGCAGACGTTGCTTCGCAGCCGGCGCGGTCGCATGAGTGCCGCGACGCCCGGGCCCGCCCCGAAGGGAAACCCGTGGCGGACGGGCTTCGTGAGCAACGTCTTCAACCCGAAGATCGCCGTGTTCTACACGGGTCTGCTCCCCACCCTCGCGCCTCCCGGCATGTCACCGCACACCGGTATGGCGCTCCTCGTCGTCCTGCACGCCGTGCTCACCCTCGCCTGGCTCGGCGGGTACGTACTGCTGCTGGCCAGGGCCCGCGCCTTCTTCGAGAGGCCCGCCGTGCGGCGGGCCATGGACCGGGTCACCGGCGTCGTCCTGATCGGCTTCGGCATCAAGGTCGCGGCGACGCAGCCCTGACGCTTCGTGGCCGTGGCCGCAGCCGGAGTGCAGCCGTCGGCGGCGCCGTCACCCTGGGCCGGCGCGGGTGCCCCGGGCGACGTGGCGTCTGCTCGTCGGGTGTCCCCGACGGTGGCAATGTGGAAGATGTGAAAGCTGAGGACAGCTCAGCCGGTATGTGGCAGCTACGGCGGTCGAGTCACGCGTTGCTGCTCATTCCGATCGCCCTCATCGTGGTGATCACGGCGGTCGACCAACTGGTGCCGGAGGACATCCATCTCGGCCCGCTGCTCGTGATCGCCCCCGCGATCACCGCCTCGTTCACGGGCGCATGGCTCACGGGCGTGATCGGCACCCTGGCGGTGGCGGCACAGGCGTACATCGGCTGGCACTTCGGCGTGCTCTTCTCACGCAACGTACTGGTCCAGATCCTCGCCCTCGCGGTGCTCTCGGCCCTGAGCGTGGTCTTCTGCCTGATGCGCGAGCGGCGCCAGCGCCAGCTCGCCCAGGTGCGGTCGGTCGCCGAGGCCGCGCAGCACGGCCTGCTGTGGCCGCTGCCGGAGCGCATGGGGTCCCTGCAGATCGCCTGCCTGTACCTGGCCGCCGAGGACGAGGCGAAGATCGGCGGCGACCTGTACGCGGCCACCCGCATTACCGGCGGCGTGCGCCTCATGATCGGGGACGTCCGCGGCAAGGGGCTGTCCGCGATCGGCGAGGCCGCTCTGCTCCTCGGAGCCTTCCGCGAGGCCGCCCACCGGCACGCCACCCTCCCCGACCTGGCCACGACGCTGGACCACAGCGTCACCCGTTACCTGGCCGACTTCGAGCCGACCGCGGAGGCCGGTGAGCGGTTCGCGACCATGCTGCTGCTGGAACTCCCCGACGACGAGCACATCATCCGGATGATCAGTTGCGGGCACCCGCCTCCGCTGCTGCTCAGTCCGAACAGCGCCCTCACGGTCCCCGGCCTGCACCCCGCACCACCCCTGGGGACCACGGAAACGGGCCCGGAGGCGTACGCCATCGACGCGGCCTCCTTCGAGCCCGGCGACACCCTCCTGCTCTACACCGACGGCGTCATCGAGGCCCGTGACCGCGACGGCCGCTTCTACCCCCTGGAGACGCGGGTCGCCCAGTGGAACAAGAGCGGCCCCGAATCGCTGCTCCACCACATCCACCGCGATCTGCTCGCCCACACCCGCGGACGCCTCAACGACGACGCCGCCCTCGTCGCCCTGCACCGCCACGGACACCGCCGTCACGGCCGCGTCATCCACTCGAGCGGCTTCGGCCACACCCCGTGAAACACGCGGGTGCCCGACCGCGCGTCCCGCCCATGGCCCGGTCCGCCTCGGCGCGGCCGATGACGCCGGAGACGCCGCCGGGCCGGCGCGCCACGGCGTGACCGTCACTGGTCCGAGCCCTGACGGTGAGAGACCTGGCCCCGAACCGTGCGCCACTGCGACCGCGTCTGCTCGACCACCTTGTCCCACTGCCGGCGGACCTCACGGTCGGACGGGCGGTGACCCGCGCGGATCCGGCCGAGTTCGTCGTGTACTTCCCGTCCCAGTGCCGCCGATGCGACCAGGGCGAGCATGACCGTGAACAGGGCGGAGATCATCGCGAAGACCGCACCGACCACGCCGTAGCGTGCGGCGGAGGAGTTGAAGAGATGCGGCATGTAGACGGCCGCGCCCACCGAATACGCCGCGGTCAGGGCGGCGCCGGTGACGGCGAAGGGAATCAGGTCCGTCCAGCCGATCCGATTCGCCGACAGGAGCCGGCCGGTCCAGACGAGGAACACGGCGGTCACCGGTACCTCGCACACCAGGGCGACCAGACCCGGCCCGTGCCCGCCGAGGAGCGCGGAGAGCAACGTGATGACCGCCGCGTAGCCACCGAGCGACAGGATCCACCACAGACCTTTGCGCGTGTTCCGCACACTGAGGGGCCTGAGTTCCCATGCCTGCTCGAAGAGCCGCTGCGCCGCTCGCGTGAAACTCAGCATCGAGATCGCCAGAAACGCGACGCCGAAGATGCCCACACTCGCGCTGGTCCCTTCGGCGGGAGAGAACAGTGACCTGACCGCATCGGCGCCCGCGCCGGTGAGGTGGTAGCGCTGGATGATCCGCTCGGCGGCGTCGTACTGCCCGAAGACGGCGCCGAGGAGGATGGAGACCGGGACCAGCGCTGTCAGGGCGCTGGACGCGAGGGCCATCGAGCGGTCGAAACCCACGATCTTCTGGAACCGGTTGATGACCCGCAACGCGAACGCGGGCCGCAGCCAGAACGTCAGTGTCCTGACGAGGCGCTCTCGATTGATCTCCGCCGTCCTGCCTTCCATCGGGATCAGGATCTTTGTGGGCGAAGAGAGCGTAGCGGACGCCAGTGGGGTCGATGAGGGCGACACGAGAAGCGGCCCCCCGGCCGCACGACCGCGACTCGCCCAGCCGCACCTTCAGGCGGTCGGGCCCCCTCAGCGCCGCCGGGGGAACTTCCAGCCGTTCTGGCGCAGCTTGAAGAGGATGAACACTGCGCAGAGCGCCCACACGACCAGGAAGGCCCACAACAACCACGGAGGCCCGTCCGGACGCTCCGCCAGTTGAACCGCTGCCGCGTAAGAAGAGGTCACTCCTCGCGCGTGCCCGGCTGCGCGGGCAGGAACACGCGGTCGACTGCCTTCCGCTTGCGCTCCTGGCTCGACGGCATCACACACTCCGCCCTCTGAGACGCTGGGCAGATGCTCACTGAAGAGGAAGCACGAGGGCTCGTTGCGGCGGAGCTCGCACGGGTCGAAAGAGCGATATACCAACACCTGGACCTTGCGATCTCCAGGGTTGAGCCCGTGTCTTTCGGGTGGGTGTTCTACTGGTGCGCGCGACGGGACATCGGTCGCCCCGCCGGCCAGCGGCCACACTCGGTGGGAACGGCCCTTTCTTGGTGGATCGGGAGAACAAGCGGCTTATCCGAGGTGCAACCAGCAGGCCCGTACCCCGACAGATCGCGGACTATGAGCGTCGGGGGCACCGTCGCCGACTGCGGGCCCATAGTGGTGGGCGCGGGGAGCTCCCATCCCGTCCGTCATCGACCCAGGCAAAGCCGAGCAGACGCGGCCCATGGCGTCCAGGTCGTTCGTACAGTGGCGCGCTCCACCTGGACGCCATGAACCACGCCCGCTCCACGGTGTGTGGGTCGACGGCGGACGGGATGGGAGCTGGGGGTGTTGAGGCTGGGGGACGCTGGCCCGGCACCAACCAGAGTCGACCTTGGAGACGAAGTAGGCACGCGGCGCAGGGGAAGGCAACATGGCTGCGTGAGCCAGGAGCAAAGGGCAGGCGGATTGATGGCAGCGCTCCGCGACGCCGAGTCGGAGTCATGGTCTTGCAGAGCTGCCGCAGGCAGGCAGCTTGCGGCGATTGCAGGCCAGGAAGAAGTCGCGCCGGTCCTTGAACGGCTTCTGTTGGATCTTCACGACACTGGAGTCACGCAAGAAACGGCGGAGGCACTGCTGCAACGACGGGATCTTGTTGGTCTGCGCACGGTTCTTGCGGCGCTGTCACGGGCTGAGGCGTGGTGGACTGCTGACCAGCTCGACGGCGAGGTGTTCAACCATCAAAGCTGGATGATCGCCGATGGCCGGCTGGACCAGTTCGTGCAGCAACTCGAAGCACTCACAGCCGACGAGGACGCTGGCGTCCGCGGGGAGGCTTTGCGGTTCCTCGGGAGGGAGTCGATTGGCTGACACCAGCGGCAGACACCAACAACCGCGAACAGTGGCGATCGGCGCCGGACCTCAGCGGACGATCGCTCAAGGCAGGAAGCCGGTTGATGGATGTCCTCGGTCCCTTGTGATCGACCTGATAAGGATGAGGCCAGACCGCAAAGTCTGGGCCCGGTACGGGCGCCGTGCGCACCGTCGGCCGGCGCCCGTCGCTTGGCTCGGTCATTGAGACTCTGCCGACCTCACGTCGAACCGCCCCCTCGACCTTATTCGGCGCCTGACATGATCCCCGGTATGACGACGGATGGGGCCGCCGAAGCACTTGATCGACACGTGCGCCAGTTCTTCGCCGGACACTCGGTGAGGACGGCGCATTACGACCTAGGCGACGGGCGTCGCGGCATGGTCCGTGACCTGCGGATCCTTGAGATAGGTCCGGGACCACGTGGCAACCATTGGACCTACGTCACAGTCGGATGCTGGGCACGGGCCCACCATCAGGGACACGGCACGGAGTTCATCATGACGGCGCCGATCAGCGATCCGCGGTTCGCGGACGTTCTCGCGATGACGGCCTTCTACCACTGCGGTGGGCCGCAACCTCACCGTCTTGAGCTGGGCCACAGCCTGCCGATGGGGGAACCCTGGACGCCTGGATCGACCTGCGAGCATCTGCTTGTCAGCCTGCCCTACCTGCATGGGCCCGACCTTGAACGGTGTGCCCTGCCAGACGGACACGCCCGCTTGCTCTGGCTGCTACCGGTTACCGCATCCGAGATCGCGTTCCGCAGAAAGCGTGGAACCGAAGCCTTGGAGCAACTCTTCGACGAAGCCGAGATCAATCCCATTGATCCGCGCAGGCCCGCAGTCGTCTAAGCAAGGGTAAGTGGGGCCGTCTCGGGGCCGTCAGAGGGCGCTCAACGACGACCAACGCTGACAACCACTGACAGCTAAGTCGCAGGTCGCAGCGTTGATCGATTACGTGGCCGCAGGTCAGAGACCTGGCCCTTCATTTCTTCGGCTTCTAGTCGGAGCCGAACTAGCTGTTCACCCGTCTTCCTGAAGGACGGGAACATGATGTTCGTCAAGACCGCTTGCGGCAGCTGACATCAGCGGCTGACACCAAAAAGCACGAACAGCGGCGGCCGAGGCCGGACGCCAGGGGATGACCGAGCGAGGCGCACGGGCGGGTGGCCGACGTTGGCAGCCCCCCGTGATCGGCCTGATAAGGATGAGGCCAAACTTCAAAGCCTTCACCTCGTCCGGGCGTCATCCTCCGTGGGCGGCGCCGATCGCCTTGACTCGGTCATTGAAACTCCCGGCCAAAGTCGCTCCGTCGATCACGAGGGCTCGTGCCGCACCCATACCCCGTGAACCCCCGGGCCTGTAGTTCGCATCCTGGGACTGAAGGCAAGGCGCCCCTAGTAGGCCAGGAGAACTACTGACTGACAAGAGCTCCTAATCCGTTTCCCTCCGGTAGCAGCCAGGAGTGCTAGAGGAGTGGAACTTGGGAAGGTCATCGCGGAAAAAGAAGATCTGCTTCTGGTCTGCACCGTGGAATTCATCGGCAGCCTTCTTTGAAACAATCAGGCAGAAGTCCTTTGTCAAAGGACTGCCATTTCCCGCCCGGTTCAACCGAAGCGATCCCTCGTACCGGCCGGGTTGGAGGGTCCAGTTGTCGGCCCAGAAATTGAGTGTGGGCTGCTGAGGCTTGTCCTGGCTGACAATGAATGGGGCGGGATCGCTGGACCACTGATAGTTGAGCTGGTCTGAAGCGGGATCGAGCACGTATTTTCCGATTTCGCGCCAGTAGAAAATCGGCTTCCTTAAAGACGAAATCGAGCCGACGGGACTCATTTGCAGACGTGCATCACGAATCACCTCGACGTCCTGGGCCTTGAACCTGGTGGACACCGTAGGCTGAATCTCGAACGCGATTCCGTCATCTCTCAGCCCAATGCGCACCAGGTGAGGAAGCGTCAGATCGGTTCTGGGCTTCCGTTGGAGTTCAGCGAGGTTATAAATAGAAAAAGCAAGTGCAACAACAGCGGCTAGCGTGGCAGCCCACTTGTGAACACTGTCGAATCGCGCTCTTCGAGCCCCCGTCGCCCTCTCATCCGTGCCGTTCATACTTCTACTCTCTACTGATACCCGAGACGTCGGTCTGCTGTGTTGCTCCATTTGGGCGGCACGATTAGCGCCTGGGCCGACAGCGAACCGCTCACTCTCGCGCTTGCCGTTGCGGTGGGATTCAAATCGAGCCGGAGCGGTACAGCACAGAAGCACAGCAACCGTGACAACAATGGGTGACCGCCCAGGGCCGGCAGCATCCCCTTGACTGGGACGGATAACTCAGCGACCTCCCCGTCCGTAGTTCGCATCGAAGGGGTGGTGCGAACGTGGGGGCTGGCAGCATGGGGCCATGGCGGACTCTCTACTTGTGGCGGCCGTAAGCGTCCTAGGGACACTCGCAGGCGGCGGGTTGACCGCAGCAGTTACATTCCGGTCGGAACGGCGCAAAGATGCAGCCCTCTCGGAGCAGCAACGGCTACAGCTCCTGTCCGCTGAACAGCAGCAGGCGCGACTACTACTAGCCGAAGAGCGTCGACAGATACGAGAGCTCCAGATCGATCACCGTCGACAGGTGTATCAGCAGTTCCTGGCTGATGCTCATGCCGTCAACCACGATGGGGACAAGCTTGGCGACATGATCATGCGCTCCCGGTGGGAGCCAGTCGGCGACATTGATGCCCGAGCCGCAGAGCTCGACACCGCAGTCAGAGCGGCCGGAGGTTCGGTACATAAGGTGCAACTGGAGGGGCCTGAGGCGGTAGCGCAACTGGCGGATGAGGTGATGTTGTGCCTGTCCCGGCTGCCTCCCACACTCCGAACGCTGCGGCGTTGGCGGGAGGACGGAAGTCGTAGTGGGCCAGGCGAGGAGACGCCCGTCGATTCGTGGTTCGAGGTCCACTCCGGCCTGCATGACTGCATCGACACTTTCGTGGTGGCTGCACGTAGCGCCATGGACGATCTGCTGCGCGTGAGTGGACCGGAACGAGAGACAGGGGCAGCTCAACCAGGGCGCACGGCCCCACCCGCTGGGCCGTCCCTGGGCCGTCCGAGGCCGCTCAGTGGCGACCGGTGACGCCTACTAATGACAGTCGTAGCGACCGGCAGCCGCAGGTCACCCTTTTGGATCTGCGACACTGGTACAGCCATGCCTAAGCCCGGAGAACTCACTTTCGTCGCCCCCCGCGGAGCCAAGAAGCCGCCGCGGCATCTCGCCGATCTCACGCCCGCCGAGCGCAAGGACGCCGTGGCCGAGATGGGTGAGAAGCCGTTCCGTGCCAAGCAGCTGTCGCAGCACTACTTCGCGCGGTACGCGCACGACCCGGCGGAGTGGACCGACATCCCCGCCGCCGCGCGCGGCAGACTGCGCGAAGCGCTGCTGCCCGAGCTGATGACCGTCGTGCGGCATCTGTCGACCGACGAGGGGACGACCCGCAAGACGCTGTGGCGGCTGTTCGACGGCACGCTCGTGGAATCCGTGCTGATGCGGTACCCGGACCGGGTCACCATGTGCATCAGCTCGCAGGCCGGGTGCGGGATGAACTGCCCGTTCTGCGCGACCGGGCAGGCCGGTCTCGACCGGAACCTGTCCACCGCGGAGATCGTGCACCAGATCGTGGACGGGATGCGGGCGCTGCGGGACGGAGAGGTGCCGGGCGGGCCCGCGCGGCTGTCCAACATCGTCTTCATGGGCATGGGCGAGCCGCTCGCCAACTACAAGCGGGTCGTGGGTGCCGTCCGGGCGCTGACCGACCCCGCTCCCGACGGGCTCGGGCTGTCGCAGCGCGGCATCACCGTGTCGACGGTCGGGCTGGTCCCGGCCATCCACCGGTTCTCCGACGAGGGCTTCAAGTGCCGGCTCGCGATCTCCCTGCACGCGCCCGACGACGAACTGCGCGACACCCTCGTCCCCGTGAACACGCGGTGGAAGGTGCGCGAGGTGCTGGACGCCGGGTTCGAGTACTCCGCGAAGTCCGGGCGCCGGCTGTCCATCGAGTACGCGCTGATCCGGGACATCAACGACCAGGCCTGGCGCGGTGACCGGCTCGGCCGGCTGCTCAGGGGCAAGCCCGTGCACGTCAACCTCATCCCGCTGAACCCGACGCCGGGCTCCAAGTGGACCGCCTCGCGGCCCGAGGACGAGAAGGCGTTCGTGGAGGCCATCGCGGCCCATGGTGTACCGGTCACGATCCGGGACACCCGGGGGCAGGAGATCGACGGGGCCTGTGGTCAGCTCGCGGCGACCGAGCGATAATCTGGCCACGTCAACACATCTGCATATTCCGACAGGGGAGCGCCACAGCGCTGAGAGTGCGGCAACCGGGCCGCAGACCCTCTGAACCTCGCCCAGGTCATTCTGGGTAGGAAGTTCGGTCACCACTCAAGCTGTTGCGCCCTGCCCGGGCTCCCTCGTGGAGCCCGGGCAGGGCCGCGTCTCTTCCTGGCCAACCCCAGGAGGACATCCAGTGCACAACAAGACCCTCGTGGCCGTGGCCGCCGGGCTCGGTCTCGTCGCCCTGCCCGTGCTGACCGGGTGCGGGTCGGGCGACGCCAAGGGCTCCGCCGCGGACTCCGAAACCGTGACCCTCGTCAGCCACGACTCCTGGCTCGTCTCGAAGAGCGTCATGAAGGACTTCGAGAAGAAGTCCGGATACAAGGTCAAGGTCCTCAAGAGCGGCGACGCCGGGCAGGCGGTCAACAAGGCGCTGCTGACCAAGGACAACCCGCAGGGCGACGTCTTCTTCGGCGTCGACAACACGCTGCTCTCCCGCGCCCTGGACAACGGGCTGTTCCAGTCCTACCAGCCGAAGGGGTCCGACCAGGTGCTGCCCCAGTACCGCGTCGACCAGGACAAGCACCGCGTCACGCCCGTCGACACCGGCGACATCTGCGTCAACTACGACAAGGCCTGGTTCAGCGAGCACAGGCTCACCCCGCCGCAGTCCTTCGCCGACCTGGCCAAGCCGGCGTACAAGAACCTCCTCGTCACCGAGAACGCGGCCACCTCCTCGCCGGGCCTCGGCTTCCTGCTGGGCAGCGCCGCCAAGTTCGGTAACGACGACTGGCAGGACTACTGGAAGAAGCTCAAGGCCAACGGCGTCAAGGTCGTCGACGGCTGGGAGCAGGCCTACTACCAGGAGTTCTCCGGGTCGTCGGAGGGCAAGAAGGCCGGCGGCGACCGGCCGCTGGTGGTGTCGTACGCCTCCTCGCCGCCCGCCGAGGTCATCTACGCGAAGAAGCGGCCCAGCACCGCCCCCACCGGGGTGTCCCAGGGCACCTGCTTCCGGCAGACCGAGTACGCGGGCCTGCTGAGCAACGCGAAGAACACCAAGGGAGGCAAGGCGTTCCTGGACTTCCTGCTCACCAAGGAGTTCCAGGAGGACATGCCGCTCAACATGTTCGTCTACCCGGTGCGCGAGGGCGCGGCGGTGCCGCCGGACTTCGCGAAGTACGGGCCGCAGGCCAAGGACCCCGAGACCATGGCCCCCGGCACCATCGCCGCCAACCGTGACAGCTGGGTCAAGTCGTGGACGTCGCTCGTACTGAGGTGACGGCCCGCGAGGGCACCGCGCGCGGGAGCGCGGCGCGGCTGGGGCTGATGGCCCTGCCCGTCGCGTTCTTCGCGGTGTTCTTCGCCTGGCCCGTCGCCGCGATCGTGGCGCGCGGGCTGAAGGCGGACGGCGGCTGGCGGTTCGGGCGGGTGGCGGACGTCGTCACCCAGCCGGACATCGGGCACGTGCTGTGGTTCACCACCTGGCAGGCGCTCGCCTCCACCGCGCTCACCCTGCTGCTCGCGCTGCCCGCCGCCCATGTCTTCGCCCGCTTCGACTTCCCCGGCAGACAACTGCTGCGGGCGGTCGTCACGGTCCCGTTCGTGCTGCCGACCGTCGTCGTGGGCACGGCGTTCCTGGCGCTGGTCGGACGCGGCGGGCTGCTCGACGACCTGTGGGGCGTACGGCTGGACACCACCGTGTGGGCGATCCTGCTGGCGCACGTCTTCTTCAACTACGCGGTCGTCGTACGGACCGTCGGCGGGCTGTGGGCCCAGCTCGACCCCCGGCAGGAGCAGGCCGCGCGGATGCTGGGCGCCTCACCGCTGACGGCGTGGCGGAAGGTCACCCTGCCCGCCCTCGCGCCCGCCGTGGCCGCCGCCGCACTGATGGTCTTCCTGTTCACCTTCACCTCCTTCGGTGTGGTGCAGATCCTCGGCGGCCCCACGTTCTCCACCCTGGAAGTGGAGATCTACCGGCAGACCTCGGAGGTCTTCGACCTCTCCACGGCGGCCGTCCTGACCCTCGTCCAGTTCGTCGCGGTGGGCGCGATCCTCGGCGTGCACGCCTGGACGGTACGGCGGCGCGAGAGCGCACTGCGCCTGGTCGACCCGAAGGTGACCGCCCGCCGGCCACGCGGCGCCGGGCAGTGGGTGCTGCTCGCCGGAGTCCTGCTCACCGTGGCGCTGCTGCTCGTGCTGCCGCTCGCCGTCCTCGTGCAGCGCTCCCTGGACGCGCCCGGCCTCGGCTACTACCGGGCGCTGACCGACGCCGACGGCGGCACCTTCCTGGTGGCGCCGCTGCACGCCGTGTGGACCTCCCTGGAGTACGCCGTCGCCGCCACCGCGATCGCCTTGGCCGTCGGGGGCCTCGCCGCCGCCGCGCTGGCCCGCCGGGACGCGGGTCGGCTGGTGCGCGGCTTCGACGCGCTGCTGATGCTGCCGCTCGGCGTCTCCGCCGTCACCGTCGGCTTCGGCTTCCTGATCGCCCTGGACCGGCCCCCGCTGGACCTCAGACAGTCCTGGGTCCTCGTCCCGCTCGCCCAGGCGCTGGTCGGCGCCCCCTTCGTGGTGCGGACCATGCTGCCCGTGCTGCGGGCGGTGGACGGCCGGCTGAGGGAGGCGGCGGCCGTGCTCGGAGCCTCGCCCTGGCGGGTGTGGCGGGAGGTCGACCTGCCGCTGGTGCGGCGGGCGCTGCTGATCGCGGCCGGGTTCGCCTTCGCGGTGTCCCTGGGGGAGTTCGGGGCGACCGTGTTCATCGCACGGCCCGACAACCCGACGCTTCCGGTCGCCGTGGCCCGGCTGCTGAGCCGGCCCGGGGAGCTCAACTACGGGCAGGCGATGGCCCTGTCCACGATTCTGATGGTCGTGTGCGCCGCCGCGCTGCTGGTCCTGGAGCGGCTGCGCACGGACCGGACGGGGGAGTTCTGATGCTGCTGCGCCTCGACGCCGCGACCGTGCGCCTGGGCGGCCGGCCCGTGCTCGACGCGGTCGGACTCGACGTCGCCGAGCACGAGGTGGTGTGTGTGCTCGGCCCCAGCGGCAGCGGGAAGTCGACGCTGCTCAGGGCGGTGGCAGGGCTGCAGCCGCTGGACGCGGGGCGGGTGCTGCTCGGCGGCCGGGACCAGGCGGGCGTGCCGGCGCACAAGCGCGGTGTCGGCCTGATGTTCCAGGACCACCAGCTCTTCCCGCAGCGGGACGTCGGCGGCAACGTGGCCTTCGGGCTGCGGATGCACGGGGTCGGCAAGGGGCGACAGGACACCGAGGTGGGGGAGTTGCTGGAGCTGGTCGGTCTGCCGGGGGCGGCCCGGCGGGCCGTGGCCGGGCTGTCCGGCGGCGAGCAGCAGCGGGTGGCGCTGGCCCGGGCGCTCGCGCCCCGGCCCCGGCTGCTGATGCTGGACGAGCCGCTGGGCCAGCTCGACCGCTCGCTCCGGGACCGGCTCGTGGTCGAACTCCGTGAGCTCTTCCGCCGGTTGGGCACCACCGTGCTCGCCGTGACGCACGATCAGGGCGAGGCGTTCGCGCTGGCCGACCGGGTGGTGGTGATGCGGGACGGGCGGATCGCCCAGTCCGGGACCCCGCTGGAGGTCTGGCAGCGGCCCGCGGACGAGTTCGTGGCCCGGTTCCTCGGCTTCGAGAACGTGGTGCCCGCGACCGTCTCCGACGGCGCCGCGGACACCCCCTGGGGCAAGCTGCCCGTCCCCGACGGCTCACCCCAGGGTGACCATCCGCTGCTGGTCCGGCCCGCCGGTGTGCGGCTCGTGGCGGCGGACGAGGGTCTGCCCTGCGCGGTGACCGCCCGCACCTTCAAGGGCACCCATGTGGCCGTCCGGCTGCTGCCCCGGGACGGCGGCCCGCCCCTGGAGGCGGCCTGCGCGCTCCGGGCCGCGCCGGAGCCGGGGGCCGAGGTGGGGCTCGCGTTCGACGCGGCCGAAATCGTCGTGCTCGGCTGATCAACGCGTGCCTAGGGTGAGGGCATGACTCTGCTCGCACATGACCGGTACTGCGATGAGATCGACCTTCAGGTACAGCAGTTGAGGGCCGTGGTGGCCTCCGGCGCCGATCTCGCCGCTACCGTGCCCACCTGTCCGGAGTGGTCGCTGGAAGACCTCGTGCGCCACATGGGCGGTGCCCTGCGCTGGGTGGACACCCTGGTACGCGCCCGGGCGCGGGAGAACATCCCGGTGGAGCGAGTGCCGTTCGGAGCCGGACCGCGGGAGCGGGGTGACGCGGCCGCCCTGGACAAGTGGTTCGCGGAGACCGGCGAGTTGGCCGTGGCCGCGCTGCGCGAGGCGGGAGCCGGCACGCCGGTGTGGACGTGGGCGGGAAGCCTCGACTCCGGCTTCTGGGCCCGGCGCATGGCGCACGAGATCACCGTGCACCGCGCCGACGCCACGCTCGCGGCGGGCCTGCCCTACGAGGTGGCGCCCGACATCGCCGCCGACGCGCTGGACGAGTGGCTCCAGCTCGTGGAGTGGGTGCAGCGGAACGAGGCTCACCCGGCCGCGGCGGAACTGCGCGGCCCCGGGCGCAGCATCCACCTGCACGCCACGGACACCGGTCCGGCCCTGAACGCCGAGTGGGTCGTCGAACTGGGCGAGGAGGGCGTCGGCTGGCGCCGCGGCCACGAGAAGGCCACCGTCGCCCTGCGCGGCCCGCTCACCTCGGTGCTGCTCGCCTTCTACCGGCGTCTGCCGCTGGACGCGCCCGGCCTCGAAGTGCTGGGCGAGCGCGCCGTGCTGGAGTTCTGGCTCGAGCGGACCAGCTTCGGCTGAGCACGACCGCGGCCCGTCCCCCGGGGATACGGGGACGGGCCGCGGTGTTGTACGAGCGGTGATGCGAAGTCAGGCGTCAGGCGCCGTTCTTCGCCCCACGGCGGCGCATGCCGAAGAAGACCGCGCCACCGCCGACGACGACGAGCGCGCCGGCGACACCGGCGATCATGCCGGTGTTGGAGTTGGCGCCGGTCTCGGCGAGGTTCGAGTCACCGGCCGCCGGAGACGGCGCGTTGTCCGAGGTGCCCGCCGGGGCGGTGCTGCTCTCCGACGCCGACGGAGTCGGCGTGGCGGACTCCTCCGGGGCGGACGGGGACGGCTTCGACGACGGGCTGGCCGGCGCGCTCGGGGAGGAGGACTCCTCCTTCTTGCAGGCCTCGGCCGGGGTCGTCAGCCCGTCCTTGATGTCCGCGTCGACGTTGAACCGGTCCGTCTTGACGTGGATGCGGTACGTCGCGTTCGGCTTCCAGTCCTCCTGGAAGGTCACCGTGGCGCCCTCGCGGGAGCCCTTGACCACCTGCGGCTGCCCGACCGGCGTCTCACCGGCGTCGGTCTTCCGGAACACCGTGACGGTGGCCGGGGTGCCGGAGGAGTCGACGTCGGTGACGACGATGACGCCCTTGTCGCCGTCGCACTTGGCTTCGGCGGAGAACTCACTGATGTTGCAGGCGAGCGCCTGGCCGGCGACACCGAGCGCCAGTGCGGCGGAGGCGGAGGCGACGCCCAGGATGCGCACGGAACGACGTGCGGTACGGCGAGTTATGGACACGTTTGTCCTTTACAGAGTGCATAACTGCGGGGGGTAAAGGAGGAGTTGAGCACACATGGATGAGATGTGGTCCCAGCACCCCCAAGAGACACACAGGTCTATAAGCGTTCCATAAGAAGTGTCAATGCATATGCCCGCGACGCCCGTTGACTTTGCCTGCTTATTGCCCGCGGAGACGTTTCAGCGCCTCCGGAGCCTGCTCGATCCGGTCAACCAGACTGATTCGGGACTCCATCGCCCGGCCCCCGGCCAGCGACCGCAGCAGCGGCCAGGCGGGCAGCCGCCGTGTCCAGTGCTCCTCGTCCACGAGCACCATGGGCGTGGGCTCGCCCCGGGACTCGTAGTAGTTCGGCGTCGCGTTGTCGAAGATCTCCTGTACGGTCCCGGCGGCGCCCGGCAGGAACACCACCCCGGCGGTGGAGCGGGCCAGCAGGCCGTCCTCGCGGATGGCGTTGGTGAAGTACTTGGCGATGTGCGCGGCGAAGGCGTTCGGCGGCTCGTGGCCGTAGAACCAGGTCGGGATGCCCACCGACTCCCCACCGCCGGGCCAGCGTTCGCGTACCTCGAAGGCGGCCCGCGCCCAGTCGGTGACCGACGGCCGGAAGGACGGTGCCTTGGCGAGGAGCAGGAGCGCCTCCTCCAGCATGCCGTCGGCGAAGGGCGCGGCGTACGCGCCGAGGTTCGCCGCCTCCATCGCGCCCGGTCCGCCACCCGTGGCGACCGTGAACCCGGCGCGCGTCAGTTCGCGGCCCAGCCGGGCCGCACCGGCGTACTCGTCGGTGCCGCGGGCCATGGCGTGCCCGCCCATGACGCCCACCACCCGTGCGCCGGCGAGGAGTTCGTCCAGGGAGTCGGAGACCGAGTCGTCGTGGATCGCGCGCAGCATCGAGGCGAAGACGTCGCCGTCCGCCTTGGTGCGCTGGAACCAGGAGTAGGCCCGCGCGTCGGGTGTCGCCTCGTAGCCGCCGTCCAGCGATGCGAACAACTCGTCGGGCGTGTAGGCGAAACCGCGGTACGGATCGAAGGGGAGCCCCGGTATCGGCGGGAAGACCAGGGCGCCGGCCGAGCGGACGTGCGCGGCGGCTTCGGGGTCCATCGGGCAGCCGAGGAAGACGGCGCCCGCGGTGTCGACGGTGAGCAGCTCCTTCGTGCGTGGCGTCAGATCGACGGCCTGCACGCGGAATCGGGTCAGTGAGCCGTGCGCGGCGACCACCTCGTCGAACTCGGCGAGGGACTCGATCTCACGGTCGTGGGCGGCTCGGTTCGGCTGGGCGGGTGTCTGATCCACCCGCCCATGCTAGGTGCGCGTGTGCGCGTCCCCGGCCGGAAGGGGTCAGCCCTGGACCGCGGCCGGGTCCATCCACATGACCTCCCAGCTGTGGCCGTCGAGGTCGTCGAAGGACCGGCCGTACATGAAGCCGTGGTCCTGGGCGTCACCGCTCGCCGAGCCGCCGGCCGCGATCGCCCTGTCGACCAGCTCGTCCACCTTCTCGCGGCTCTCGGCGCTCAGGCAGATCAGCACCTCGCTGGTCCTGGTGGAGTCCGCGATCTCCTTCTTGGTGAAGTCGGCGTAGCGCTGCTTGCTCAGCAGCATCGCGACGATCGTGTCGCTGATCACCACGCAGGCGCAGTCGTCGGTGCTGAACTGCGGGTTGATCGAGTAGCCGAGCTGGGTGAAGAACTTCTTCGAGGCCTCGACGTCGTCGGTGGCCAGGTTCACGAAGATCATCTGCTGGTACACGGGGTGCCTCCCTGGGCTGTGGTCGCCGCTGTCGTGAGTTGGACACCGGGCGGCGGCGGAACTCATCGCCGGGCGGCGAGGTTTTTTTCCGCCCGGCTCCGGTGCGGGGTCTCACGGGGCGGACGCCAGGGCGGTGAGGTGGGCGATCACCAGGGTGAGCGGGCCGAACAGCGCCAGCAGGGCGCCCGCGCGCAGGGCGGCGGCGGTGCGCAGCGTTCCCGGCGGGGCGCCGAGCCGCAGCAGGGCGGCGGTGGTCTCGGCACGGCACTGGCGGGCCTCGACGGCCGCCGTCAGCAGGGTCGCCACGGTGCAGCCGGTGACCACGAGCGCCCCGAGCACGGTGAGCGGGCCCCCGGACGTGACCGGACCCCCGTACAGGACGGTCATGGCGTAGGTGGCCGAGGCGGCCGCGCAGGCCACCCCGAGCGGCCGGCCGATCCGGGGGGCCTCCGCCATGAGCACGCGGCCCGCCAGCAGCCGGAGGACCCCGGGACGGCTGGACTGCAGCAGGCGTCCGCAGAGGTGGGTGAGGCCGGGGGCGGCGAGCACGAGCCCGGCGGCGGTGAGGACCCAGCCGGCCAGGACGGCCATGGCCTCGGCGGGCAGGCGGGTGAGGGCCGGGGTGGCCGCGGGCCCGCCGGAGTAGGCCTGTACGGCGAGCCCGGCGGCGACGGCCGCGATGCCCCAGGGGAGACCGGCGGGGGTGGCGGCCGGGGAGGGCCGGCGGCCGAGGGCACCGGTTTCGTCGGCGTCCAGGACCTCGGCCCCGTTCACCTCGGCCCCGTTCACCTCGGGCTCGGTGACCGCCGCCGTGGTGGCCCCGGCGGCCGGGGGTCGCGCCGCGCCCTGCCGCGTCGCCGCCGGTGTGCGCGGCCGCGCCCCGAACCTTCCGTACGCCCCGAACGTCTCCCGGGGCGCCGAGTGGCCGTACGCCCCGAAGCGGCCGAACGCGCGCGGGGCGCCGGCCGGCGGGCGCGGGTCCCGGGGGCGCAGGGCGAGGGCGACCGCCGCGGCGGCGAGCGCGGGGACCGGGGTCAGCAGGGTCAGCGCCGCGGGCAGCGGCAGCGACCGGTCCGTGGCCAGGAACCGGGCCGCCACGCCGTCGATCGGCGTGCCCGCCAGGTCGCCGCGCAGTTGCAGGAAGAACAGCAGGGCCAGCAGCGAACCCAGGCCGCAGGACAGCACGGTGGTCAGGACCGAGACCGCCATCAGCCGCGCCGGGCCGAGCCCCACGGCCGACAGCCCCGGACGCGGCCGGGTGCCGGGATCCGTGCGGGCCACGGCGAGCGCGAGGTACACCGTGGCCGCGAGCGGGACCACGCACCACGCCAGCCGGGGCACCGCGGCGCCCGGTGTCCCGGGGTGGGCCAGCGCGTAGCCGAGGGAGGACAGCAGGAGAAAACCGGTGCCCGCCGAGGCCGCGGCCACCAGCAGCCGGCGCAGCTGTACGGCGGGCCGGGCCGCGCGGGTCAGACGGAGAGCGAGCACGCGGCCCGGCCTTCCGTCTCCGCGGCGTCCGGCAGCGGCACGGTCCGCACCCGCCGCCCGTCCAGCAGCGAGACGGTGCGGTCGGCGAGAGCGGCGGTGTCGGCGTCGTGCGTGGCCAGGACGACCGTGATGCCGTGCGAGCGGGCCGCCGTGGTGAGGGTGCGCAGCACATGCGCCCGGTCACCGCGGTGCAGCGGCGCCGTCGGCTCGTCCGCGAAGAGGACCGTGGGCCCCGGGGCGAGCGCGCGGGCGATGGCCACCCGCTGGCGTTCGGCCTGCTGGAGCTCGCGCGGGTGCCTGCGCGCGTGCTCGCCGGCGTCGAGGCGCTCCAGCCACTCCAGCGCGGCCACCTTGGCGCGCCGGCGGCCGATGCCGCGCAGCATCAGGGGCAGGGCGGTGTTCTCCCAGACGTTCAGCTCCGGTACCAGCACCGGCGCAGGTTCGACCCAGCCGAAGTGGTCGCGGCGCAGCCGCTCGCGGGCGGCCGGGCCCATGGTGTGCACCGGCGAGCTGTTGAACCAGACCTCGCCGTCGCGCACCGGAAGGAGCCCGGACAGGCAGTGCAGCAGGGTCGTCTTGCCGCTGCCGCGCGGGCCGGCGACGGCGAGGATCTCGCCCACCCGGACGCCCAGCGAGACCCCGGCGAGGCCGGGGGAGCCGTCCAGGTGCCTGAACTGCAGGGAGCGTGCCCAGAGCACGTCGTTGTCCGGCGGGGCCTCCATGGCGAACACCTCGGTTCTGATCCGTTTTCCCGTGCCTGATCGCTCGTCCGGGTGAACGAAGGCAGGGCCGATCGGTCACTGGCACGCTAGGCAGCCCACCGCGGGAGCCCGGACAGCACACGGCCCCGGGCCGCCGTTCTCACTCGAACGGGCGGCACCGGGGCCGGTGTTGATCATCCGGTCGGATGATCCGGGCTCGCGCCGGGGCTCAGAGCTTCGTCCACGCCTCGGTGAGAGTGGCGCGCAGTATCTGCTCGATCTCGTCGAACGTCTCCTGGTTGGAGATCAGCGGCGGGGCGAGCTGGATGACCGGGTCGCCGCGGTCGTCGGCACGGCAGTACAGGCCGCTGTCGAACAGCGCCTTGGAGAGGAAGCCGTACAGGACGCGCTCGGTCTCCTCGTCGTTGAAGGACTCCTTGGTGTGCTTGTCCTTCACCAGCTCGATGCCGTAGAAGAAGCCGTTGCCGCGGACGTCGCCGACGATCGGCAGGTCGTGCAGCTTCTGCAGGGTCTGCAGGAAGGCGCCCTCGTTGTCCAGCACGTGCTGGTTCAGGCCCTCGCGCTCGAACAGGTCGAGGTTGGCGAGGCCCACCGCGGCCGACACCGGGTGGCCGCCGAAGGTGTAGCCGTGCAGGAAGGTGTTGTCACCCTTGTAGAACGGCTCGGCGAGGCGGTCGGAGACGATGCAGGCGCCGATCGGGGAGTAGCCCGAGGTCATGCCCTTGGCGCAGGTGATCATGTCCGGGACGTAGCCGAACTTGTCGCAGGCGAACGTCGTGCCCAGGCGGCCGAAGGCGCAGATGACCTCGTCCGACACGAGCAGCACGTCGTACTGGTCGCAGATCTCGCGCACGCGCTGGAAGTAGCCGGGCGGGGGCGGGAAGCAGCCGCCGGCGTTCTGCACCGGCTCCAGGAAGACCGCGGCCACCGTGTCCGGGCCCTCGAAGAGGATCTGCTGCTCGATCTGGTCGGCGGCCCAGCGGCCGAAGGCCTCCGGGTCGTCACCGAAGAGCGGCGCGCGGTAGATGTTGGTGTTCGGGACCTTGTGCGCGCCGGGCACCAGCGGCTCGAAGGGGGCCTTCAGGGCGGGCAGACCGGTGATGGACAGGGCGCCCTGCGGAGTGCCGTGGTAGGCGACGGCGCGGGAGATGACCTTGTACTTGGTCGGCTTGCCGATCAGCTTGAAGTACTGCTTGGCGAGCTTCCAGGCGGTCTCGACGGCCTCGCCGCCGCCGGTGGTGAAGAACACCTTGTTCAGGTCGCCGGGGGCCTCGTCGGCCAGACGCTCGGCCAGTTCGACGGCCTTGGGGTGGGCGTAGGACCACACCGGGAAGAAGGCCAGCTCCTGGGCCTGCTTGAAGGCGGTCTCGGCGAGCTCCGTGCGGCCGTGACCGGCCTGGACCACGAACAGGCCCGCGAGACCGTCGAGGTAGCGCTTGCCCTTGTCGTCGTAGATGTAGGTGCCCTCGCCCCGGACGATGGTCGGGACGGGGGAGTTCTCGTACGAGGACATGCGGGTGAAGTGCATCCACAGGTGGTCGTACGCGGTGCGGCTGAGGTCCTTCTCGGTCACGGTTATCGGGTTCCCCACATGTAGGTCTGCTTCTTGAGCTTCAGGTAGACGAAGCTCTCGGTGGAGCGCACGCCGGGCAGCGCCCGGACGCGTTTGTTGATGACGTCCAGCAGGTGGTCGTCGTCCTCGCAGACGATCTCGGCGAGGATGTCGAACGAGCCCGCGGCCATCACCACGTACTCGACCTCCGACATGCCGGTCAGCGCGTCCGCGATCGACTCGACATCGCCCTCGACGTTGATCCCGACCATCGCCTGCCTGCGGAAGCCCACGGTGAGCGGGTCCGTGACGGCGACGATCTGCATCACGCCCTGGTCCAGCAGCTTCTGGACGCGCTGGCGCACGGCCGCCTCGGAGAGGCCGACGGCCTTGCCGATCGCGGCGTACGGCCGGCGGCCGTCCTCCTGGAGCTGCTGGATGATGGCGAGGGAGACGGCGTCCAGCTGGGGACTGTTGCCGTTCCTGGACTCGCGGGGCGAGTCCCTCTGGTCTGCGCTTCGACTGGCCACGGCCTCACTGTGCACGACGTCTCGACAGTTTCGCAAGGCCGTCGCGATGAAATTCGTTGTTTACGAGTCCGAACCTTGCGGATTTCGCAGAACACGTGGCAACGGGGGTGTTGAAAACGTGGGCGCGCCGATTAGGGTGGGGTGTCTCAGTCTTCGGACAGCCGGAGCGGCTGTCCGGGCTGGACAGCTCGAACCCTCGAACCAGATCAGGAGGCCGGCAGTGAGCACCGAGCTGCGTCGTCTGCGCAACTACATCGACGGTGAGTTCCGGGACGCCGCCGACGGACGGACCACCGAGGTGGTCAACCCCGCGACGGGCGAGGCGTACGCGACCGCGCCGCTGTCCGGTCAGGCGGACGTGGACGCCGCCATGGCGGCCGCCGCCGCGGCCTTCCCGGCCTGGCGCGACACCACTCCCGCGGAGCGCCAGAAGGCCCTGCTGAAGATCGCCGACGCGTTCGAGGAGCGCGCCGAGGATCTGATCGCGGCCGAGGTGGAGAACACGGGCAAGCCCACCGGGCTGACCCGCTCCGAGGAGATCCCGCCGATGGTCGACCAGATCCGCTTCTTCGCGGGTGCGGCCCGGCTGCTGGAGGGCCGCTCGGCCGGCGAGTACATGGACGGGATGACCTCGATCATCCGCCGTGAGCCGGTGGGCGTCTGCGCCCAGGTGGCCCCGTGGAACTACCCGATGATGATGGCCGTGTGGAAGTTCGCCCCGGCCATCGCCGCGGGCAACACGGTCGTCCTGAAGCCTTCGGACACCACCCCCGCCTCGACCGTGCTGATCGCCGAGATCCTCGGCTCGATCCTGCCCAAGGGCGTCTTCAACGTCATCTGCGGCGACCGCGACTCCGGCCGCCTGATGGTCGAGCACCCGACCCCGGCGATGGCCTCCATCACCGGCTCGGTCCGGGCCGGCATGTCGGTCGCCGAGTCCGCCTCCAAGGACGTCAAGCGGGTCCACCTGGAGCTGGGTGGCAAGGCCCCCGTCGTGGTCTTCGAGGACACCGACATCGCCAAGGCCGTCGAGGACATCTCCGTGGCGGGCTTCTTCAACGCCGGTCAGGACTGCACGGCCGCGACCCGCGTCCTGGTGCACGAGTCCATCCACGACGAGTTCGTCTCCGCGCTGGCCAAGGCCGCCGCCGAGACCAAGACCGGGCAGCCGGACGACGAGGACGTCCTCTTCGGCCCGCTGAACAACCCCAACCAGCTCAAGCAGGTCGCCGGCTTCATCGAGCGGCTGCCCGCGCACGCCAAGGTGGAGGCGGGCGGCCAGCAGGTCGGCGACAAGGGCTACTTCTACGCCCCGACCGTCGTCTCCGGCCTGAGGCAGGACGACGAGATCGTCCAGAACGAGGTCTTCGGCCCGGTCATCACCGTCCAGTCCTTCGCGGACGAGGACCAGGCCGTCGAGTGGGCCAACGGCGTCGAGTTCGCCCTCGCCTCCTCGGTGTGGACCAAGGACCACGGCCGTGCGATGCGCATGTCCAAGAAGCTGGACTTCGGCTGCGTGTGGATCAACACCCACATCCCGCTGGTCGCCGAGATGCCCCACGGCGGCTTCAAGAAGTCCGGCTACGGCAAGGACCTGTCGGCGTACGGCTTCGAGGACTACACCCGGATCAAGCACGTCATGACGTCGCTCGACGCGTAAGCCTCCTGACGCCTGAGGCCGTGTCCGCGAAGCCACGCCGCCTGCGTCGCGACCTCGCGGACACGACCCGGCCCCGGACGGGACACCTCCGAGTCCGGGGCCGCGCGCGTGTACCGGGGGCCCGGACGCCGGTGGACAGGGTGTCGGGTACTGCCCGGTCCGCTCGACGCACCGTCAATTGCCCCTGCCCGCGCGGCGGCGGCATCCTGCCGGGGTGACCCGGACCTTCCCGCACGCCCCGTCCCGCCGTTCCCTGCTGCGCTCGCTGACCGGTGCCGCAGCGCTCGGCACCCTCGCCGGCTGCGGGGTGCCCGCCGCCTACGTCGAGCCCGGCGACCGGTCCGTGACCGACGAGTCCGCCGCCGACCGGAGACTCACCTGGGCGAACTGGCCGCTGTACATCGACACCGATGACGACGACACGAGCCGGCGGCCCACCCTGGACGCCTTCGAGAAGCACACCGGGATCTCCGTCGACTACACCGAGGAGATCAACGACAACGACGAGTTCTTCGGCAAGATCAGCCCCGCGCTGATGAACCACCAGCGCACCGGGCGCGACCTGATCGTCATCAGCGACTGGATGTGCGCGCGGTTCGTCCGGCTGGGCTGGGTGCAGCGGATGGACCGCTCCCGCCAGCCCAACGTGGCCGAGCACCTGGACCCGCTGCTGCGCTCGCCCGCGTTCGACCCGGGCCGCGGGTCCACGGTGCCGTGGCAGTCCGGCATCACCGGGATCGCCTACGACCGCCGCCGGCTGGGCCGTGAGATCCGGGGGGTGGCGGACCTCTGGGCGAGCGACCTGAAGGGCAGGGTGACCCTGCTCTCCGGACTGGACGAGGCGTTCGCGCTGCTGATGCAGGGCGACGGAGTGGACATCACCCGGTGGGCCACGGACGACTTCCACCGGGTCTGCGACCGGGTGGAACGGGCGGTCCACCGGGGCCAGATCCGCCGCTTCACCGGCAACGACTACACCAAGGACCTGGTCACCGGCGACGTCCTCGCCTGCCAGGCGTACTCCGGCGACGTCATCCAGCTCCAGGCGGACAACCCCGACATCCGCTTCGTCGTCCCCGAGGAGGGCGCCGAACTGTGGTCGGACTCCCTGATGATCCCCGACCGGGCCAGCCACAAGTCCAACGCCGAGCGCCTGATCGACTACTACTACGAACCCGAGGTCGCCGCGAGGCTCGCCGCCTGGGTCAACTACGTCTGCCCCGTCCCGGCGGCCAGGGAGGTCCTGGCCGCGTCCAAGGACAAGGAAACGGCAGCCCTGGCCGGCAACCCGCTGATCTTCCCCGACTCCACGATGCGCGGACGCCTGGCCATCGCCCGCGACATCACCTCCGCGGAACGACCGGAACTCGCGAAGCGGTGGAACACGATCGTGGGGCTCTAGCGGGACTCCAGGGAGGCCGGCCGGAAGGCCCGGTCCATCCTCGGTTCCACCGCGAACCGGAAGACGCGCCGGACGGGCGGGGTGCACAGCGCGGTCACCAGGGCGGCGACGATCACCGAGACGGTGATCCCGCCGGCGAAGGTGTGGGACCAGCGGTGGTCGGACCAGTGCCAGTGGTTCGCGGCCTGGACGAAGAAGCCGTGCAGCAGGTAGCCGTAGAGCGTGCCCGCGCCCAGCGCGGTGAACCAGAGACGGCGTCCGGGGACCCAGGCGAGGAAGCAGGCGGTCAGCGTCACGGAGCAGCCGAACAGTGCCACGGTCATGACGGGCCCGTACCAGGCGGGCACTCCGAAGGCCGCGGCGGCGGAACGGTGGAAGAGCCACGCGTCGTCCATGCGGGGCACCGCCCAGTAGGCGAAGGCGAGCGCGCCCGCGAACACCGGCACGGCAAGGACGCGCACCCGACCGCGGCGCACCAGCCGGAAATGCTCCGGCTTCAGGCACAGGCCCAGCACGAAGTACGGCAGGAACTGCAGCGCGCGCTGCAGGTCGAGATCCTTGCCGATGGACGGGGACAGGGTCGCCAGTGCCGCCACCCCGAGTGCGAGTGGCAGCGGATGGCGCACGCTCCGGAAGACCGGGGAGATCAGTCGCCAGATGAACAGGGCGGCCAGAAACCACGTCAGGTACAGCGGGTCCAGCAGGCTGACCGGCCGGTCCGGCACGCCGTCGGTCCACCTGGTGAAGTAGGTGTACGCCGTCTCGAAGACGACATAGGGGACCACCACGCCGGTGACGAGACGCCTGATGTTCCGTGGACTGGCCTCGAAGTGGCGTGAGAAATAGCCGGAGATGACGATGAACGCCGGCATGTGGAAGGCGTAGACGAACATGTAGAGCGCGCTGACCGCACGACTCCCTGACCGCAGCGGCTCCCAGACGTGCCCCAGCGCGACCAGAACGATCGCCAGGTACTTCGCGTTGTCGAAGAACGCGTCCCGCCGCGCGGGCGGTTCGCGATCGGTTCGCGGCACGCGTGCGGGCACCGTGGCGGACACCCGTGCGGCACCGTCGCCGGTCGGTCTCGCGTCGGCGGCCGTCGTCCTGGCCTCGGAGTGCGGCATTCCGTGCGTCTCACCGCTCCCGGGCACGGTAAACGCGCGGACGGGAGCGCGAGCGGGAGCGGGAGCCGCACCGCGCATGGGCCTGACGGGAGAGCTCAGTTCTTCCCGTCGTCGCCGACGTACGCCGCCAAGTGCTCTCCCGTCAGGGTCGAGCGGGCGGTGATCAGGTCGGTGGGGGTGCCCTCGAAGACGATTCGGCCGCCGTCGTGGCCGGCGCCGGGGCCGAGGTCGATGATCCAGTCGGCGTGTGCCATGACCGCCTGGTGGTGTTCGACGACGATGACCGACTTGCCGGAGTCGACGAGCCGGTCGAGCAGGCCCAGCAGTTGCTCGACGTCGGCGAGGTGCAGGCCGGAGGTGGGCTCGTCGAGGACGTAGACGCCGCCCTTGTCCCCCATGTGGGTGGCCAGCTTCAGGCGCTGGCGCTCGCCGCCGGAGAGGGTGGTGAGCGGCTGGCCGAGGGTGAGGTAGCCGAGCCCCACGTCGGAGAGCCGGGTGAGGACGCGGTGCGCCGCCGGGGTGCGTGCCTCGCCGGCACCGAAGAACTCCTCGGCCTCGGAGACCGGCATCGCGAGCACCTCGCTGATGTCGCGGCCGCCGAGGTGGTACTCCAGGACCGACGCCTCGAACCGCTTGCCCTCGCACTCCTCGCAGGTGGTGGCGACACCGGCCATCATCGCCAGGTCGGTGTAGACGACGCCGGCGCCGTTGCAGGTGGGGCAGGCGCCCTCGGAGTTGGCGCTGAACAGGGCCGGCTTGACCCCGTTGGCCTGGGCGAAGGCCTTGCGGATCGGGTCGAGCAGCCCGGTGTACGTCGCCGGGTTGCTGCGCCGTGAGCCGCGGATCGGGGTCTGGTCGACCGACACCACGCCCGCGCCGGCCGGGATCGAGCCGTGCACGAGGGAGCTCTTGCCGGACCCGGCGACACCGGTGACGACGGTGAGCACCCCGAGCGGGATGTCGACGTCGACGTCGCGCAGGTTGTTCGCCGACGCCCCGCGGACCTGCAGCGTGCCGGTCGGCCTGCGCACCGTCTTCTTGACCGCGGCCCGGTCGTCGAGGTGCCGGCCCGTCAGCGTGCCGCTGGTCCGCAGGCCGTCGAGGGTGCCCTCGAAGCAGACGGTGCCGCCCGCCGTGCCGGCGCCGGGGCCGAGGTCGACGACATGGTCGGCGATCGCGATCAGCTCCGGCTTGTGCTCCACGACGAGCACCGTGTTGCCCTTGTCCCGCAGCCGCAGCAGGAGTTCGTTCATCCGCTGGATGTCGTGCGGGTGCAGACCCGCGGTGGGCTCGTCGAAGACGTAGGTGACGTCGGTGAGCGAGGAGCCCAGGTGGCGGATCATCTTCACGCGCTGCGCCTCGCCGCCCGACAGCGTGCCCGCCGGCCGGTCGAGGGCGAGGTAGCCGAGGCCGATCTCGACGAACGAGTCCAAGGTCTGCCCCAGCTTCGCCAGCAGCGGCGCCACCGACGGCTCGTCCAGGCCGCGCACCCATGCGGCCAGGTCGCTGATCTGCATCGCGCAGGCGTCGGCGATGCTGGTCCCGCCGATCTTCGACGACCGGGCGCCCTCGTTCAGCCGGGTGCCCGCGCAGTCGGGGCAGGTGGTGAAGGTGACCGCGCGGTCCACGAACTCCCGGATGTGCGGCTGCATCGCCTCCCGCTCCTTGGCGAGCATCGACTTCTGGATCCGCGGGATCAGACCCTCGTAGGTCATGTTGATGCCCGCGATCTTCATCCGGGTCGGCTCGTGGTGCAGGAAGTCCCGCAGCTCCTTCTCGGTGAACTTGCTGATCGGCTTGTCCGGGTCGTAGAGGCCCGACTCGCTGTAGAGCCGGTGGTTCCAGCCGCCCGCCTTGTAGCCGGGGACGGTGAGCGCCCCCTCGCTCAGCGACTTGGAGTCGTCGTAGAGCTGGGTGAGGTCGATGTCGGAGACCGTGCCCCGGCCCTCGCAGCGCGGGCACATGCCGCCGGTGATGCTGAAGCTGCGGCGCTCCTTCACGGCCTGCCCGGCGCGCTGCACGGTGACCGCGCCCGCTCCGCTGATCGAGGCCACGTTGAAGGAGAACGCCTTGGGCGAGCCGAGGTGCGGCCGCCCGAGCCGGCTGAAGAGGATGCGCAGCATCGCGTTGGCGTCGGTGGCGGTGCCGACCGTGGAGCGCGGGTCGCCGCCCATCCGCTGCTGGTCGACGGTGATCGCGGTCGTGAGCCCGTCGAGCACGTCGACCTCGGGCCGGGCGAGGGCCGGCATGAAGCCCTGTACGAAGGCGCTGTACGTCTCGTTGATCAGCCGCTGAGACTCGGCCGCGATGGTGTCGAAGACCAGTGAGCTCTTGCCCGAGCCGGAGACACCCGTGAACACCGTCAGCCGGCGCTTGGGGAGCTCGATGCTGACGTCCTTGAGGTTGTTCTCGCGCGCTCCGTGCACCCGGATCAGGCCGTGGCTGTCGGCGACGTGCGGCGCAGGCGGCTGGGTGGCGTCCGTGCTCGTGGCCATGCTCTTCGTGTCTCCATCCGTCGGGGGCGCCGCCCGCGCGGTTCCCTCTGGCATCGCCCGGCTCGGTCCCTCGGCTCGATCGCCCGGCTCGGTCCAGGCAGCACGCTAGCCGCGCGCCCCGGCCCGGCGCTTCTCGATTCCTGACCGGTCGGCCGAATTCTCGCCCGGAAGTAGTTTTGAACACGTTCAAATGGCGGGTACGCTCCTGCCATGAGTGACAGAGCCGCCCTGCTCCGGGGCATCCGCGTCTGGCTGGTTCTCTTCGTCGTGTGCCTCGTGCTCAGCGGGGCCACCGCTTTTCCGCTGGTGCACGAACTGCGTTGGACGGAGAGCGGACTTCGCGCGCTGTCCGTGCCCGAACTGCTGCCAGGGCTCATGGACTGGATCACCCGGGTGCGCGAGGGGCTCGACGCCGTCGACGCCGAGTACCCGTTCGTGCTGTACGGCACGGACTGGCTGGCCTTCGCGCACCTCGTCATCGCGGTCGCCTTCTACGGCCCCTACCGCGACCCGGTGCGCAACATCTGGGTCGTGGAGTTCGGGATGATCGCCTGCGCCGGGATCATCCCGCTCGCCCTCGTGTGCGGGCCGGTCCGCGGGATCCCCTTCTGGTGGACGCTGATCGACATGTCCTTCGGGGTGTTCGGCGTCCTGCCGCTGTACGTCGTGCGCCGGAGGATCAAGCGGCTCGAGGCGCTCACCGGGCCGGCCGCCGCCGTGGCGGTGCCCGCCGGCTGACTCGCGCCGTGGCCGGCCCCCGCGGCCCGCCGCCGGGGCCGACCACCGGGGTCAGCCGCCGTTGCGCAGTGCGTGCAGCGCGTCCACGCGGTTCGTGGTGATCGAGTCGACGCCCAGGTCGAGCAGCCGGCGCAGGGAGCGGCGGGTGTCCGGGGTCCACACCGACAGCAGGTATCCGTCGCGGTGGACGCGGGCCGCCAGGTCCCGGTCGACCAGGGAGAAGCGGTAGTTGAGCCAGCGGGGGCGCACGGCGGCCAGCAGCGCGGGCCGGGGCGGGGCGATCGTCGTCCAGGTCAGGGCGATCTCGGCGGCCGGATCGGCGGCCCGTACGGCGAGCATGGCCTCGGCGCCCGCGCAGTAGTACACCCGGTCGCCGGCCCCGCTCTGCCGGACGGCGTCCAAGACCGCCCGCACGGTCCGGCGGTCGACCCGGCCGCACAGGTCCACCATCACCCGGCCGCCGTCCGTCGCGGCCAGCGCCTGCTCCAGCGTCGGCACCCCGCCGGCCGTGAGCCCGGTCAGCTCGGCGGCCGACAGCGAGCGCAGCGGCCGGCGGTGCCCCCACAGCCGCTCCAGCGTCTCGTCGTGCAGCAGCACGGGGACGTCGTCACGGGTGAGCCGTACGTCGATCTCGACCGCGTCCGCGCCCAGGCCGGACGCGCAGCGCAGCGAGTCGAGGGTGTTCTCACGGAAGCGGTAGGGGGCGCCGCGGTGGGCCACGGCGGTCACGGTCTGCATGGCCCCCATTGTGGGGGGCGTCCCCCAGGGGCAGCGCTTCAGGCGGGGTCCGAGGCGATGCCCCGGACACCGCGGCTTCGGTCAGGGCTTCGGTCAGGGCTTCAGGGGGCGAGCCAGGCGTCGGTGTAGGTGTCGATCTCCGCCGCGACGCGCGCCTTGCCCGCCGCGTCCAGGAAGGACGCCTCGACGGCGTTCTTCGCCAGCCCGGCCAGCCCGCGCTCGTCCAGCTCGAGGAGGCGCGCGGCCACCGCGTACTCGTTGTTGAGGTCGGTGCCGAACATCGGCGGATCGTCGGAGTTGATGGTGACGAGCACTCCGGCCCGGGTGAACTCCTTGATCGGGTGCTCGTCCAGGGTGGCGACCGCGCGGGTGGCGATGTTCGAGGTCGGGCAGACCTCCAACGGGATGCGGTGCTCGGCGAGGTGGGCGAGCAGCCGGGGGTCTTGTGCCGAGCTGGTGCCGTGCCCGATGCGCTCGGCGCGCAGCTCGGTCAGCGCGTCCCAGACCGTCTCCGGGCCGGTCGTCTCGCCGGCGTGCGGGACGGAGTGCAGGCCCGCGGCGATGGCGCGGTCGAAGTACGGCTTGAACTGCGGGCGCGGTACGCCGATCTCGGGCCCGCCGAGCCCGAACGACACCAGGCCCTCCGGGCGGATCCGGTCGTCGGTGGCCAGCCGGGCGGTCTCCTCGGCGGACTCCAGACCGGCCTCGCCGGGGATGTCGAAGCACCAGCGGAGCACGGTCCCGAACTCGGCCTCGGCCGCCTTGCGGGCGTCCTCTATCGCCGACATGAAGGCCGTCTCCTCGATGCCGCGCCGGGTCGAGGAGAACGGGGTGATGGTCAGCTCGGCGTACCGCACCTGTTGCCGGGCCAGGTCGCGGGCCACCTCGTAGGTCAGCAGCCGGACGTCCTCCGGCGTGCGGATGAGGTCCACCACGGACAGGTACACCTCGATGAAGTGCGCGAAGTCCGTGAACGTGAAGTAGTCGGCCAGGGCCTCGGGGTCGGTGGGGACCTTGGAGTCGGGGTGGCGGGCGGCCAGTTCGGAGACGATGCGCGGGGAGGCGGAGCCGACATGGTGGACGTGCAGTTCGGCCTTGGGCAGTCCGGCGATGAAAGCGTGCAGATCGCGGTCGGGCGTGCCCGCGGCGGGTACCGAGCGGGATGCGGCGCTGCGGTCGGTCAAGGGTTCCTCCCCGGGAACGGCGCCCGCGGACCGAGGTCCGTGGTCCGGGCGCGGGTGATCGGCTGATCGGTGATCCGGGGGTCATCGTAGGCCGGGCCGCAGGCGGCGCCCCGGCCGCCGGTGGGAACGGCGACCCGGCGCGGGGCCGCGGAACCGACGCTTTACCATGGCCTGACCATCGATGGAGGGGCGGGGACGTGGCGGACCAGGGACAGCAGGGCGCAGGCGGGGGCGGGGGCTTCGACCCGTGGGCGCCGCCCGAGAGCAAGCCTTCGCTGGAGAAGGGCCCGCAGCCCGGCGCGTTCGGGCAGCAGCCCCCCGCGCAGCAGCCCCCCGTGCAGGACCAGCAGCCCGGTCAGGCCCAGCAGCCCCCGGCCGCCGTCCCGCAGCAGCCCCCGGCGCCGCAGCCGTCCGTGCACGACCAGGCCACCATGATCTCCGCGCCGGGCCCCGGCTTCGGGGCGCCGGGCTACGGCCCGCCCGCACCGCCGCCGCCACCGGCCCAAGGCTGGACCGAGTCCGCCATGCCACCCCCGCCGGCCGCGCCCGGCGGCCCGGGCCCCGCCGCTCCGGGCGGTTACGGCTACCCCGCCTACCCGCAGCAGGGCTACGGCTGGCCCGGCATGCCGATGGGCCCGCAGAACGGCATGGGCACCGCGGCGATGGTGCTGGGCATCCTGTCCATCTGCCTGTTCTGCCTCTACGGCGTGGTGTCCATCGTGCTCGGCGTCATAGCCGTGGTGCTCGGCGTCAAGGGCAAGAAGCGGGCCGAGCGGGGCGAGGCCACCAACCACGGCCAGGCCCAGGCCGGCTTCATCACGGGCATCATCGGGATCATCATCGGCCTCGCCATCGTCGGCTTCCTGGCGTTCGCCATCGGGATGGCCATCAACGAGGACAAGAAGCACGACAGCGACTACGACGACCCGTACTACAACTCCGCGCCCCGGGTGCCGGCACCCGTGCTGACGCGGGGCTGACCCCGGCCCCGGGCGGCCCCGCCGGGCCGCCCGGCGCTCAGCGCGCGGACGCGGCGAGCCGCTCGCGCGCCTCCATCAGCGCGAACCCCAGCAGATTCGGCCCCCGCCAACGCTCGGGATCCGACGCCGCCTCGTCTCCGGCCGCCAGGCCGATGCCCCACACCCGGTCAACGGGGCTCGCCTCCACCAGGACCCGGTCGCCGGTGCCGCGCAGGAACGCGCTCAGACCGGCGTGCGCGGCGAACTTGTGCACACTGCCCTCGACCACGATCCGGAAGCGCTCCCGCTCCCATATCGCCTCGTCGAAACCGCGGACCAGCCGCCCCGCCTTCTTGGCCTCGGCGGGATGCTCCGCCGCCAGCACCCGGTGCTCCGCCTCCGCGTCCCCGAACAGCCGCGCCTTCTCCGCCATCATCCAGTGCTCGGCCGTCGCGTAGCCGACGCCCTCCACCGCGAAGGGTGACGGCCACCACTGGCTCAGACAGCTCGCGCCGATCCGGCCGTCCGGCAGCGGCCGGTGCCCCCAGAAGTGCAGGTACCTGACCCCGGCTCCCGCCCGGACCTCCCTGATCAGGGCTTCCATCCCGTCGATCTTCCCCATGCACGCGAGTGTGGCACGCACCACTGACACTCCGTCCGCCCTTTTCGGCGCCGACTCGACACCTGGTCGACAGATTTCGTCGCGTAACCAAAAGGCAACAACGGAATCACTTGTTGGAGTCCACTTGCTCTGTCAGGATCGGCACTCAAATCGAGCTGGAGCTACGCCACCCACCCCTTCGGGGGACGGGACGAACGGCGGAGGAGAGCGACATGCACAACCCGGGCAGCACCGCCATCCCGGAACGATTTCCCGCCCAGGACCGCCTCGCGGACGGCGCGCAGTTCATCGCCGGCCGGCTGACGAAGGGCACCTCGGGCCGTACCCACACCGTGGTCGACCCGGCCACCGGTGAGGAGGTGTACACCTACGACCTGGCCGGCGCCGACGACGTCGACGCGGCCGTCGCCGCGGCGCGCGAGGCCTTCCCGGCCTGGGCCGGCGCCACCCCCGGTGAGCGCTCCGACGCCCTGCACCGGTTCGCCGCCGTGCTCGCGGAGCGCGCCGAGGAGTTCGCCCGCGCAGAGTCCCTGCAGTGCGGGAAGCCGCTGAAGCTCACCCGTGAGTTCGATGTGCCGGGAACCGTCGACAACACCGCCTTCTTCGCCGGCGCGGCCCGGCATCTGCAGGGGCAGGCGGCCGGTGAGTACTCCGGTGACCACACGTCGTACGTCCGGCGCGAGCCGATCGGTGTCGTCGGGTCGATCGCGCCCTGGAACTACCCGCTGCAGATGGCCGCCTGGAAGATCCTCCCGGCCGTCGCCGCGGGCAACACCGTCGTGCTCAAGCCCGCCGAGCTGACCCCGCTCACCTCGCTGCTGTTCGCGCAGGCCGCCACGGACGCGGGCATACCGGACGGTGTGATCAACATCGTCACCGGGACCGGCCGGGAGGCGGGCGAACACCTCGTCGGCCACCCCGACGTGGCCATGACGTCCTTCACCGGGTCCACCGCCGTCGGCAAGCGGGTCGCCGAGATCGCCACCGCCACCGTCAAGCGCCTCCACCTGGAGCTGGGCGGCAAGGCGCCCTTCGTCGTCTTCGACGACGCCGACCTGGAAGCGGCCGCCAACGGAGCCGTCGCCGGCGCGCTCATCAACACCGGCCAGGACTGCACGGCCGCCACGCGGGCGTACGTGCAGCGACCGCTGTACGAGGCCTTCGTGGAGCGGACGGCCGCGCTGATGGAGACCGTACGGCTCGGTGACCCGTTCGCGCCCGGCACCGACCTCGGCCCGCTGGTCTCGCACGCCCAGCGCGACCGGGTCGCCGGCTTCGTGGACCGGGCGCGCGGCTACGCGCGCGTGGTGACCGGCGGTGAGGCCCCGCAGGGGGACCTGGGCAAGGGCGCGTACTACCGGCCCACCCTGGTCACCGGCGCGGCCCAGGACAGCGAGATCGTCCAGTCCGAGATCTTCGGCCCGGTGCTGGTCGTTCTGCCGTTCGACAGTGATGACGAGGGCATCCGGCTGGCCAACGACACGCCGTACGGCCTGGCCGCCTCCGCCTGGACCGGCGGCGTCTACCGGGCCGGGCGCGCCACCCGCGAGATCAAGGCCGGCTGTGTGTGGATCAACGACCACATCCCGATCATCAGCGAGATGCCGCACGGCGGCTACAAGGCCTCCGGCTTCGGCAAGGACATGTCCGCGTACTCGTTCGAGGAGTACACGCAGGTCAAGCACGTCATGTTGGACAACACCGCGGTCGCCAGGAAGGACTGGCACCGCACCGTGTTCGGGGACCGCTAGCAACGACAGGCCGGACCAGGCCGACCCCATCCGAAAGGGCACCACGCGCATGGAGCAGTACGAGCCCGACCGCCTCACCCCGGCCCAAGTGGCCGCCATGCGGCGCAGTCTGCGCAACGGCAGGGCCGCGATGACCCGCCGGTCGCTGCTGCGCGCCTCCGCGGGCGGCGCGCTCACGGTCGGCGGTCTCGGGGCGCTGAGCGGCTGCGGGATCCCCGCGGCGGGCCAGACCCAGGGCGGCACGTCCGCCCAGGACCACTCGGCCCAGGAGAAGACCGTGAACTTCTCCAACTGGACCGAGTACATCGACGTCGACGACAGCGGAAAGCGCCATCCCACGCTGGAAGCGTTCCGCGGGCGGACCGGCATCACGGTCAAGTACACCGAGGACATCAACGACAACAACGAGTTCTTCGGCAAGATCAAGCCGCAGCTCGCCGCCGGCCAGGCCACCGGCCGCGACCTGATCGTCCTCACCGACTGGCTGGCCGCCCGGCTGATCCGCCTGGGCTGGGTCCAGAAACTGGACCCGTCCAACCTGCCGCACGCCTACACCAACCTGTCGCCGCAGTTCCGCGACCCCGACTGGGACCCCGGCCGCGCCTACTCCTACCCCTGGCAGGGCATCCCGACGGTCATCGCCTACAACAAGAAGGCGCTCGACGGCATCGAGGTGAAGTCGGTCTCCGACCTGCTCGACAACCCGAGGCTCAAGGGCCGCGTCTCCTTCCTGTCCGAGATGCGCGACAGCATCGGCATGACCCTGCTCGACATGGGCAAGGACCCGGCGAAGTTCACCGACGACGACTTCGACGCCGTCATAGCCCGGCTGCAGAAGGCCGTCGACAAGGGCCAGATCCGCCGCTTCACCGGCAACGACTACACCTCGGACCTGACCAAGGGCGACATCGCCGCCTGCGTCGCCTGGGCCGGGGACGTGGTCCAGCTCAAGGCGGACAGCCCGGACGTCGACTTCGTCATCCCGGACAGCGGCTACATGACGTCGACCGACAACATGCTGGTGCCCAACAAGGCGCGCCACAAGACGAACGCCGAGCGGCTGATCGACTTCTACTACGAGCCGGAGCAGGCCGCCGCGCTCGCCGCGTACATCAACTACGCGACTCCCGTCGACGGTGTGAAGCCCTACCTTGCGAAGATCGACAGGGACGCGGCGAACAACCCGCTGATCGTTCCCGACAAGGCCATGCAGGCCAAGTCGCACTCCTTCCGCTCGCTGAGCCAGAAGGAAGAGACGGCCTACGAAGAGAAGTTCGCGAAGCTCACAGGGGCGTGACGACCATGACGACAGACAACAGCGGCGACGTCCGCCTCTCCGGTATCAGCAAGACCTACGACAACGGCTTCACCGCCGTTCAGCCGCTCGACCTGACCGTGCCGCAGGGCTCCTTCTTCGCCCTGCTCGGCGCCTCCGGCTGCGGCAAGACGACCACCCTGCGCATGATTGCCGGTCTGGAGGAGCCCTCCTCCGGCACCGTGTGCCTCGGCGACCAGGACGTCACCCATCTGCCGCCGTACAAGCGCCCCGTGAACACGGTCTTCCAGTCCTACGCCCTCTTCCCGCACCTCGACATCTTCGAGAATGTCGCCTTCGGCCTGCGCCGGCGTGGCGTCAAGAGCGTGAAGAAGCAGGTCGAGGAGATGCTGGAGCTGGTCCAGCTCGGTGAGCAGGCGCGCAAGAAACCGCACCAGCTCTCCGGCGGCCAGCAGCAGCGGGTCGCGGTGGCCCGCGCGCTGATCAACCACCCGAAGGTGCTCCTCCTCGACGAGCCCCTCGGCGCCCTCGACCTCAAGCTGCGGCGCCAGATGCAGCTCGAACTCAAGCGCATCCAGACCGAGGTCGGCATCACCTTCGTGCACGTCACCCACGACCAGGAGGAGGCCATGACGATGGCCGACACGGTCGCGGTGATGAACGCCGGCCGGGTCGAGCAGCTGGGCGCGCCCAGCGACCTGTATGAGAACCCGAGCACGACCTTCGTGGCGAACTTCCTCGGCACCTCCAACCTCATCGAGGCCGAGGTCGACACGAAGAACGGCGACGACATCGTGCTCAAGGCCGGCGGCGGCAAGCTGGTGCTGCCCCAGGCGCGGTGTTCCGCCCCGGCGACGACCGGCGGCAAGGTGCTGGTCGGCATCCGTCCCGAGAAGATCGCCCTCACCCACGCCGACGACGCCGGCTCCATCCCCGAGGGCCGCAACCGCCTCACCGGCAGGATCGCCGACGCCAGTTTCATCGGCGTCTCCACGCAGTACGTCATCGACAGCCCCGTCTGCGACGAACTCGCGGTCTACGTCCAGAACGTCGAGCGCGACGGCCGGCTGGTCCCCGGCGCCGAGGTCGTCCTGCACTGGAGCCCGGCGCACACGTTCGGACTCGACGCCTCCCAGGACATCGACGCCGGCGTCGAGACCGTCGAGGAAGAGGCCGCCTGACCATGTCGACGCTTCAAGAGGCGCCACCGCCCCTCGCCCCCGCCGAACCCGCGAAGACGCCCCCGCGCAGGCGCGGCCGGTTCACTCCGTACTGGCTGCTGCTGCCCGGCCTGCTGTGGCTCGTCGTGTTCTTCGCGCTGCCGATGATCTACCAGGCCTCCACGTCCGTGCAGACGGGCTCCCTGGAGGACGGCTACAAGGTCACCTGGCACTTCGCGACGTACTGGGACGCCCTGGCCGAGTACTGGCCGCAGTTCCTGCGCTCCGTCTTCTACGCGGCCGCCGCGACCGTCCTGTGCCTGGTGCTCGGCTATCCGCTGGCCTACCTCATCGCCTTCCGCGCGGGCCGCTGGCGCAACCTGATCATGGTGCTGGTGATCGCGCCGTTCTTCACCAGCTTCCTGATCCGCACCCTGGCCTGGAAGACGATCCTCGCCGACAGCGGCCCGGTCGTGCACGCGCTGAACTCGCTGCACCTCCTGGACGTGACCGACTGGCTCGGCTGGACGGCGGGCGACCGCGTCCTCGCCACCCCGCTGGCGGTGGTGTGCGGTCTCACGTACAACTTCCTGCCGTTCATGATCCTGCCGCTGTACACCTCGCTGGAGCGGATCGACGGGCGGCTGCACGAGGCGGCCGGCGACCTGTACGCCAAGCCGTGGACCACCTTCCGCAAGGTGACCTTCCCGCTGTCGATGCCGGGCGTGGTCTCCGGCACGCTGCTCACCTTCATCCCCGCGACCGGTGACTACGTCAACGCCGAACTCCTCGGCTCCACCGACACCCGCATGATCGGAAACGTCATCCAGACCCAGTTCCTGAGGATCCTGGACTATCCGACCGCCGCGGCGCTGTCCTTCATCCTCATGGCCGCGATCCTGCTCATGGTCACGGTCTACATCCGCCGGTCCGGGACGGAGGACCTGGTCTAAATGCCCTTCGTCACCTGGCTCAAGCGTCATCTCGTGGTCATCGCCGGGCTGTTCACGCTCGCCTATCTGCTGCTGCCGAACATCGTCGTCACCGTGTTCTCCTTCAACAAACCGAAGGGGCGCTTCAACTACGAGTGGCGGCAGTTCTCCACGGCGGCCTGGAAGGACCCGTGCGGAGTCGCCGACATGTGCGGCTCGCTGACCCTCAGCCTCCAGATCGCCTTCTGGGCGACGGTCGGGGCCACCCTCCTCGGCACCATGATCGCCTTCGCGCTGGTCCGCTACCGCTTCCGCGCGCGGTCCGCCGTGAACTCGCTGATCTTCCTGCCGATGGCCATGCCCGAGGTCGTCATGGCGGCCTCGCTGCTCACCCTGTTCCTCAACATGGGCGCTCAGCTCGGCTTCTGGACGATCCTGATCGCGCACATCATGTTCTGCCTCAGCTTCGTCGTCGTCGCCGTCAAGGCGCGCGTGATGTCGATGGACCCGCGCCTGGAGGAGGCGGCCCGCGACCTGTACGCCGGGCCGGTGCAGACGTTCCTGCGGGTGACGCTGCCGATCGCGGCACCGGGCATCGCGGCGGGCGCGCTGCTGTCGTTCGCGCTCTCCTTCGACGACTTCATCATCACCAACTTCAACGCCGGTTCGACCGTCACGTTCCCCATGTTCGTGTGGGGTTCGGCGCAGCGCGGAACGCCCGTGCAGATCAACGTCATCGGTACGGCCATGTTCCTGGTCGCCGTGCTGTTCGTCCTGGTCTCGATGCTCATCACCAACCGCCGTAACAGCCAGAAGGCGTAGCAGCCCTGTAGGGAGTTGAAATCATGGCCCCGAGCGCCATGAGTCGTGGCAAAGACAACTGGATCTCCGCCCTCTCCGAAGCCCAGCCGGTCCCGTACTGGCTGGAAGACCCCGGCAAGCCCCGCCCCGAGCCCGCCCTCACCGGCACCGAGACCTGTGACCTGCTGGTCGTCGGCGGCGGGTACAGCGGACTGTGGACCGCGCTCAACGCCAAGGAGCGCGATCCGGGACGGGACGTGGTCCTGCTGGAAGGCCGCGAGGTGGGCTGGGCCGCCTCCGGCCGCAACGGCGGCTTCTGTGCCGCCTCCCTCACCCACGGACTGCCCAACGGCCTGACCCGCTGGCCGGACGAGATCCACCGGCTGGAGGAGCTGGGCCGGCGCAACCTCGACGGCATCGAGGCCGCCGTCGCCCGGTACGGCATCGACTGCGACTTCGAGCGCACCGGTGAGATCGACGTGGCCACCGAGGCCTACCAGGCCCGGGAACTGCGCGACTGGCACCGGGAACTGGAGGCCAAGGGCCTCGCCGACGGCATCGAGTTCCTGGACGCCGAGGCGGTGCGCGAGCAGGTGAACTCGCCGACCTTCGAGGCCGGTCTGTGGGATCGCCGGGGCGTGGCCATGCTGCACCCGGCCAAGCTGGCCTGGGGGCTGAAGCGGGCCTGCGTGGAGCTCGGGGTGCGCGTCTACGAGCACACACCCGCGCTCACCCTGAAGCAGTACGGCGCCGGGATGGCCGTACGCACCCCGTACGGCTCGGTCCGTGCCCGCGGGGTCGCGCTCGGCACGAACATCTTCCCGAGCCTGCTGCGGCGCGTGCGCTCGTACACCGTCCCGGTTTACGACTACGCGCTGATGACCGAGCCGCTGAGCGCCGGCCGGCTGGAGTCCATCGGCTGGAAGAACCGCCAGGGCCTCGGGGACTCGGCCAACCAGTTCCACTACTTCCGGCTGTCCGCCGACAACCGGATCCTGTGGGGCGGCTACGACGCCGTCCACCACTACGGCGGCCGGGTGCGCGCCGAGTACGACGACCGCCCGGAGACCTACGCCAAGCTGGCCGAACACTTCTTCACCTGCTTCCCGCAGCTGGAGGGCGTCCGCTTCACCCACGCCTGGGGCGGCGCGATCGACACCTGCTCGCGCTTCTCGGCGTTCTTCGGCACCGCCCACCAGGGCAGGGTGGCGTACGCGGCGGGCTACACCGGCCTCGGCGTGGGCGCCACCCGCTTCGGGGCCGACGTCATGCTGGACCTGCTGGACGGGGAGCGCACCGAGCGGACCGAGCTGGAGATGGTGCGCCGCAAGCCGCTGCCGTTCCCGCCGGAGCCCTTCGCCTGGACCGGCATCGCCCTGACCAAGTGGTCGCTGGCCCGCGCGGACGCGCACGACGGCCGGCGCAATCTGTGGCTGCGCACGATGGACCGGCTGGGCCTCGGCTTCGACAGCTGAACCCGGCCCTGGGGTGACCCGGCTCACTCGAAAGAGGGGCCGCAACCCGCGTAATGCACCAGGGAGGACCTCCTTCTTCCTTCTGGACGCGACCGCGTCCCGAGGAACGAGGAGGTCTTCTTGATGAGTGCGGCCAATACGGCGATCGAGTGGCTGGTGGCCGTCGCGCCGGATCCCGAGGCCTGCCGCTGGGCCTGGGAGCGCAATCCGCTCGGGGTCACGCTGCTGCCCGCCGGCCGGGCCTGGGACGTGCTGATCCTGCCGGGGGAGCTCGGGTATCCCACGCTCGACGTGCTCACCCGGGTCCTCGGCCTGCCCGGCCCGGTGCTCGTCGACTTCGGCGACAGCCGGGTCGGCTTCTTCGTGCCGCCCGGCACCGCGGCCCGCTGGCTGGGCACCGGCATCCGTACCGCCGGAGCCGGCACCTGGATCGTCGTGCCGTACCCGGGCCGGGCGACCCGGACCGTGCGCTGGCTGGTGCCGCCGGACGGCTCGGGGACGCTGACCGACCCCGCGCTGCTGGAACTGGCGATGCACGAGGCGGCCGCGGAGCTGGCCCGGGGCGGGAGAGGGGCGGACAGCGGCCCGACATCTTGACAACAGGATTGGTCTGGACCAAGTTGAGTGCGCTCCGCCCCTCCAACTCCCCCCGCTCCGGAGGCCCTTGTGGACCGCGCCAGACGCGACCGACGCCCCAGATCCCTCCTCGCCCTGTTCACGGCCGCGCTGCTGGCCGTACCCGGCATCACCGCGCTCTCGTCGGCCGCCCACGCGGCCGACGCGGACCTCGCGAAGAACGGCGGCTTCGAGTCCGGCCTCGACGGCTGGACCTGCACGGCCGGGACGACGGTCACCTCACCCGTGCACAGCGGCGGCTCTGCGTTGCGGGCCACCCCGGCCGGCGGCGACAACGCCCAGTGCGCGCAGACGGTGACCGTGCGGCCGAACGCGCAGTACACCCTGTCCGGCTACGTCCGCGGCTCCTACGTCTACCTGGGCGCGACCGGCACCGGCACCACCGACGTCTCCACCTGGACCCAGTCCGCCGCCGACTGGCAGAAGCTGTCCACCACCTTCACCACCGGCGCCGACACCACGAAGGTGACCGTCTACACCCACGGCTGGTACGGCACCGGCGCCTACCACGCCGACGACATCTCCCTCACCGGCCCGGGCGGGAGCGCGCAGCAGCCGCCCGCCGCGCCCACCGGCCTGAAGACCGGCACCGTCACCTCCTCCTCCGTCGCCCTGTCCTGGTCGGCGGTGACCGGCGCCACCGGCTACGCGGTCTACCGCGACGGGGTCAGGGTGCGGACGGCGAGCGGCACCTCGGCCACCGTCACCGGGCTCACCCCCTCGACGGCGTACGGCTTCCAGGTCGCCGCGGTCAACGAGGCGGGCGAGTCCGCGAAGTCGGCCACCGTGACCGCGACGACCCCGGCCGACACCGGCGGCGGCTCACCCGGCCTGCCCGCGCACGCGCTGGTCGGCTACCTCCACACCACCTTCGCCAACGGCTCCGGCTACACCCGCCTGGCCGACGTGCCCGACAGCTGGGACGTCATCGACCTCGCCTTCGGCGAGCCGACCTCGGTCACCTCCGGCGACATCCGGTTCAACCGCTGCCCGGTCACCGAGTGCCCGAACGTGGAGAGCGACGCCGACTTCAAGGCGGCGGTCAAGGCCAGGCAGGCGGCCGGCAAGAAGGTGCTGATCTCCATCGGCGGCCAGAACGGCCAGGTCCAGCTCGCCACGACGGCCGCGCGGGACACCTTCGTCGCCTCGGTCTCCAAGATCATCGACGACTACGGCCTGGACGGCCTCGACATCGACTTCGAGGGGCACTCGCTCTCCCTGAACACGAACGACACGGACTTCAAGAACCCCACGACCCCCGTGATCACCAACCTGATCTCGGCCCTGAGGACCCTGAAGGCCAAGTACGGCTCCGGGTTCGTGCTGAGCATGGCACCGGAGACCTTCTTCGTGCAGAACGGCTACCAGTACTACGGCACCGGCAAGTGGGGCGGACAGGACCCGCGCTGCGGGGCGTACCTCCCGGTCATATACGCCCTGCGCGACGACCTGACGCTGCTGCACGTCCAGGACTACAACTCCGGCCCGATCATGGGCCTGGACAACCAGTACCACTCCATGGGCGGCGCCGACTTCCACATCGCCATGACCGACATGCTGCTCACCGGCTTCCCGGTCGCGGGCGACGCGAACAACGTCTTCCCGCCGCTGCGCCCCGACCAGGTCGCCATCGGCATGCCGGCGTCGACCAACGCGGGCAACGGCTACGTCTCGCCGTCCGAGGTCACCAAGACCCTGGACTGCCTCACGAAGAGGACGAACTGCGGCTCGTACGCGACCCACGGGACCTGGCCCGCCCTGCGGGGTCTGATGACGTGGTCGGTGAACTGGGACCGCTACGCGAACTGGGAGTTCCAGAAGAACTTCGACGGCTACTTCGGCTGAGCACGGCACGGGGGACGAGGAACAGGGTGGTCAGCAGCACGGTGCTCAGGCACCAGCTGGCCACCACGTCCAGCGGCCAGTGCCAGCCCCGGCGGACCAGACCGTAGGAGACGCCGAGGACGAGGGCCGCGCAGCCGCCGACGAGCAGCCGGCGGGCGGCGGGGGAGCGGAGCCAGGGAAGCAGCAGCAGGGTCGCTGAGCCGTACGCGATCGCCGCCGTCGCCGTATGGCCGGACGGGAAGTAGCCGGTCCCCGGGGACACCGGTGTTCCCGGGCGGTCCGTCCACTCCTTCAGCGGGACCACGACCGCCGGGACCAGCGCCATCAGGGCGGCCGCGGTGGCGGGCCGCAGCCACCACAGGTGCGTGCCCGCGGCGCGGCCGCGCCAGGCGACGTACCCGGCGGCCAGGAGCAGCACGGGGACCGCCACCTCGACGTTGCCGAGGTCGGAGAGCCCGCCGGAGAACCGGTCCGGGTGGACCAGGGCCCCGCTGAGCCGCTCGTCCACACGCGTCAGCGGGCCGTCGGCGACCACCTGCCAGGTGATCACCGCGAAGAGGAGAAGAAGGAGGAGGCACAGACCCAGAAGCACAGCCATGAGGGACAGACTGGCAGGTTTCGGCCGGGAAGGAGGTCGGCCGCCCAGGAACAGGGGGGGTGGTTCCGGGGCGGCCGTCCGGACCGGAACGTCGCTCGCCCCGGGGGGTTTGGGGCGGCGACCGTCCGATCGGTGAGGAGATCCCGGAGCCGTCAGGCCCCGGTTGTGTGCGCGAGGGCACGACCAGGTCGAAGCTGGGGAGGCCCCGGCCTGAGGTCGCCCACAGTCCCCTGTGGGCGGGGTGTATCTCTCATCTGGGTAGAACCTACGGCAGGCCGGGGCGCTTGGGCAGACGCAATCGCGTCCCGCCATCCACCCCGCACACCTTCTTCACACGGCCTGCCGCAGGAACTGTCCATAGGTGCGACCGGGTCGCTCAGATGCGCGAGAAGGCCTGCTCGATGATGTCGAGGCCCTCGTTCAGCAGGTCCTCGCCGATCACCAGCGGGGGCAGGAAGCGCAGCACGTTGCCGTAGGTGCCGCAGGTGAGCACCAGCAGGCCCTCGGCGTGGCAGGCCTTGGCGAGCGCCGCGGTGGCCTCCGGGTTCGGCTCCTTGGTGGCGCGGTCCTTGACCAGCTCGATGGCGATCATCGCGCCGCGGCCGCGCACGTCGCCGATGATGTCGAACTTCTCCGCCATGGCGCCGAGGCGGGCCTTCATGACCGCCTCGATGTTCTTCGCCTTGGCGTTGAGGTCCTGCTCCTTCATCGTCTCGATGGCGCCGAGCGCACCGGCGCAGGCCACCGGGTTGCCGCCGTAGGTGCCGCCGAGGCCGCCCGCGTGCGCGGCGTCCATGATCTCGGCGCGGCCGGTGACGGCGGCCAGCGGCAGACCGCCGGCGATGCCCTTGGCGGTGGTGATCAGGTCCGGGACGATGCCCTCGTCCTCGCAGGCGAACCACTGGCCGGTACGGCAGAAGCCGGACTGGATCTCGTCCGCGACGAACACGATGCCGTTGTCCGCGGCGAACTGGCGGATGGCCGGCAGGAAGCCCTTGGCCGGCTCGATGAAGCCGCCCTCACCGAGCACCGGCTCGATGATGATCGCGGCCACGTTGTCCGGGCCGACCTGCTTGGTGATCTGGTCGATGGCCTGCTTGGCGGCCTCGGGGCCGGCGTTCTCCGGACCGGTCGGCCAGCGGTAGCCGTAGGCGACCGGGACGCGGTAGACCTCGGGGGCGAACGGACCGAAGCCGTGCTTGTACGGCATGTTCTTCGCGGTCAGCGCCATCGTCAGGTTCGTACGGCCGTGGTAGCCGTGGTCGAACACGACGACCGCCTGGCGCTTGGTGTAGGCACGCGCGATCTTGACGGCGTTCTCGACCGCCTCGGCGCCGGAGTTGAACAGCGCCGACTTCTTGGCGTGGTCGCCCGGGGTCAGCTCGGCGAGAGCCTCGGCGACCGCCACGTAGCCCTCGTACGGGGTGACCATGAAACAGGTGTGGGTGAAGTCGGCGAGCTGGGCGGCCGCGCGCCGCACGACGGCCTCGGCGGAGGCGCCGACCGAGGTCACGGCGATGCCGGAGCCGAAGTCGATCAGACGGTTGCCGTCGACGTCCTCGATGATGCCGCCGCCGGCCCGGGTGACGAAGACCGGCAGCGTGGAGCCCACGCCCTGCGCGACCACGGCGGTGCGGCGGGCCTGCAGCTCCTGCGACTTCGGGCCGGGGATGGCGGTGGCGACGCGGCGCTCCTGCGGAAGTGCGGTCATGGGGGCTCCCTGTGATCTTGCGTACCGGGTGTTCCCGGGGGTTCCGGACGGTGCGTTTTTCGGACGCTTGTCTCTTTCTTCGCAGGTTAGGGCCGGGCAAGGCGGGTGGGCATGCTCCATGTGGGCGTTGTCTGCGAGGCCCGTTGTCCGTGGTGGACATAGCAACGGGTGACGGATGTGCCAGGACCGGCCGTCCGCCCGGCCGCGTAAGCGGTGAACTGCCGTTCCCGGGGCGTTAGATTGGCTCGCTGACGGTGGACGGAACGGCAGGTCAGGGGGAGAGGGCCATGGACAGCGACGGGACCCGGGACGCGCGCGGCACGCATGCGAATCCGGTGCCGCGCCCGGCGGTGCCCCCGGAGGGCGCCGCCCTACCGCCCATGCCCCCGGTTCCGCCGGGCGCGCCGCCGCGGCCGGACGGCTCGGCCTTCCTCGCCTGGCTGCGGGCGTCCAGGCCGCAGGCGGCGCCCGGCGTGTGGCGGTTCGGGCACCGGCCGCGGCCCGAGCAGGAACCCGAGCTGATCCCCGCCCGGCAACTGCTGAGCGGCGCGCTGATCGCGTTCCTGGTGGGCTGGCTGGTGTGGTCCCTGCTGTGGAACGGCTACCTCGGCGGCTGGTGGGTGCTGCCGCTCGAGCTGTTCACCCCGGACTCCTGGCGCCAGGGCAACAGCCGCGTCGGCAACGCCGTTCTCTGGTACTCGTACTACACGCTCATCGCCGTCGTCATCATGCTCGTCGTCGGCCGGCTCGGCCGCTGGGGCGAGGTCTGGCGGCGCTACGGCCCGCCCGCCTGGCGTCCGGCCGCGCCCGCCACCGAACCGCCCCCCGCACCCCAACAGGACCCCGCCGAGTGGCCTCAGCTGCGTGCCTCCGGCGCGCACGAGGCCGCCGCGCGGCTGGCCGCCGACGCGCGGGCCGGCCTGATGCGGGACGTGGACCACGCCCGGATCAGCCGGGCCTGGCAGGGCGTGCGGTCCGGCGCGCACAGCCTCGCCACCTTCACCGGGGCCGTGCTCAGGGACGGCGCCGCCGCCTGCCCGCACCCCTCCGGCGAGCGCGACCTGCCCGCCCGGCAGGCCCGGCACGACCTGGTCACCGGTCAGGTGCGGCTCGGCACCACCGCCGACGACCCGCGCAACCCCTACCACTACCGGGGCGCCGGACTCGCCCTCGGGCCCGAGCTGCTCGGCACCTCCCTCATCGCCGTCGGCCCGGCAGGCTCCGGCAAGACCGGCTCCGTGGTCCGGCCGCTCGCCGAGTCGCTGTGCCTGCACGCGCTCGCCGGACAGGCCGCGCTCGTGGTCGTCGGCGCGGCGGGCGCCGGGCTCGGGCCGGCCGAGTCCTACGACGTCGTCGTGCGGGTCGGGCACCCCGACTCCGTCTACGACCTCGACCTGTACGGCGGCACCACCGACCCGGACGAGGCCGCCGCCATACTCGCCGAGGCCCTCGTCGGCGACCTCGCCGACCCGCACCCCGGCAGCGACAGCCGACGCTCCACCACCGTCCTCGCCCAGCTCCTCGGCCCCTTCCGGGCCGTCCACGGCCGTTTCCCCTCCGTCCCCGAGCTGCGCCAGCTCCTCGACGGCACCCCCGGCCCGCTGGCCGCCCTCCGCAAGGCGCTCACCGACACAGGACATGCCTCGCTGCTGCGCGAACTGGACGCCCGCGAGCGGCAGATGGCCCACCCCGGTGATGTCGGCGCGGTGCTCGCCGACCGGGTCGCACTGCTCGACCGGCCCGCCTTCGCCGCCTTCTTCGACACCACCGGGGAGTCCCGGCCGTTCTCGCTGAAGGCACTCGACCACCCGGTGCGGGTCCGCATCGACCTGCCGCAGCGCGGCCACGCCGACGCCTCCCGGATCCTGGCCCGGCTGGTGCTCGCCCAGTTCACGGCCAGTGTGACGGCGCGGGAGGACCGGTCGCTGTTCGCCTGCCTGCTCCTCGACGACGCCTCCGGCGTGGTCACCCCCGAGGCGGTCCGGGGCATCCAGCGGCTGCGGTCGGCGGGCGCGGGCGCCGTGCTGACGCTGCGCACCCTGGACGACGTGCCCCGGCCGCTGCGCGGCCCGCTGCTCGGCTCCACCGGATGCCGGATGGCCCTGTCCGGGCTCACCCCCTGGGACGGGCAGGACTTCGCCGAGGTGTGGGGCAAGGAGTGGACCGAGACCCGGGACGTCACCGACCGGCAGATCATCGCCGAGACCCCGGCCGGCAAGGCCGTGCACATGCTGCGCCGGGTCATCACCGGGCAGGCGCCCACCGCCCGGGCCGTCACCGTCCGCCAGGTGGAGCGCGAGCGCTGGTCCGCCTCCGAGCTGGCGCACGGGGTGCCGCCCGGGCACGCGGTGCTGTCGCTGACGACCGTGCGGGGTGAGCACGCGCCGCCGCTGCTGGTGGATCTGCGGGGCTGAGGCAGGGCCGAACGGCCATCGGCGGACCGTACGGTGCGGCAGAATCGGCATAGGCTGTTCGTACGCGGCGGCCAAATGATCCGAACCGGCCGTCACCGGAACCCCCGTCCGACCGGTTCACCACGACCTGAAGGCCCCATGCCCCCGACGCTCGCCTCGCTCGTCCACCACTCCGCGCTCAAGCTGACCGTGCGCGCGGGCGAGGACCGCCTCGACGTGCCCGTCCGGTGGGCGCACGTCAGCGAGCTGGCCGACCCCGTCCCCTACATGGAGGGCGGCGAGCTGCTGCTGATCACCGCGCTCAAGCTGGACGCGGAGGACCCGCAGGCCATGCGGCGGTACGTGCGGCGGCTGGTCGGCGCGGGAGTGGTCGGGCTCGGCTTCGCGGTCGGCGTCAACTACGAGGAGATCCCCGAGGCCCTCGTCGACGCCGCCGAGGAGGAGGGGCTGCCGCTGCTGGAGGTGCCCCGCCGCACCCCGTTCCTCGCCATCAGCAAGGCCGTCTCCGCCGCGATCGCCGCCGACCAGTACCGGGCCGTCACGGCCGGCTTCGCCGCCCAGCGCGAGCTGACCCGCCAGGCGCTGAACGCCGGCCCCGAGGGACTGCTCGGCGCGCTCGCCGCGCAGATCGACGGCTGGGCGGCGCTGTACGACGCCTCGGGCGCCGTCGTCGCCGCCGCGCCCGAGTGGGCCGGCCGCCGCGCCGCCCGGCTCACCGCCGAGGTGGAGCGGCTGCGGGAACGGCCCGCTCCGGCGTCCTCGGTGGTGGGCGGACCGGAGAACGAGGACCGGGTGGAACTGCACTCCCTGGGGACGGGGAAGCGCCCGCGGGACGCGCTCGCCGTGGGCACGGCGGCCGCGCTGGGCACCGCCGAGCGCTACGCCCTGCACTCCGCGATCGCCCTGCTCACCCTCACCACCGAACGCTCCCGCTCGCTGCACGCGGCCGAACAGCGGATCGGCGCGGCGGTGCTGCGCATGCTGCTCGCCGGCGAGCCCGACCACGCCCGGGCGGTCGCCGGTGACCTGTACGGCGGGCTGCTCGACGCGCCGTTCCGGATGATCGTCGCCGAGCCGGGGTCCGGCGGCGACCCGCTGGGCACGCTCGCGGAGACGGTCGAGGCCGCGGCGGCGCGCTCCGGTGAGGCGGTGCTCGTGGTGCCGGAGCGGGAGCGACTGGTGGTGCTGGTCGCCGACGGGGGCGCGGCGGTGGCCGCGTGCACCGGGCACGCGTCGGGGCTGGAGCGCGCGCGGGGCGTGCCCGAGCAGGGGGCGGCCGGGGAGGACGACCTGGTCGTCGGCCTCTCGGCGCCGGCCGGCCCGATAGCGGCGGCCGCCGCCTACAAGCAGGCCGAGCAGGCGCTCTCGGTGGCGCGGCGACGCGGACGGGTGCTCGTCGAGCACGACCAGCTGGCCGCGGGCTCGGTGCTGCCGCTGCTGGCCGACGACGCGGTGAAGGCCTTCGCCGACGGGTTGCTGCGGCCCCTGTACGAGCACGACGCGACGGGCCGCGGGGACCTGGTCGCCTCGCTGCGCGCCTGGCTCTCCCGGCACGGCCAGTGGGACGCGGCCGCGGCGGACCTGGGCGTCCACCGGCACACCCTGCGGTACCGGATGCGCAGGGTCGAGGAGATCCTGGGCCGCAGCCTCGACGACCCCGACGTCCGCATGGAACTGTGGCTGGCCCTGAAGACGACGTCGACGGAGTGACCGGCTCCACCGCGCCAAACCGGCGCACCCCACACCCCGACTGCTACGACTCGGACAAGCGACCACCGCCCGCCCCCGCCCTACCGTGGACCACGAACCGAAAGCACACCCACAACCCCACAACATGGAAGGGCCGGGACGACTCACATGACTTCCACCCACGCCTTCTGGCTCGCCGGCCGCCAGGCCACCGGCGAGGACACCTTCGACGTCACCTCCCCGTGGGACGGCCGTCTCGTCGGCAAGGTCAGCGTGCCGACCGAGGCCCAGGTCGAGGAGGCCGTGGCCGCCGCGTACGCCGTCCGCGACGACTTCGCCGCCACCCCGGCCCACGTGCGTGCCGCCGCCCTCGACCACGTCAGCAGGCGTCTGGTCGAGCGCACCGAGGAGATCGCCCAGCTGATCTCCGCCGAGAACGGCAAGCCGATCAAGTGGGCCCGGGGCGAGGTCGGCCGTGCCCTCTCCGTCTTCCGGTTCGCCGCCGAGGAGGCCCGCCGCTTCAACGGCGGCGAGGCCCAGCGCCTGGACACCGACGCCGGCGGCCAGGGCCGGCTGGCGCTGACCCGCCGCTTCCCGAAGGGCGTCGTCCTCGGCATCGCGCCGTTCAACTTCCCGCTGAACCTGTGCGCGCACAAGATCGCCCCGGCCATCGCTGCCGGCGCCCCGATCATCCTCAAGCCCGCCCCGGCCACCCCGCTGTCCGGCCTCATCCTCGGTGACCTGCTCGCCGAGACCGAGCTGCCCGCCGGCTCCTGGTCGATCCTCCCGGTCGCCAACGACCGCATGCCCGCCCTGGTCCAGGACGAGCGTCTGCCGGTGATCTCCTTCACCGGTTCGGAGAAGGTCGGCTACGCGATCATGGACTCGGTGCCGCGCAAGCACTGCACCCTGGAACTCGGCGGCAACGGCGCGGCCGTCGTGCTCGGCGACTTCGCGAGCGACGAGGACCTGGACTGGGCCGCGACCCGCATCGCGACCTTCTCCAACTACCAGGGCGGCCAGTCCTGCATCTCCGTGCAGCGGGTCATCGCGGACGCCGCCGTGTACGACCGTCTGCTGCCGCGCATCGTCGCCGCCGTCGAGGCCCAGGTCACCGGTGACCCGAGCGACGCCAAGACCGACGTCGGCCCGCTGGTCAGCGAGGACGCCGCCAAGCGTGTCGAGTCCTGGGTGGACGAGGCCGTCGCCGCCGGCGCGAAGCTCCTCACGGGCGGCGAGCGCGACGGCGCCTCCTACGCGCCGACCGTCCTCACCGAGGTGCCCGCCGACACCACGATCTCCTGCGAGGAGGTCTTCGGGCCGGTCCTCACCGTGCGGAAGGTGGACGGGGAGGCCGAGGCCTTCGCCGCCGTCAACGACTCCAAGTACGGCCTCCAGGCGGGTGTGTTCACGCACGACCTGCAGGTCGCCTTCCGCGCCCACCGCGCCCTCGAGGTCGGCGGCGTCGTGATCGGCGACGTGCCGTCCTACCGCGCCGACCAGATGCCGTACGGCGGCGCCAAGCAGTCCGGCGTGGGCCGCGAGGGCGTGCGGTTCGCGATGGACGACTACACATACGAGCGCGTGCTGGTCCTCACCGGGCTCGCGCTCTGACCTGACACGAACAGGTCGGACGGACGGCCGGAGCCCACTGTGCGGGGGCTCCGGCCGTCTCCTTGTTCCCGGCCGGCAGACCGGCTCCGCCAGCAGACCGGCACCGCCGGCGAACCAGGAAGCGCGGCACGCGTGCGGTGCCGTTCCCTCCGGGCACCGGGCTCTGACGACCGCCTTGCGGACCGCCCGCCAGGTCCGCGGGGAGCAGTCCACAAAGGGCCCCGGCACCGCTGCCTGTCGGTGCCGGGGCCCCTCGTGCCACCGGGCTCTTCCGGACCCTCAGCCGGAGAAGCCGGCGTGCGCGAGCCGCAGGGGGCCGCGCAGCCTGAGACGGACGTCGTGCACGCCGGCGGCGGCGAACGGCGCGTCCACGGTGACGTAGGTGTGCTCGTCGGCCGTCGGGGTGGCGAGGGTGAGCCTGGCGAGCGGCGGGCCGCCGTCCAGGGAGAGTTCCAGCACGCCCTCGCCCGCCAGCCGGGCCCTCACCGTGGTCACGCCGTCCGCGAAGTCGCAGGAGCGGTAGAGCAGTTCACCGGGTGACTCCGCTGCGGCGGGGGTCACCGCGTCGCCCGCCGTCCTGGTGCGGTCGACGATCGCGATGCCGGAGTGCTCGTCGAAGTCGGCGCCGTCCAGGCCCCGTTCGCGCACCGAAGCGCTGCTCCAGGCGGTGGTGGCCGCCCCCGACGGCCGTGTACAGACGCGAACCCGGCCACCAGAAATGAGCACGCTCCTCGGCGAGGAGTTCCGTACGGTCGTCGGTGCGCAGGAAGCGGATCAGCCCCTCGGCGCTCACCTCGACGGTCAGCGCGCCGACGGTCAGCAGTGCCTCCGTGTCACCGGTCTTCACCGAGCCGACGGCCGGCGGGCGTTCCTCGAGCAGGGCGCCCGGCAGCCCGTCGAGCACCGGGCCGCCGAGCCGGGCGCGCACCCGGACCGCGTCCGGACCCCACGGCTCGATCCGCACCGTCTCCTGACGGCCGCTCCACTCCAGCGCGCCGTCACACTCACGGAAGGTGCCGACGGTGAGGGAGGACTGGGCGAGGCTGGCCTTGGGCCGGATTCCGGCGGGCTGGTTCACAAGCATGCTCCTGAAGGAGTGCAGACAGGGAAGGCAGGCAGCGGCCCGCCCCGGGCGGCCGGGGCGGGGTGGAAGACGGAGGAGGGGTCAGGGCGCGGCGGGCGCCGGCCCCGTACTCGCCCGTACCGACAGCTCGGGCGCGATCAGCACGACCTCGTCGCCGCCCCGCCCGTCCAGCTTGGCCATCAGGTGTTCCACGGCGTGCCGGCCCATCTCCTGCGCGGGGATGGCGACCGAGGTCAGCCGCACCGACGCCTGCACGGCGACCTGGTCCGGGCAGATCGCGACCACGGAGACGTCCTCGGGCACCGCCCGGCCCTGCTGGCGCAACAGCGCGAGCAGCGGTTCCACCGCGGACTCGTTCTGCACGACGAACCCGGTGGTGCCGGGCCGCTCGTCCAGGATCCGGGCCAGGGTCACGGCCATCGCGTCGTACCCGCCCTCGCAGGGCCGGTGCAGCACCCGGACGCCGGCCTGCCGGGCCCGGGAGCGGAGCCCGTCCAGGGTGCGCTCGGCGAAGCCGGTGTGCCGCTCGTACACGGCCGGGGCCTCGCCGATGACAGCGATGTCGCGGTGCCCGAGCCCGGCCAGATGCTCCAGGCACAGGGCGCCCGTCGCCGTCCAGTCCAGGTCGACGCAGGTCAGCCCGCCGGCGTCGGCGGGCAGGCCGATCAGCACGGACGGCTGGTGCGAGCCGCGCAGCAGCGGCAGCCGCTCGTCCTGAAGCTCCACGTCCATCAGGATCATCGCGTCGGCGAGCCCGCTGCCGGTGACCCGGCGCACCGCGTCGGGTCCCTCCTCGCCGGTGAGCAGCAGGACGTCGTACCCGTGGGCGCGGGCGGTGGTGGCCACCGCGATGGCGATCTCCATCATCACCGGCACGTACAGGTCGGTGCGCAGCGGGATCATCAGCGCGATGATGTTCGACCGGCTGCTCGCCAGGGCGCGGGCCCCGGCGTTCGGGTGGTAGCCGAGCTCCCGGATGCTCTGCTCGACCCGTTCCCGGGTGGTGGTGGAGATGGACCGCTTGCCGCTGAGGACATAGCTCACCGTGCTCGCCGAGACTCCGGCGTGCTGGGCGACCTCGGCGAGGGTGACCATCCAGCTCTCCAAGCTTTGTGAAGCGCTTCGACACGGCGCATTGCTGACAAGGGCGAGTGAAGGTGGTTCGACAGTAACCCCAGTGGGAGTGCGTGTCCATAGGCTGTCGAAGCGCTTCGACAGCAAATCCGGTCGGCGGGAAGTGCCGTGCGAAACCAGTACACCTCGCCGCCACCGGCCTTCGGCGGCCATTCCACCCGAACGGCGCGCGAGGGGTGGTGGGAGCGGCCCGTTTCGGGTACCAACGATCCAGTAGCACCGGTCGGTAACGAACGACCCTCAATGATCCCTCTTCGCGGCGAGGTGAGCCTCAATGTCCGCCCCCACCACCCAACGCACCAACGTCACCGAACGCGAGGCCCGCCAGGTGGCGGAGGCCGCCCGGGAACAGGACTGGCACAAGCCGAGCTTCGCCAAGGAACTGTTCCTCGGCCGCTTCCGGCTCGACCTCATCCACCCCCATCCGCTCCCCGACGCCGAGTCCGTACGGCGCGGCGAGGAGTTCCTGGCCGAACTGCGCGCCTTCTGCGAGTCGACGGTCGACTCCGCCCGCATCGAGCGCGAGGCCCGCATCCCGGACGAGGTCATCACGGGCCTGAAGGAAATCGGCGCCCTCGGCATGAAGATCGACCCGAAGTACGGCGGTCTCGGCCTGACCCAGCTCTACTACAACAAGGCGCTGGCCCTGGCCGGCTCCGCCAGCCCCGCCGTCGGCGCCCTGCTCTCCGCCCACCAGTCGATCGGCGTACCGCAGCCGCTGAAGATCTTCGGCACCCAGGAGCAGAAGGACGCCTTCCTGCCCCGCTGCGCCCGCACCGACATCTCCGCCTTCCTGCTCACCGAGCCGGACGTCGGCTCCGACCCGGCACGCCTGGCCACCACGGCCGTGCCCGACGGCGACACCTACGTCCTCGACGGGGTCAAGCTGTGGACCACCAACGGAGTCGTCGCCGACCTGCTCGTCGTCATGGCCCGGGTGCCGAAGTCCGAGGGCCACAAGGGCGGCATCACCGCCTTCGTGGTGGAGGCCACCGCCGAGGGCGTCACCGTCGAGAACCGCAACGCCTTCATGGGGCTGCGCGGCATCGAGAACGGCGTCACCCGCTTCCACCAGGTCCGGGTGCCCGCCGCCAACCGCATCGGCCCGGAGGGCGCGGGTCTGAAGATCGCGCTCACCACCCTCAACACCGGCCGGCTGTCGCTGCCCGCGATGTGCGCCGGAGCCGGCAAGTGGTGCCTGAAGATCGCCCGGGAGTGGGCGGCGGAGCGGGAGCAGTGGGGCAAGCCGGTCGCGCTGCACGAGGCCGTCGGCTCCAAGATCAGCTTCATCGCGGCCACCACCTTCGCCCTGGAGGCCGTGCTCGACCTGTCCTCGCAGATGGCCGACGAGGACCGCAACGACATCCGCATCGAGGCCGCCCTCGCCAAGCTCTACGGCTCCGAGATGGCCTGGCTGATGGCCGACGAGCTGGTCCAGATCCGCGGCGGCCGCGGTTACGAGACCGCCGAGTCCCTGAAGGCGCGCGGCGAGCGGGCCGTCCCCGCCGAGCAGATGCTGCGCGACCTGCGCATCAACCGCATCTTCGAGGGCTCCACGGAGATCATGCACCTGTTGATCGCCCGCGAGGCCGTCGACGCCCACCTCTCGGTCGCCGGTGACCTCATCGATCCCGAGAAGACCCTCTCGGACAAGGCCAGGGCGGGCGCGAACGCGGGCGTCTTCTACGCCAAGTGGCTGCCGAAGCTGGTCGCGGGTCCCGGGCAACTGCCGTCCTCGTACGGCGAGTTCAAGCGCGAGGTCGACCTCTCCGGTCATCTGCGCTACGTCGAGCGGCACGCCCGCAAGCTGGCCCGCTCCACCTTCTACGCCATGTCCCGCTGGCAGGGCCGGATGGAGACCAAGCAGGGCTTCCTCGGCCGGATCGTGGACATCGGCGCCGAACTGTTCGCGATGAGCGCGGCCTGCGTCCGCGCCGAGCGGCTGCGCGGTGAGGGCGAGCACGGCCGCGAGGCCTATCAGCTCGCCGACGCCTTCTGCCGCCAGGCCCGCATCCGGGTCGAGGAACTCTTCGGCCGCCTGTGGGCCAACACCGACGATCTCGACCGCAAGGTGGTCAAGGGAGTCCTCGGCGGCGCCTACACCTGGCTCGAGGAGGGCGTCATCGACCCGTCCGGGGACGGCCCGTGGATCGCCGACGCGACCCCCGGACCGTCCGCACGGCCGAACGAACGGCGCCCCTTCGGCGCCTGAACATCCCGCCCCGGACCGGGCGCCTGGGCTCAGACGCCCCAGGTGCCCTGGTTCGAGGCGCAGTTCCAGCCGGTGCCCTTCAGGGTGAACTTCACCTTGTAGGAACGGGTGTTGAGCAGGTGCGTGGGCACCTTCAGCCCGAGGCTGGTCTTCTTCTTGAGCGTCGTCGTGTACACGGACACCGTCTTGGTCGTGTTCTTGGTGACCTTGCCGTTCTTCGCCTTGGCCGTGCCGAAGCGGATGTTGCGGACGTTCGTGACGGTGAACGTGACCTTCTTGAAGCTCTTGGTGGTGCTCTTGTTCTTGATCCCGAAGTACAGACCGCCGTTGGTCACCCAGCCGTGCGAGTCGACGTAGAAGCGGCTCGGGTAGACCAGGTCGACCGGGCAGCCGGTGCTCGTCGCCGTCGCGGCGGACGCGACACCGCCCAGACCGAGCTGAGCGGCGGTGACGACCCCCGCCGCCGCCAGGACGGTCGCGGTCGTGCGCATGCGGTTCATCGTGGTTTCTCTCCTCCCCCTGTGAGCCACTTGGACTTGGCTCCAGCGGGCAGGATGCCATGAGTGAGGGCCCCGCACCCGGGAATTCACCCGGCCCGGCGGTACTCGCGGTCGTCGTTGACGCGCGGGTGCGGATGATGTTCACCTCGACCCCACATGCGGAGTTTCAAGAACAATCACCCCATCCGGCGACGAAAACCGGTGACGCGCCCTTCCATGGGGGACGCCCTGTCCGGACGCGCGCGGCTTGCGGCGACAATGGGGGGATGACCGACAGTCCCGCCAGCCCCGCGCCCCTCGCCGACCCGCACCTCGTGTACGACCCCGTCGCGGGCGACGGCCCGAAGGACGTGGTGATCCTCGGCTCCACCGGGTCCATCGGAACCCAGGCCATCGACCTCGTGCTGCGCCATCCCGACCGCTTCCGGGTCACCGCGCTCTCCGCGAACGGTGCCCGCCCGGCCCTGCTCGCCGAGCAGGCGCACCGCCTGCGGGCGCGGACCGTCGCGGTCGCCCGTCAGGCCGCCGTGCCGGCCCTGCGCGAGGCGCTGACCGGGCTCTACGGCGCCTCGGAGCCGCTGCCCGAGATCCTCGCCGGACCGGACGCGGCCACCCACCTCGCGGCCTCCGACTGCCACACCGTGCTGAACGGCATCACCGGGTCCATCGGCCTCGCGCCCACCCTGGCCGCCCTGGAGGCGGGCCGCACCCTGGCGCTCGCCAACAAGGAGTCGCTGATCGTCGGCGGCCCGCTGGTCAAGGCGCTCGCCAAGCCCGGGCAGATCATCCCCGTGGACTCCGAGCACGCCGCGCTCTTCCAGGCACTCGCCTCCGGCACCCGCGCCGACGTGCGCAAGCTCGTCGTCACCGCGTCCGGCGGCCCCTTCCGCGGCCGGACCAGGGCGGAACTGGCGAACGTCACCGTCGAGGACGCCCTCGCGCACCCCACCTGGGCGATGGGCCCGGTGATCACGATCAACTCGGCGACCCTCGTCAACAAGGGCCTGGAAGTCATCGAGGCGCACCTGCTCTACGACATTCCCTTCGACCGCATTGAGGTCGTCGTGCATCCGCAGTCGTATGTCCACTCGATGGTCGAGTTCACCGACGGATCCACGATCGCCCAGGCGACGCCCCCCGACATGCGCGGGCCCATCGCCATCGGTCTGGGCTGGCCCGAACGGGTCCCGGACGCGGCGCCCGCCTTCGACTGGAGCAAGGCCTCCACGTGGGAGTTCTTCCCGCTCGACGACGAGGCCTTCCCCTCGGTGAACCTCGCCCGGCACGTGGGGCGGCTCGCGGGCACCGCTCCGGCGGTGTTCAATGCCGCCAACGAGGAATGCGTCGAGGCGTTCCGCTGCGGCGCACTGCCCTTCAACGGAATCATGGAGACCGTCACCCGGGTGGTCGAGGAGCACGGCACCCCGGTCACGGGAACCCCGCTCACCGTGTCGGACGTCCTCGAAGCGGAGACCTGGGCCCGGGCCAGGGCCCGCGAACTGACAGACCGGACCGCGGAGGCGCGTGCATGACGACCCTGATGTTCATCCTCGGCATAGTGGTCTTCGCGGTCGGCCTGCTCGTCTCCATCGCGTGGCACGAGCTGGGGCACCTGTCCACGGCCAAGCTCTTCGGCATCCGCGTCCCGCAGTACATGGTCGGGTTCGGCCCGACCATCTGGTCGCGCAGGAAGGGCGAGACCGAGTACGGCATCAAGGCCGTCCCGCTCGGCGGCTACATCCGCATGATCGGCATGTTCCCGCCCGACGACGCCGGCCGGGTCTCCGCCCGCTCCACCTCTCCGTGGCGCGGCATGATCGAGGACGCCCGCTCCGCCGCCTTCGAGGAGCTGAAGGAGGGCGACGAGACGCGCATGTTCTACACGCGCAAGCCGTGGAAGCGCGTCATCGTCATGTTCGCGGGCCCGTTCATGAACCTGGTGCTCGCGATCGGCCTGTTCCTCACCGTGCTGATGGGCTTCGGCATCCAGCAGCAGACCACCACCGTCGCCTCCGTCTCGCCCTGCGTCATCGCGCAGAGCGAGAACCGCGACAGCTGCAAGAAGTCCGACCCCGCCTCCCCGGCGGCGGCCGCCGGCATGAGGAACGGCGACCGCATCGTCTCCTTCGCCGGCACGCCGACCAAGGACTGGAACACGCTGTCCGACCTCATCCGGGACAGCGCGGGCAAGGACGTCGCGATCGTCGTCGACCGCAAGGGCCAGGAGCTGACCCTGCACGCGAAGATCGCCACGAACCAGGTCGCCAAGAAGGACTCCAGCGGAACCTACGTCCAGGGCCAGTACGTCAAGGCGGGCTTCCTCGGCTTCAGCTCCGCCACCGGTGTCGTCAAACAGGACTTCGGCCAGTCCGTGACCTGGATGACCGACCGGGTGGGCGACGCCGTCGACTCGCTCATCGCCCTGCCCGGCAAGATCCCCGCCCTGTGGGACGCCGCCTTCGGCGACGGCCCGCGCGAGCCGGACTCCCCGATGGGCATCGTCGGCGCGGCCCGGGTCACCGGCGAGATCGCCACGCTGGACATCCCGGCCTCGCAGCAGCTCGCCATGGCCGTGTTCGTGGTCGCCGGGTTCAACCTCTCCCTGTTCCTGTTCAACATGCTCCCGCTGCTCCCGCTCGACGGCGGGCACATCGCGGGCGCCCTGTGGGAGTCGCTGCGGCGCGGCGTGGCCCGTGTGCTGCGCCGCCCGGACCCGGGCCCCTTCGACGTGGCGAAGCTGATGCCGGTGGCGTACGTGGTGGCGGGCATCTTCGTCTGCTTCACGATCCTCGTGCTGATCGCCGACGTCGTTAACCCGGTGAAAATCTCCTAGCCACCTGAGGTTGGAGGCGGCCCGGAACCCCGTGTTCCGGGCCGCCTTTCATTGAGCGTGTTTGCCGGGTGGGATGTGCCCGCGCCCGCGCCCGTGCCGTAATCTCGAAGCCTGGAGCCCGCCGATCACGGGACCGGACCTTGATCCACGACTTGGGGTTGCACAGCAGATGACTGCGATTTCTCTCGGCATGCCGTCCGTTCCGACCAAGCTGGCCGAGCGCCGGAAGAGCCGGCAGATCCAGGTCGGATCCGTGGCGGTCGGCGGGGACGCGCCCGTCTCGGTCCAGTCGATGACCACGACCCGTACGTCCGACGTGGGCGCCACCCTCCAGCAGATCGCCGAGCTGACCGCGTCCGGCTGCCAGATCGTCCGGGTCGCCTGCCCCACCCAGGACGACGCCGACGCCCTCGCGACCATCGCCCGCAAGTCGCAGATCCCGGTGATCGCGGACATCCACTTCCAGCCCAAGTACGTCTTCGCCGCCATCGAGGCGGGCTGCGCCGCCGTCCGCGTCAACCCCGGCAACATCAAGCAGTTCGACGACAAGGTCAAGGAGATCGCGCGGGCCGCCAAGGACCACGGCACCCCGATCCGGATCGGCGTCAACGCGGGTTCCCTGGACAGGCGGCTGCTGCAGAAGTACGGCAAGGCCACCCCGGAGGCGCTCGTCGAGTCGGCCCTGTGGGAGGCGTCCCTCTTCGAGGAGCACGATTTCCGGGACATCAAGATCTCGGTCAAGCACAACGACCCGGTCGTGATGATCGAGGCCTACAAGCAGCTCGCCGCCCAGTGCGACTACCCGCTGCA